>NZ_CP022521.1:5133055-5435000 GCF_002234535.1 Actinoalloteichus hoggarensis
CCGCTGATGCACGGGGTTGTAGCGGTAGTTGAAGGTCACCTCGATGCGGCCGCCGGTCCGCTGTTGCGCCTCCAGGATGCGTCGGGCCTTCTCGACGTCGGTGGTCATCGGCTTCTCGGTGACCGCACGCAGTCCCGCCTCGACGGTCGCGACGAGATAGTCGTCGTGGGCGCTGTCGGTCGTGCAGATCATCACCGCGTCGACCCGCTCCCGAGACAGCATCTCGGTGAAGTCGGCGGGCGCGTACGTCGGCAGGGCGGCCAGCCCGTGCTGCTCGACGAGCCGACGATTGTGCACGCCCATCCGGGTCTCGTTGGTGTCGCACAGGGCGACGAGCCGCGCGTTCGCGGGAAAGCGGGTGGCCAATGCGTCGACGTACATGTCCGCTCGTGACCCGAGGCCGACGATCGCGTAGCGAACCGGCGTCACACCCTCGCTCACCTGCACCACTCCCCTGTTGACGGCGGCCGTGTCCCGGTTCTCGCACCTGATCCGACAGGCCCGGTCGGCCCCGCCGGATTCAACCGGCCCCCGACCGCGGCACGCAAGCGAGTGCGGAGCGCTCGGCGAGATGCGACCTATTACGGCCGGCAACGCGGGCCCGTCGCTCTGTCCAGGCTCGGCCGCATGCCCGGTCGACGACGGTGCCGCGGACGCCGTGGCTCGGGACCGTCCGCGGCGACCGACTCAGGCGGGCGCCGTCCACCCCGGGTCCCGCCCGCCGAGCCCCAGCACCCGGTCCAACGCCGAGGCCGACTCGGGCACGGCCACCTCGGGCCCGAACGAGCCGGACCTCCTGCCCTGCTCGGCCAGCCTGCCCATCATCGCCAGCGCGGCGTCGGCCGCGGTCGGGCCGCAGTCGTAGGGCAGTCCCACCGCCCTGGCCAGGTCCCAGCCGTGCAGGATCAGCTCCACGAACGCCAACTCGCCCGCGAACGTCGCCGGGAACTCGGAGCCGCCCGCGATCACGGTCGTCCCGACCCAGGACGCCGGCTCGCTCCAGACCGTCGCCGTCTCGTCGATGCCGTCCAGGAGCCGCTTCCGCCAATCGCCGGTCATCATGTCCTCGGACCAGTCGACGTCGGCGGGGAACGACTCCTTGCGCCCCGCGAGGATCAGGATTCGCGTCGCCCAGGTGAGATGGTCGAGCAGCGCCCGGACGTCGAACTCCGCACACGGGGTCGGCGCGGCGAAGTCCTCGGGCCGGACCCGCTCGACGATGGCGCGAAGCTCGTCGGCGACGACTCTCTGCATGAGATGCGGTTGCACTGTCTCTCCTCGTCGTTCAGGCACGGATGCGCAGGCCACGGTAGGAGTCGAGGCGGGTACGCCTCTTGAAGAAAGACGTCAGGCATCGGCACGGTCGAGCGCGACCGCGGCGACCGTCCGACCGGAGGCATACCCTGCCGCGCATGACCGTCGCCGCAGGCAGGCAGGGCTCCGAATCGGAGCAGACGGGGACGAGCCCCGCCGCGCCGCCGCGCAGCGCGGGTGTGCTGTATCGGGCCGCCGCGCAGAAGAACTTCCGCCTCGGCAGGCACCTGCCCGCACCCGAGATCGCCCCGTTCGTCGACTACTACTGGACCGTTCACTGGGACCTGCCCGCAGGTCGATCACACCGACAGTGGGTGATCCCCCACCCCGCCGTGCACCTCGTCTTCGATCCGGCGGGCTCGGCGCTGTACGGCGTGATGCGAGGTCGCTACTCCCGACTGCTGTCGGGAACCGGACACGTCCTGGGTGTGCGGTTCCGCCCGGCGGGCGTCCGGCCGTTCCTGCCCGCGCCGGTCTCGACGTTGACGGACCGCGTGCTGCCGATCGCCGAGGTGTTCGGCCCCGAGGCCGCCGATCAGGCACGGGCACTGCTCGACGTCGCCGCGCCGCGGGCGCTGGTCTCGGCGGCGGACGAGTTCCTCCGCCGCAGGCTTCCGGAGGCGGACCCGATGACTCCCGTGGTCGCCGAGATGGTCCGGACGATCGTCGAGGATCCCGGCATGATCCGGGTCGACGTGGTCGCGGGCCGGTTCGGCGTCGGCGTCCGCACCCTGCAACGCCTGTTCGCCGAGTACGTCGGCGTCCCGCCGAAATGGGTGCTCCTGCGCTCCCGCGTTCACGAGGCCGTCGAGCGCGCGGGCGACGGGAGCACCGTGAACTGGGCCGGGCTGGCGAGCGAGCTGGGCTACAGCGATCAGGCGCACCTGATCCGCGACTTCACTCGGGCGGTCGGACAGTCGCCCACGCGCTATGCCCGGGACTGTCTGCGCGACACCTGAATCCCGCCTCGCCTCACCTGTTTCCGAAGACCCGTTTCCCGACGTTCCCGAAAGCGTCCGTCGTCGGCGCTCTCCCGTCCCGTCGCCGCTGGTCGTGGCTTCGGAATCCTGCCGACGCCAGACCGGTTCGACGATTCCTCGTCGAAGTCTCCTCGAATAATCGATACAGGACGGTTACTCATCGACAATGCGCGGAGACTGTTGACAAGACGATAACGGATTCTCACGTCGTCCACCACGGGAAGCGTTTTCACTTGGCCCCTCCCGATTCGAGAGCACAGCAAGGAGCCCGACGATGCGGTCTTCTCCTCACGCTTCGTATCGATCCCGACCGACGCTCGCCGCCCTGATCACGGCCCCGTTCGCCGCCGCCGCGCTGGTCCTCAGCCCGGCGGCGGCGCGGCGGAGCCGAGACCGACGGCGCTCGACGAGCCCGTGTCCGAGACGATCGTGCTCACCGAGGACTTCGACGGTGGCGGCACCCGGTACCACGGCGACGGCGACCTCGGCGAGGGCGGGCAGGAGGAGGGCGGCGACCCGCTCTTCGAACTCGCCGACGGAGTCACCATGAGCAACGTCGTGCTCGGCAGCCCGGCCGCCGACGGCGTGCACTGCGAGGGCAGCTGCACCCTGCGCAACGTCGGCTGGGAGGACGTGGGCGAGGACGCCGCCACCTTCCGCGCGGACTCCGCCTCCGCACGGTTCCGCGTCGAGGGCGGCAGCGCCGCGGCCGCCGAGGACAAGGTGTTCCAGCACAACGGCCCCGGCACCCTGACCATCACCGGGTTCACGGTGGAGGACTTCGGCGCGCTGTACCGGTCGTGCGGCAACTGCGGCAGCATGGACGAGCGGCACGTGGTCATGGACGACATCACCGTGCACGCCCCCGGCGGCCGTCTCGTCGGCATCAACGAGAACTACGGCGACACCGCGACGTCGTCGAACATCACGATCATCGGGGACGACGATCGGGACATCACCGTCCGCCAGCGCTACGAGGGTGATGACGACGGCGACGAGCCCGAGGAGACCGGCGGCCGATTCCCTTCTTCCGCAGGCAGAACCACGGCGACTACGAGGACCTGGTGCTTCGCCCCGGGCCCGGACGGCACGCACTGCCTCTACGAGGAGTCGGACATCACCTACCAGTGAGCCGCGGCCGGGCGGAGCGAAGCCGGTCGACGACGCCGATCCCGTCCCGACGCTCACCGCACTCCACCCGATCGACATCCCGCCCGACTCGAACGTCCGTTCGATCATCGAATCATGATCGTCCACCGCACCCTCGAACCGCTCCGATCCCCGCGGTGCGAACCCGCGCGGCGCCGCCCCGCCGCTCGATGCGGTCGGTCCCCGCGCGTACCGGCTCCCCCGAGCGGGGCCGGAGCCGGGCAGCCGCGACGATGCGCCCGACCGCCGCGGCACGCTCCCTCGGTCCTCCGCACGGCGGTCCGCGGCGCCCGCGGTCCGGGAGACGGCCGGCGAGGTGACGACTGCCGCGCCGGGAATCGCCGTCGACTCGACGCCACCGTGCGGCCCGCCGCCCTGCCGCCACCGGACACGAGCGCTCCTCGACGGATTCGGTCCCGGTGGGGCGTCGCGAGTACGCCGCGCATGGCTCGCACGCGCGGTACGTCAGCGAGTCGTACGGCTCGGGTCGTCGCCGGACCGTCCCCGACCGCCCCGGCTCTCCGAACCGGTACGGTCTCCCGGATCGCCGGCTCCGCCGCGGCCATCGCCTCACCTGCGGCCATCGGGTCTACCGCCGGTGTCGGCTCGGAGCACGCTCGCCACGATCCGGCCGTCGCTCCACACCGCGAGCAGACATGCGGCCCCGCTCGGCGACCTTGCCTCAGCCGCCGTCCTCGGGGTCCGAAGCGACTGCCGATGTCAGCCGGCTCAGCAGCACGGCATAGGCGTCCTCGGTGATGATCGGGATGCCATAGCTCCGTGCCCTGCGGGCCTTGCCGGACAGCGAGTCCGGGTCGGCCGCCACGACGAGCCGCGTCTTCCTCGTCACATATCCCGCCTCCACGAGGCCTGCGGCGACCGTCCGCAGCGTCCAGCCGTCACGGGGAGCCCGCGTCTGCCCGGTGAAGACGATCCGATCGCCCGCGCGCAGCCGAAAGTGACCCCAGTTCGGCGCGGGCCCTGTCACGTCGTCACGGTCCGGGTCCGCCGACGCGGTGCTCTCGACGACCGCCTCCGCGGCGAGGGACGACGCCGTAGGGGGCGACACGGTCAGGCTGCTGCTCACCCCGCGCAACGCACCGTCCACGTCGGTCTCGCCGAGCCCGATGAGCGACGCCACCCTGCTCAGATCCGTCCGGCCGCCCGCCCCGACGGCCCCGTCGAGCGCGGCGGCACGCGCGACCACCTCGAGGTAGCGGCGATGGGCTCCGAGCGCCTCCACCCGGCTCAAGCCGACGGACAGGGCGAACTCCACCAGACAGTCCTCCTCGCTGAGGGAGAGATGTCGATCCAGCAGCGCCGCGTCCAGCATCGTCAGATAGTCCTCGACGGCGGCGAGGTGTGTCGGGCTGCCGCCGTATTCCGGCAGCCTGCTGAGAAAGTGCTCGCGCGGTCCGCAGGCGGCTCCTCGGCGGGCGATACGGCCGGTGGCGTCGGGAAGCCTGGGCCATCGCCACGCGGCGGCCTCGGCAAGCAGACCTCGCCAGGGTTCCGGCGTGCCCGCGGCCTGGAGGTAGCCCACCAGCAGACCCGCGGCCGCATAGGCGTCGTGCAGGGCCGAGTGTGCCTCGGTCAGTGGCACGCCGGCGGCGGCGCAGCAGGCCGCCAACGATCGGGCGGCGGGCCGAAGATAGCGGTCGGCGAGACGCATGGTGCACAGGCCGGGCATGATCGGCAGGGGAACGTCCAAACCGAGCCTGGCGTACTCGGCGGCGAGGAAGTCCACATCGAACGACAGGTTGTGCGCGACGAGAACCCGTCCCGCCAACCGCTCCGCCAGATCGCCCGCGATATCGGCGAACACGGGAGCCTGCCGCACTTCCGCCGAGGTGATCCCGTGCACGTGCTGCGGGCCGAGATCTCGTTCCGGATTGATCAGCGTGCACCACTCGTCCACCACCGTTCCGTCCGCGTCGAGTTGCACGACGCCGATCTCGACGACCCGATGCCAACCCGGCGTGAAGCCGGTCGTCTCCGTGTCCAGCACCGCATATCCCGCTGCCATCTCCGCTCCCCCGTGTCGATCAGCCGCGACGCCCATCCGACGGGAATTCGCCCATGGCCGAGATCATCCCTCCGAGGTACGACGAAGAAGACGCCGACGACACGGCGGGCGGCCGATCGGCCCGACATGTGCGGCCACGGACATACTTCTGGAAGAGGACCCCGGACGGATCGCAGAGCCGACTTACCAGCCGTGCACCGGGAGTGTGTCGAGTGCTCCGCCTGGCATCGTCGGTGACGAGGGCCGGACGACGCACTCGAGCGGGACCGGCCGGGCGACGCGGAAACCGTCTACATCACGTGCTCACCGTCCACCCGTCATGAGGCAGCACCACATCGCTGCCCTATCTCGCGTCGAAGAAGAACGGCGAAGACACCACCCCGGCGCGGAGCCGCACGATCACGGTCGCCACGCGCGACATCGCGGCGACGGCGGTGCAGCATCTCGCGTCGGAGAGATCCGGCTGGGGATTCGCGATCGTCTTCGACGCACGGGCCGACGGCGACGATCCACGGCGTGGTGTGGTCGAGATGCGGTGACGTCCGGGCGACGTCGCACCGGTGGATCGCTGCACACCGAGGATCCGCATCACGTCCATTCTGCACAGACACCTATAAACGATCACACCATCGAGCGACTTGACTTGACTGTGTCAGCAGACGAAGTACGAGAGATGGAGCGGAGCGAATTCGACGGCAGCGTTGTGGTCGACGCCGGGATCATGCGATGACAGCGGCGACGACGGCTACTCCCGACCGGTCGGGTGCCCCGTCCACCGAGTCGTTCTCCGGTGCGGGACCGTCGTCGGCGGATCGGAGCCGATGCAGCCTTCAGGTCTCGTTCAGTGAGCTGGCGGCTGCGATCCGGCAGCGGTTAGGCCGTTGCGGAGCCGACGAGAAGCAGGACGGCTGGCGTCGGCTGGCGGAGCTCGTGGATCGACTGGCCGCCGACTCGACGACGAGATCGCTCCTCGTCCCCGGCGGCGACGGGGAGTCGTCGTCCCGCTGTGCCGCACCGACCGGGGCCGTGCGTGATCCCGGCATGCCCGACGACATTCGTCACGGGACCGCTCGGCCTTCCGTTCTCGTGGACGGTGCCGCCGCGGCGGCAGGGCACGGCAGCACCGCGGACGCCGAACTCGGTGCCCTCCCGAGCGCCACGCAGACGACCGGTCCGCGGACAGGCGCCGAGTCGTCGGCAGAGGGGCCGAATGCTCCGCCGGCCTGCCTGCGGCGCGGTGTGGATGTGGAGTCGGTTCCTCGAGCACCGATGTTCGGCAGGCCGGTGTTCCTCCATCCGGCGACGACGCTTCGGGGGCGACTCATCAACGAGGCAGCGGAGACACACACCCCGGGCGGCTCCTCCCTCGGGGCGTCTGTCGACGCGGTGCGTGCGGCCGTGGAGGCAGCGCGAGATCAGGCTCAGGAGGCGTTTCACGAGTTTCATCGGGTCTCGGCGGAGACCCGTGCTGCCGTGGCGGAGATCGATCGCCGTCATGATCGGCCGAACGTCCCCGCGCTTCCGCTGCCGCCGTGGCCGGACGTCCACACCGACATCGACCGGTGGTGGTTCCGCGCCGGGCTGGCCAAGGAGGCACGCTCGCTCCCTCGTCTCTCCGACGATCTGACGTCGCGGGCGCGGGCTACGGCTGCCCGGGCCCTCGCGGCGATCCGGGCCTGGGAACGGACTCTCGACGGCGGGGACTCCGGCGAGGCAGCGATCGCCCGTCCATGCCGTCCGGTCACGGGAGTCGGTCCCGCCGTGCTGTCGTCGCCCACCCGGCCGGCCCCGCCGGCGGAGGAAACGCCGACGCCGGTCCTCGTATCCGCGTTCGCGGGCCGCCCCCAGGCGTACGGCGCCGCGGCCGGATTCACGTCGGAAGGCCACGACACGGCCCGCGACGGAGCCACGGCCGACGGTACGGACCCGGCCCACGATCGGGCGGCAGCCACGGCGGCGGAGCACGCTCGTGTCGGGAACACGACGATCCCGGGAGACCAGACTCATGGCGGGGACCCGACTCAGGCCCAGGCCGGGATGCCGACGTCGGCGGCGGTGGACGGGGCCGCGACGCGCCCGACGGCTCGTTCCGAACGAGATCTCTCCTGGTTGACGAACCACAACGGCGGCGTGCCGGTCGATCGCCTGCGGACACCCGAGGCGGCCGTCCTTCGGGAGGCGCTGGCCGAACTCGATGCCGTGGTGGCGTTCGACCTGACACCGCTCGGCCGGCTCACCACCGGTGTGGACGGCACCTCGCGGTTCCCGAACGGGATCGTCAGCCGCTTCGTCGCAGCCGAATCCCGCTTCGGCGGCGATCCGTCCCTGCGGTCCTGTGCGACGGAGTTGTGCTCCTTCCTGTTGTCTCCGGCGCTCCCGGAGCTGCTGTGCGTCGCGACCGAACGACTCGATCGTGATCGGCGATGGCAGGACGACCGGCGTGCCGCGTTGGCTCCGCTGGTGCGCGCCGCACGGTCGCACGCCGGGAACGCCCGACTGCTCGGGTCCTGGATCGAGGTGGCGGCACGGCTGGACACCCTGGAGGCCGATCTCATGTCCGAACGACCACGGGTGTCGTCCGGACGCCCGAGCGGGCACCCCGATCACGGCACCCCGGGGTGCGACGTCCGACCGAGAAACACCGGTCCGCGCAATCCGCATCCCCGCCGCTGACCGGAGCACCGCCCTCACAGGTTGTGGACCGGCCGCCGTCGGGCAAGGCCGCCCAAAGGCGCCGCTCCCGAGGACAGCCGCCCGGAGAACACGGCTCGGCGGCGCCGAGCAGCGGCGCACGGCCGCGACGCCGTGACGATCACCGGGCGAGGGTCGGGTGCTGAAGCGCCGTCGCGGGCAGGCGGCTCCTCGTCTACCCGCGCCATCCGGCGGGGAAGGGCGAACCGGCGACCGGTGCCTGGCGGCAACCACACGCAGGCGGCCTGCCCCGATCCGGCGCGTAGGCGTGGCGTCGGAGCTGGTCAGCCCAGCAGTGTCGGCCGCACCCACTCCCTGCCGCGCACGTGCTGATCGAGGAAGGCGAAGACCGTGGCATACCAGGCCTTCGTGTGGTTCGGCGTCAGGATCCAGTGGTTCTCATCCGGGAAGTAGAGGAACTTGTGCGGATTCGGCGTGTCACCCGAAGTGGACCGCACCAGGAGATCCCGGAAGAGCCGTAGCGACTCGCCGACCGCCACCCGGTAGTCCTTGTCTCCGTGGATGACGAGCATCGGCGTGGTGATGGCGTCGACGAAGCGGTGCGGCGAGTTGGCCTCCGCCGTCTCGGGGGTCATCTCGCGGAGGAACTCGTGGGCGAGGTCGCCGACCTCGTTCGCGTCCGCCAGCTTCCAGTCCGAGGCATGGGTGACGATCGCGGCGAAGCGATTCGTATGGCCCGCCACCCAGTTGGCCAGGTAACCGCCGAAGGAGCCGCCCATCGCGGCCGTGCGATCGGCGTCGACGTCGGAGCGCCGCACCACCGCATCGGTGACGGCCATCAGGTCGGTGTAGGGAGCGTCGCCCCATTCCCGCCAGCCGCGTCGAATGAAGTCGCGTCCATACCCGGTGGACAGCGCGGGGTCCGGTTGGAGGACCGCATAGCCCCGGGCGACGGCGATCCAGGGATTCCAACGCCACGACCAGGCATTGCTGGACAGGACCGGGCCGCCGTGAATCCACAGCAGCAGCGGCGCCGGGGCCGCCTCACTCGCCCCGGCGGGCAGGCTGAGCCAGGCTCGCAGCCGGGTGCCGTCCGCCGCCGTGGTGACGACCTCGGTGAGCGTGCCCGGCAGCGGGGCGGGCCTGTTCAGTGCCTCCGCCGGTCCGGGCAGCGGTTCGGCGGGCCGTCCGCCCGACAGCGGCACCCGCACCACGGTGGGCGGGCTGTCGACGGTCGATCGGAGCGCGTAGACCCATTGTCCGTCGGGCGACACCTGGATGTCGGTGTACGCGCCGTCGGCGGTGAGCCGGGCGGGCGTCCCGGTGGCCACGTCCAGTCGCCAGAGCGGGGCGCGGCCGTCGTCGTCGGCGACCACGATGAGCGCCGCGCCATCGGGAGTCCACCGTGCCGAGCGTGGCCAGCGGTCCCAGTCCGCGCCGAGCAGCCGCAGGTCGCCGCCCGCGACGGGCAGCACGCCGTAGGCGTAGTCGTAGGGCTGCTCCGGCGTGGCGCGGCGGCGGACCAGCACCGCGACGGTCGTGCCGTCGGGGGAGATCAGCGGGGCCTCGTACTCGTGGTCGGCATCGTCGACGAGGGTGCGGCGTTCCCCCGTGTCGACGTCGATCGCGACCAGGGTGTGGCGCTGCGAGGCACGGGGCTCGGCCACGGCCCAGGCCGTCACCACGGTGCGTCCGTCCGGGGTGACGTCCCACTGCGCGTCCTCGCTCAGGGCGCGGCCCACGTGGCCGGTGAGGTCGCGCAGCGGCCAGCTGCCGTCATCAGCGGTGTGAGACTCCCGAGCATCGGCGACGATCAGCCGAGTCCGGTCGGGCCCGAGGTGGTGATCCCAGTGCCGAATGGGGAACTCCTCGTGGAGGATCGCCGACACCGCCGCGTCCTCGCGCACCGTCCGGATCCGCTCGTCCTCGATGAGATCCGCCGCCGACGGCATCACCGAGGAGCCGAACAGCACGGTCCCCGACGCGGTGGCGACGAGGTCCCGCACGCCGCCGGGCGGCGCGGCCACCACGTGGGCGTCACCGTCGTGGGGTTGCAGCCACAGGGCCGCCTCCGCCGCCGGCTCGTCGGCGTCGGGGGCGGGGCGGGTCGACAGGAAGAGCAGTTCCCCGGCGGCGGTGAAGCCCACGGGGGACTCGCCGCGCATGCTGCGCGTCAGCCTGCGAGCCTGCCTGGTGCCGGTCGGGTCGATCTCCCAGACGGCGGACACGTGCCGTGTCCTGGCGTCGTTCAGCGTGGCCGCGCCGACGACGAGCCTGCCGCCGTCCGGAGCGAGCCGAAGTCCGGCCAGTCTGGGCAGCTCCAGGTAGGCGTCGAGGTCTGCGAAGGGAGTGTCGGGGCGCTCGTCGGGGTCGGAGTCGGTGATCACACGTCTTCTTAGCACTGCCGATCGGCACCGCAGAAGGGCCGACGCAGGACGTTCTCGGCCGCGGGCCGGTCCCCGCCCCCGGGTGCCCGGTGGTCGCCGGAAGCATCGTCTCCGGCTTCGAGGCCGGGCGTCGGCGGACGCCGGAGCCACGTCGTCACGGAGGAAACCGCCGCCGCGACGGCGGCACCGATATGCGGCGTCGAGGCATTCTCGGCTGCCGCCCTCCGCGGCGGAACACCCTCTGGCGCGGTGAATCAGAAAATCAAGGACTGGATGCGCCCGCAAACGGTTACCGCGGTTTGCGTTTTCCTTCGCTGTGACGCAGTCTTCACTCAGTACATCATTCTGGCCGGCATGGCCGGATCTCACCTGTCTCCAGGGAGTGGACCCGTGTCTTTTTCCGTCGACACATCTCGATTGAGCAGCGCCCGGCGCTCCAGCACCCATCTCGCCAGCCGGTCCGTTCAAGGCGGTCGGATCGTTTACAGTGTGCGTATCCCGCTGACGAGTCTGGATCAGGTTCTGCCGGTGCCCAGTGTCGAGGAACCCGATCCCGACAACCGCAAGGTGACGCCCAAGCATGCCAAGGACTTCGGCGACTATGTCGCGCAGAACAAGGCATGGGTGGCCCCGACCCTGCTGGCGAGGGACAACGGCGGCTGCGAGTTCACGCTCGTGCCCGGAGCGGAGTCCAGCGGAATCGGATATCTGGAGATCCCGCTGTCCATCGGTTCCGTGTCACCGCTGTTGATCATCGATGGTCAACATCGGGTACTCGGAATACACCTGACGCTGAAGGACATCGGCGATCAGATCACCAAGGTAGATCGAGAGCTCGCCAAGACCACACGTCCCGACCGAGCCTCGACGCTGACCACGACACGCAAGACACTGACCGATCAGCTGGCACGCCTTGAGCAGGAGTCGATGGGGCTGGACATCTACGTCGAGCCGGACAACATCCGCGCCCGCCAGATGTTCGTCGACGTGGCGGACAACGCCAAGGGGATCTCCAGCGCCCTGCGGTCACGATTCGACAGCTCGAAGGTGGCGAATCGGATTCTCGACCGAGTCATCAATCATGCCCTGTTCAAAGATCGGATCGATCTGGAACAGGATCGGATGACGGCCAGGAATCCCAATCTCATGGGTGCCAAGCATGTCGCGGACCTCACCAGGGGCGTCGCCGTCGGCGTCGCAGGCCGCATGGGAAGGAAACGGGAGGCCGAGATCGCCGACGAGGTCCTCGTCGAGAAGATCCACCGCTTTCTGGACTGCATCTGCGACGCGTTCCCCGAGTTGAGTGCCGTCGCCGAGCGCACACTGACACCGTTGGAACTGCGTAAGAACTCCTTGCTGGGCTCGGTCGGCATGCTGCGCGTCCTGGCCGGTGTGTATCGCGAGCTTCGCGAGTCGGCAGTCCCCGACGAGGAGATCACCGCCTTCTTCGCCCGCCTCGCTCCTCACATGAACGCCCCCATCTCGGAGGGAAGTCTCTGGTTCCGTTCGGAGACGAAACAGGACTTCGCGGTGAACCAGTCGTCGCCGAGCACCCTGACGCAGAACCTCCAGCATCTGGTGAGCGTGATCACCAAGTGGTACCACACGCCGCCGCTGGAGCTGCAGGGCTGAGTCGGCCACGACGGCCGGAGAACAGCCGGGCCTGCCCGATCGTCCCATCGGCTGCTGCCGATGCGACGCTTGCGCGTCACACCGTCTGGGCCGCCACCGATCCCGGATGCACGGGGCAGGCCTTCAACATCGGTCGAGTTCTCGACGGGGCATCACCGAGGCGCTGCCCCGCCACGGGCCGGCCCGGTATACCGCTGCTTCTGAGCGACCACGACGATCGCCATCTCCGCCTGCCGTGCCGGTGGGACCGCCTCCACGGGCTTGTTCGTCGGGGTGAGACCTGCGGAGAGATCGACTCCGACCATGCTCACGTGCGACGCGCAGGGGGATTTCGGTGCGGCCGTCGCCGAGTCGGCGTCCACGAGCGTACGAGCGATGTTCGTCGGCGGCGCGACGGTCGTATGCTCTCCTCGGAACGGACCCGGCTGCCTCCGGCACCGCGGGGAACCCTCGCAGGGAGCGAGGGCGGGCCTCCTCCTTGACGGGGCCGAGGCGAACGACGAGGCGGGAGTCGGGCGCATGCGGATCGGTGAGCTGTCCCGGCGCACCGGCACCCCTCGTCGGCTGCTGCGCTACTACGAGGAACAGGGGCTGCTCCTGCCGAGCCGATGTCGGAACGGCTACCGAGCCTACGATGAGCATGCCGTCGACCGGGTCATGCAGATCAGAGGGCTGCTGGACGCCGGGCTGCCCACCAGGATCATCAAGCAGGTCCTGCCCTGCCTCGACAAGCCGAGGACCATCCACTTCCCTCGTCCCGAGCCCGAGATGATCGCGACGCTGCGGGACGAACGCGATCGGATGACCGAACGCATCCGATCCCTCACCCGTAATCGGGACGCGATCAGCGAGTACCTCGACGCCGTGCTGCGCGCCGGCGCGACGGGCACGACGGCTCCGGAGCCGTCCACACGGCCTGCTCCTGAGGCCGAGCCGTCCTGAACCAGGTCGACGGCGGCAGCGCGTCGCGGCCCGGCCGGCCCCGACGTCCCGAGATCGGCGGTCGCCCCCGGCGGCCACCCGGCCGCGCCGCCCGGACGCCGTGAGCCGTCGACGCCCGCGTCACCGGCCCGTCGTCCCGCCGGGGGTGACGAGGCCCCGTTCGTAGGCGTGGATCACCGCCTGCACGCGATCTCGGCAGCCGAGCTTGGTGAGCAGACTGCCGACGTGGGTCTTCACCGTCGACGGGCTCACGACGAGCGTCTCGGCGATCTCCGCGTTGGTCAGTCCCCTGGCGACCAGCAGCAGCGTCTCGTACTCGCGAGTGGTCAGCTCCCTCGGCGGCGCGGCGGGCCGGGGTGCCGGTGCGGACCGCGCGAACTCGGTGATCAGTCTGCGTGTCACCCGCGAGGCCACCAGGCCCTCTCCCGAGGCGACGAGGCGCACCGCCGACACGAGGTCGTCGGGTTCGACGTCCTTGAGGAGGAATCCGCTCGCTCCGGCACGCAGGGCCGCGAACACGTACTCGTCGAGATCGAACGTCGTGACGATCAGGATGGGGACGTCGGTCTCCGCAGCCAGTTCGCGGGTGGCGGAGATCCCGTCGACACGGGGCATGCGCACGTCCATCAGCACCAGGTCGGGTCGCAGCGCCCGCGCGGCCTCGACCGCCTGTCGGCCGTCGCTCGCCTCGCCGACCACGACGAGATCGGGTTCGGCCTCCAGGATCGTGCGGAATCCCGCGCGGACCACCGCCTGGTCGTCGGCCAGCACCACCCGAACGGTCATGTCACCCCTGAGAGTCGCCGAGCGGAAGACGTGCGTCGATCCGCCATTCTCCGGCCGCCGTCGGCCCCGCCGTCAGACTGCCGCCCGCATGCGCCACCCGCTCCCGCATGCCCGCGAGACCGTGCCCGTCACCAGCCGAGGGCAGCACCGCGGGCTCGGCGCCCGCTCCGTTGCGGACCATGATGCGCAGTTCGGCCGGGGAGTAGCCGAGCAGTACCGTCACCGGCGCGCCCGGCGCGTGCCGCCGCGCGTTGGTCAACGCCTCCTGCACGAGGCGGTAGGCGGCCAGGTCGACCACGGTGGCGAGAGGCACGGGCTCGCCCTCGACGGTGAACTCCACCGTCGTCCCGGCCTGCCGAGCGGAGGCGATCAGATCGGCCAGCCGCGACACGGTCGGCTGCGGGGCGAGTCCCTCTGGGTCATCGGTCTCGTGTCGTCCGTGGGCCCGCATGATGCCCACCAGGCCTCGCAGCGACGTCAGCGTCTCACGGCCCTGCGCGCGAATCGCCCGGAGCGACTCCCGCGCCGAAGCCGGATCGCGCTCGACGAGTCGATCGGTCGCGCCTGCCTGGACGACGATGGCCGACAGATGGTGCGCGGCGACGTCGTGCAGCTCACGGGCGATCCGACGGCGCTCCTGTGCGACCGCCTCCCAGGCTCGCCGCTCCCGTTCCGCATCCGCTCGCTCCAGTCTGCTCGCGAGGTCGGCCGTGTGGCGGCGGCGAGCCTGGACGTACAGGCCGAGCAGGCCGGGCAGCCCGTAGGCGGACAGCGAGGCGAGGACCAGGTTGATCGGGGCGGCCCCGTCGTGGCCGAGGAAGGTCAGCAGCGTCGACAGGTCGCCGCCTCGGTCCGCCGCGAGCACGCCGCCGAGGGCGTGCAGGAGGCCGAAGGCGACCAGGCTGACGGCCACGCCGTGTCGGGGCAGCATCGTGCCGACGGAGTATGCGCACACCAGTACGCCGACACCGGTCCCGGTGAAGGAGATCGGCAGCGCCGAACTCGCCAGGACCACGGCCGTCGCCAGGCCCAGCGCGAGGCATGGTGCGCGCCTGCGGACCGCGATCGTCGCCAGGTCCGCCACCGTCGGGAGGTTCGCCAGGAGGAACAACGACCACGAGCCGGGGAACGCGCCGCCCCCCGTGAACAGGCCGAAAGCGGTGCGCACCGCCAGGACCAGCACGATCGCGGCGCAGGCCGCCGCCGTGTCGCGAACCCACGGTGGGCGCGCGTCGAGCGTGGCAGGCAGGCGGAGGAACTCGGTCATCGACGGCCCGATCACTTGGTCCGGGGCCCGCCGCGGCCGGTCATGCGACCCCGACGTGCTCGGCGACGACGTCGACTGCCGCGGGTCGATGCGAGACACGGTGACCACCATGCCGCACGCCCGCAGGCGCATCGTCGGGGGTGGGGGCGGCGGGGCGGCCGTCGAGGTCCCGCTCGCCGCCGCAGGCCCACACCCGCCGTCGAGTGCGGTGCGCGAAGGCCGTGCCCGGCCGCACGTCGGCCGCCCGGCGGCGGCGCGGCCCGAGGCAGCGCCGTACCCGCGCCCCGCCGACTCGGGTCGAGCCGGCCCGCATCGGATCGCCGAGCCCCGATACCGCCACCTCCGACATCCCCGCCGACTCCGACATTTCCGGCGCCTCCCGCGAACCCGGGAGCCCGGCCGCCGCCGGCGCTCTCGGCGGCACCGAGGCCCCCGACGGCTCCCCGCCACGGCGGGGGCCCCTCCCGTGACGACCTCCCCCGCGTCTCCCCACGCCGACGGCCCCGGCGCCGACCCGGCCCGACTGCTCCCACTGGTCCAGGCCGCTCATGCCACGCGGGCGCCCGGCCGGGTGCTCGCCTCGTCGTCCCGAGCCGGCACGGCCGATCGAAGGGGCAGCCGCCGCCAGTAGGTGACGCAGCGCCAGACCCACTCCAGCGGCCCGTAGCGGAAGCGACGCAGCCACAGCGGACTCCACGCGGCCTGCACCACCAGGATGGCCGCGCCCAGCAGGGCCGCCGTGCCCCAGTCGTCGGAGCCGCGCAGGCCCAGCAGCGCGCCGAAGGTCACGAAGAGCACCGTCGCGGTGAGATAGTTGGTGAGCGCGAGCCTGCCGAGCGGCGCGAACAGCCCGGACAGCAGCGCCGCCGCCGGGGTGCGCAGCAGCAGGAGGAACAGCGCGGCGTATCCCAGGGACATCGTCAGCGAGAACACGAGGCCGAGCCGCTGGGCGACCACGGCGGGCACGACGTCCACGACCAGCCAGTAGGACGCCACCGCGATCAGCGTGAACACCGCGACCGCGCCGCCGAGGACACCGGCACGACTCGTCAGCCGTTCGATGACGTCCAGGACGGCCATGGCGTATCCCACCGCGAACAGTCCCGGCAGCAGGGCCAGTCCGCCGACGCCTGCCAGGAGCCCGGCGGCGGTCAGTATCAACCCTGTGATCAGCGAGGCCCGCGCCGTCGCGAAGCTCAGCGGCAGCAGGACCAGCAGCCCGGTGATCGCGAAGGGCAGCAGCACCTCCCCCGGCTGCAACAGGTGATGCGCCGCGCCGAGCACGGCCAGCGCCACGAGGCGACGGACCAGCAGGATGCGTGGTCGGTCGGTGCGCCGCGCCGCCGAACGGAGGAAGAGGCCGAAGCCGATGCCGAACAACAGGAAGAAGATCGGGTAGAACCGGCCTAGGACGAAGACGCGCAGTCCCTCGGGCGCGTAGGACAGGTCCGGCAGCATGTCCAGGGTCTGCGGGATGTTGATGAAGATGATCCCGCAGAGCGCGAAGCCCCGGAGCGCGTCCAGCGCGTCGATGCGGCGGCCGGGCCGCGTGGGGGCGAGCTCGTTCGGCATGGCTGACATCGTGCCGCCGCCGAACGCGGACCGCATCGCCCGTGAGTCCAGACTCCGGCCGGGACCTGCGGGGGAGAGGATCGGGGCGTCCTCTCCCTCCGCGGGAGGATCGTCCTCGGCCGCTGGACCGTTCGCCGACGACCTCGTGCCCGGCGGTCCCGAGCCGAGACGATCCGGTCGGACGCGCCGCTCAGCCGCCGAAGCGCCGGGTGAGTCTGCGCTCCAACAGCCCGACCAGTGAGTAGAGCAGCCAGCCGATCAGGCACAGCAGGATCAGACAGATCATCACGACCTGGACGTCGTCGTTGTCCTGCGCCTGCTTCTCCAGGTAGCCCAGCCCCGCCGTGGCGCCGATGAACTCGCCGATGACGGCCGCGGTGACGGCCTGAAGCACGCCGACCCGCAGACCCGCGGCGATCGCGGGGAGGCTGTAGGGCAGCTCGATGGTCAGCAGACGTCGGGCGCCGCCGATGTCGAGCACGTCGGCGAGGTCGTGCAGGGACTCCGACATGCCCCTGAGCCTGCTCACCATCGTGATCAGGATCGGATAGAAGGTCACCAGGGCGATCAGGGTGATCTTCGATCCGATGCCCAGTCCGAGCCACAGCACGATCAGCGGCGCGATGGAGATCTTCGGCGTCACCTGGACCACGACGATGACGGGCATGAGCAGCCGCTCCACCCACGCCACCCGCACGAAGAGCACGGCGATCAGGACGCCGATCACGCCGCCGATGACCACGCCCTGCAGCACCTCGGCCAGCGTCTCCAGCAGGTGGATCGCCAGGCCGCCGGTCTGCCACAGCGAGACGGTCCTCGTCAGCAGCGCGCCGGGCGTCGGAAGCATGTGATCCGGGACGCCGGAGAACGCGGCGATCAGCCACCACAGCGCGACGCCGCCCGCCAGGGAGAGGGCGCCGACGAGTATCGGCGCGGGTCCGCCGTGACGATCGGGGCGGGGGCTGCCGCCGCGGCGCGACCCGCCCGCCTGTCTCGTCACCCGGTCGTCGATCCGGTCACTTGTCGATGTCATCTGCGTTCCTCACCAGGTCGGCGGCGTCGAAGGGCTCCTCGATCAGCCCGAACTCCGCCTGCGAGTCGATGGCGGCCTGCCATCGGTCCAGATCGCCGTGACCGAAGCCGTGCTCCCTCGTCTCGTCGGACTGCCAGAGCTCGGCGACGAAGACCTCCCGGAGGACGTCGGCGATCTCGGCGTTCTGTCCCTCGAAGGTCGGCGCGTACTTCTCGATCGCCATGTCGACGGTCTCGTCGACGTTGTCGATGGTGTGCTGGATTCCGGCGTCCAGTGCCCGGGCGAAACCGCCGGCCACCCGCGGTCGCAGCGCGGCCGTCTCCGGCCCGGTGATCAGGACGTTGCCGAAGGAGGGCAGGTATTCGTCGCTGAGGATCTGCCCGACGTCCACGCCCGCCGTCCGCAGCGCGAAGTAGCGGAGTCGCGAGAAGACGATCGCGTCGACCTCGCCGTTCTGCAACGCCTGGACGATCGCCCCGGTCCCGATGGTGCGCAGCTCCACGTCGTCGAGGGTCAGGCCCTCATGAGCGAGCATCGCCTGCAACTGCGCGTAGTTGGGGCTGCCCAGGTCGGTGACCGCCACCGAGCGGCCCGCCAGGTCGGCGGGCGAGGAGATCCCGCCGGCGTTGTCGAACAGCACGGCGCCGATGCCGCGCTGATAGGTGGTGTGCACGACCGAGGTGCGGACGCCGTTCGCACGGGCCGTGATCACCGAGTCGGCGTTGGGGAAGCCGAAGTCGACGTTGCCCGCCGCGACGTTCTGCACGATGTCCGCGCCGTTGGCGTAGCTGAACTCGACGTCCAGCCCCTCGTCGGCGAAGTAGCCCTGTTCGACAGCCGCGTACAACGGGGCGTAGTAGGGCACGGCCGAGCCGTCGATCTGGATCGTGACGGCGGTCGTCTCGCCCCCGCCCGCCTGCGCGGACTCCCGCATCATCGCGGCGGGGCTGCACGCGCCGACCGTCACCACGGCGGCGACGCCGAGCGCGGCGGCGACGCGGGCGCCGAGTCGAGGAAGGTGCATCGAACGGGTCCTTTCGGCAGATCGCGAGGAGGACGGTGCGGTCATCGCCATGGCAGCGCCCGCTTCTCCCACGCCGCCACCAGGGCGAATCCGGTGAGTCCGACGATCACGGTGAGGACCACCGCCGCGAGGAGCTGAGGGGTGTCGTAGGTGCTGCGGCCCTGCACCATCAGGAAGCCCAGACCCTGCTGCGCCGAGATGTACTCGGCGAGGAAGGCGCCGGTCATGGCGTCGACGACGGCGATCCGCGCCCCGGAGAACAGGGCGGGCAGGGCGGTGGGGAGCTGCACGACGGTGAAGAACCGCCGGGGTCCGAGATCGAGCACCCGACCGAGGGCACGCTGCTCGTCGGTGACCTCACCGAGTCCCAGCATCATCGCGATCATCATCGGGAAGAAGGCCAGCAGCACGATCAGGGTGAGCTGCGAGCCCAGCCCCAGGCCGAACCAGAGCACCAGCAGCGGCGCCAAGGCGATCTTGGGCGCGGCCTGCAGGATCACCACGTAGGGCGCGAGCACCATCCGCACGGCGCGGAAGGAGCTGAGCAGCCAGCCCAGCAGTGAGCCGATGACCACGCCCGCCGTCAGGCCGATCACGATGTTGCGCAGGGTGTAGAGGAGGTGCGGCCACAGCTCCCCGCTCGTCATCAGGCCGCCGATCGAGGCCAGGACGGCGCCCGGGCCGGGCAGCAGATAGGCGGGCACGTCGGCGAGGGTGACGTAGAGCTGCCAGATGAGCAGCACGGCGGCGAGATACGCGAGGCCGACGACCACTCGGCGCGCCGGGGACCGCCTGGGCGGCGGACCGGGTCGTCGGACTCGCGTCCTGCGTCGTGGAGCCGCGGCGCGACTCCGCGCCGCGGTGTGCTGTCGGACCTCCGTCATCGCAGCTCACCTCTGAGCATCCCGACGAAGCGGGCGAACTCCGGCAGCTCACGGGTCGCCGGGGAGCGGTCGCGGTCGAGGGGGACCTGGTGCACCGCCTGGAGCCTGCCCGGCCGAGGCGACATCACCACGACGCGGTCGGCGAGGTAGGCGGCCTCCTCCACGCTGTGCGTGACGAACACGATCGTCTTCCTGGTCTCCTCCCAGATCCGCAGGATGTCGTCGTGCAGGCGGTCGCGGGTGATGGCGTCGAGCGCCCCGAAGGGCTCGTCCATCAGCAGGATCCTCGGGTCGTAGGCCAGGGCCCGCACGATGGCGACCCGCTGGCGCATGCCGCCGGACAGCTCCTTGGGGAAGGACTTCGCGAAGCCGCTGAGCCCGACCAGCTCCAGCAGGGTGGCGACGCGCTCGTCGGCCCGGTCGAGCCGTTCCTTCTGCACCTCTATGCCGAGCCGCACGTTGCCCTCGACGGTGCGCCACGGCAGCAGCGCGGGCTCCTGGAACACGAAGCCGATGTCGCGGCCGGGTCGGGGCGGCCGTTCCCAGGCGATCTCACCGTCGTAGTCGTCGTCGAGCCCGGCGATCATGCGCAGCAGCGTGGACTTGCCGCAGCCCGACGGGCCGATGATCGCGATGATCTCGCCCTCGTCGACGGTGAGGTTGACGTCGTCGAGCGCGTGCACGGTCTCGCCGTGCACGCTCGTGTAGTCCTTGCTGACGCCCCGCACCGCCAGCAGGCCACGCCCGGTGTCGGGCGACGAGGACGGTGGACTCGCAGAGGTGTCGTGCTTCACGGTGCAGCTCCAGGGGATCGTCGCAAAACCTGGTCACGAAATCGCGTTCGGTGCTGAATGAGCGTCGACGATAGGCATTGCTTCCGCGTTACGGAAGTGTTTGCCCGAAATTCGACGACACGAGCTCCACCGCAGCCTCACCCGGCATGCCCGGGGTCTCGTTTCGGTATCAGACCTGATCAGAGCGGAATGTATGCGATCCGTCACGGAGAAGAACGAGGTACTGGATGTTGACGAGCGGCCCGAAGGACCCGCAGACTGTGCGATCTGAACAATGCTCTTCCACCTCACGGAAGGATGCCTGATGGCTCGGAGCGCCGCCGATCCCTGGCTGAACGGCAGGCCCCCGCACCTCCCGATCCCCGAGGGCGAGCGACTGCCCGCGGTCTGTCTGCTGCCGGGCGACCCGGCCCGGGTGGACCGCGCCGGTGGGGTGCTCGACGACTTCCGGCTGCTCGGTCAGAACCGGGAGTTCCGGCTCGGCGTCGGCCACGTCGGCGGCGTCGGGGTCGCGGTGTGCTCGACCGGCATCGGCGGGCCCTCGACCGAGATCGCCCTCGTCGAACTCGCCAGGCTGGGCGTCGGCACCGTCATCCGGACCGGCGGCATGGGGGCTCTCGCCGCGCACATCGCGCCCGGCGACCTGTGCGTGGTGACCACGGCGGCCCGTGAAGGCGGCGCCGCCGCGTGTTACGCCGACCCCGCCACGCCCGCGCGGTCCTCGACCGACGTGAGCACGGCGCTCCGCACGGCCGCCGCCTCGAACGGGGAGGCCCCGCACGACATCGGCGTGCTCTCCTGCGACTCGTACTACGTCGGGGAGGGCAGGCCGGTCCCCGGCCTGGAGGCTCGGGCCGCCGCCCGGCTGGCCGCGATCGAGTCGCGTGCGGTGGACGGCATGGACATGGAGTGCGAGACGGTGCTCGTCGTCGGCGCCGCCCTCGGGCTCCGCGTCGGCGGCATCCTCGTGGCCCACGCCTCCCGAGCCACCGACCAGTGGCTGGAGGACTACGAGCCCGCGCAGCTGCGCATGCTGCGCGTCGCCGCGACCGCGGCGGCCGAACTCGGCCGAGCCTCCACGGAGACCCGGTGAGCGCCGCCGCGCACGCCCCGTCCGATGCCCACGACCTCGCCGGGCCACGCGGCGACGCGCGCGATCGGTTCTTCGCCGACGCCGCCGCGTACGACGTCGACATGTCGGTGACCCTCGGCTCGCTGCGGCTACGCAACCCGGTCATGCCCGCGTCGGGCTGCTTCGGACCGGAACTGGCACCGCTGGTCCCGATGCGGGAGGTGGGGGCGAGCGTCACCAAGACGGTCTTCTCGGGGCGGCGCGGCGGCAACCCGGCCCATCGACTCACCGAGACCAGCACCGGGATGATCAACAGCGTCGGCATCCCCAGCCTGGGCACCCCGACGTTCCTGCGTGACGTGCTCCCCCGGTACCGCGCGCTCGGCGCTCCGGTCGTCGTCAGCCTCGGCGGTCTGACCGTCGCGGAGTACCTGACGGTGGCCGAGGAGCTGACCGGCGCGGAGCTCGCGGAGACGGAGCCCGGAGGGACGGAGATCGCCGGGACGGCGACTACGGAGCCGCCGCGCCGGTTCGAGGCCGTCGAGGTCAACGTCTCCTGCCCGAACCTGGAGGGCGGCGGCCTGGAGATCGGGACCGATCCGGCGGCGGTCGCCGAGGTGGTCGCCGGGGTCGCGGCCCGCGTCGACGTGCCCGTGCTGGTGAAGCTGACCCCGATGGTGTCCTCGATCGAGGAGGTGGCCCATGCCGCGGCGGAGGCGGGTGCGGCCGGACTGACCGTCGCGAACTCGTTCCCCGGCATGGTCCTGGACCGCGACACCCGGCGCCCCGTGCTCGGAAACCGCGTCGGCGGCGTGTCCGGGCCCGCGGTGAAGCCGCTCGCCCTCCGCCTCGCCTGGACGGCGGCGCGGGCGGTGGACATCCCGGTCATCGGCTGCGGCGGCATCGAGACCGCCGATGACGCGCTCGACTTCCTCGCGGCGGGCGCCGCCGCCGTCCAGATCGGCACCGCGCACTTCACGAAGCCCTACATCATGGTGGAGAT
Organism: Actinoalloteichus hoggarensis; assembly: GCF_002234535.1. Lineage (NCBI taxonomy): Bacteria > Bacillati > Actinomycetota > Actinomycetes > Pseudonocardiales > Pseudonocardiaceae > Actinoalloteichus > Actinoalloteichus hoggarensis. The sequence goes on from NZ_CP022521.1 coordinate 5,155,573, forward strand.
CATCCGTGAGCTCGCCGCCATGACCAGGGCGGCGGGCGAGACACGGCTCACCGACTACGTCCAAGGACTGGGGCGCAGATGACCGCCGACAAACCCATGCAGGTCGTCGTGAGAGCACTCGACGTGCTCACGTCACTCGCGGAATCGGATCAGGGCAGGACCCTCCAAGACCTGCACGAGGAGCTGAACATCCCGCTGGGCAGCCTGCACCGGCTGCTCGCGACCCTGCTGGACCGGTACTACGTCAGCCGATCACCCGTGAACAAGCGGTACTTCCTCGGCCCGTCCGCCCGGAAGCTGGGCGGCTTCGCCACCAGCGGCGGCAGCAGTCTGATCGCGCCGCCGCCCGCGCTGGCCGCGGCGGCCGCGGAGAGCGGCGAGACCGTCTTCGCCACGGAGATGATCGGGCGGGAACCGGTGTGCGTCGCCCTGGTGGAGGCCCGTCACCCGCTCCGGCTGTTCGTCCGCATCGGGCAGGAGATGCCGCTGCACGCGGCGGCGGCGAGCCGGTCGATCCTCGCCTTCCTGCCGGAGGACGTCGTCCGGCCCTTACTGGAGTCGACCACGCTGACGGGCTTCACCACCGACACCCCGCGCACCGTCGACGACGTGATGGCGCATCTGAAGACGGTGCGCGCCCAGGGCTACGACGTCTGCTCCGACGAGCTGGACCGGAACGTGTGGGCGGTGGCCGCCCCGGTGATCGCCGCCGATCAGACGGTCACGTCCAGCGTCACCCTGGCGGCGGCGTCCTCCCGGATGACCAGTCCGCTGGCCCGGACCCGCGCCATCGAGATCACCCTGCGTACGGCCAGGGAACTGTCGCTCGGCCTCGGCTGGTCGGACGACGAGTCACCGGTCATGGAGAGAGGACGGCCATGAGCACACCGACGACGGAGGCGCCCGCCCGCGCCCGCATGGGGCGCGACGGCCCGCGTGACTCGACCGGGCTCGACCTGATGGAACTTCGCGCCGATCTGCTCGCCACCTCCGTCACTCCGGGCGACACCCCGGAGAAGACCCTGGCACGCACCCTCGACGATCCCGGCTGGGTGGTCCGGCCGTCGCTGCTGCGGCGCGCCGCCGAGGTGCTGGCCCGCGAGCTGCCCCGTTCGGTCGACCGCCTCATCGCGCCGCGGCCCGCGGACACCGCGCTGATCACGGCCGTCTCGCTGCACACCGGGCTTCCCTTCGCGGTGCTGGGCGCCGAGGTGCAGACCGAGCCCGGCACGTCGGCGGGCGACGGCTCCACGACCGAGTCCCCCGAGGGCTCGTCGACGCCCCCCTCCGACGACCCGCCCGTCGTGCTCCTCGGAGAGGTGCACGGGCTGGAGACCGTCGCGGTGGTCGGGGCCGTCCCGTTCGAGACGCCCGCGCTGGAGCGGTGGATCGCCGATCGACGACTCGCCGTGGCACGCCGGTCGATCCTGTCGACCGAGCTGAGCTGACCACGAGAACCACCCGTAGCGCGATCGCCCCGCCGATCGCGCCGCACGAGGGAGAGAACCATGAGCAGTCCGACCCCCCGAGCCGACGTCGTGGACGCGGCACGCGAACTGATCGACCTCGGCGAGGAGCGGGCCGGCGCCACGCTGGACCTCTCCCGATCGCCCGCGGCGGCCGAACGACTGGGCCGGATCGCGGCCGACGAACTCCGCGGCCACGCCGTGGATCTCGTCGTCGCCTGGGACGACGCTCGCGATGCCGTGCTGAGCCACATCGCGGCGCGGGAACTCGGCGTGGCCCGGGTGACGGTCTACGAGGATCTCGGCCAGCTGATCGTCGCGGCGCACCGCCTTCAGGGAGCCCGGCTCGGCGTGGTGTTCACGACCGAGGACGATCGACACGACCCGGGCCCGCTCACGGCGATCACCACGAGGAGCGGCGGCGAGGTCGTCGCCACCGTGGTCGTCGTCCGCGCCGAGGAGCTGGCCGCGGCATCGGAGGAGTCGTGAGCCCCGCGGGCCCGCCCGCCACGACGGCCGTGGCGGACAGGCCGCACGGGCCCGCCCGCGGCCTGGTTCCCCGCGCCGGGCGCCTCCGCGCCGATCTGGACCACCTCGCGACGCTGACCGAGCCGGGTCCCGGCGTGACCCGACTCGCCTTCACCGAGCTGGAGCGGGCCGCTCACCGGTACGCCGCCGAGCAGCTCACGGCACTCGGCGCCCGGGTGCGCACCGACGTCGTCGGCAACACGATCGCCGAGCTGCCCGGGTCCGTCCCGGGGGCGCCCGCGATCGGCAGCGGGTCTCATCTGGACAGCGTCCCCTCGGGCGGGCGCTTCGACGGGATCGCGGGAGTGGTCGCCGCCGTGGAGGTGGCCAGACTGCTGACCGAGTCGGGCACCGAGCTCCGCCATCCCTATCGCGTGGTGGTCTTCGCCGCCGAGGAGGGCGCCCGCTTCGGGCAGGCCTGCACGGGCAGCCGGATCGTCGCCGGACTGACGGACTCGGCCGACCTCGATCGGCTCACCGATCACGAGGGGACCACGATGGCCGAGGCGATGCGCTCGGTCGGGCTGGCCCCGGATCGCGCCGCCGAGGCGCGATGGGACCCCGCCGACTGGCTGGCCTTCCTCGAACTGCACATCGAGCAGGGCAGCGTGCTGGAGTCGTCGGATCTTCCGCTGGGCGTCGTCGACGTGATCTCCGGCAGCACCCGACTGGAGATCACCCTGAGCGGGGTCGCCTCGCACACCGGCGGCACGCCGATGCATCTGCGGTCGGACGCGCTCGCCGCGGCCGCCGAGCTCGTCCTGGCGGCGGAGTCGCTGGCCTGGGACTCCCGGCATCACGGCACCAGGGCCACGGTCGGACGGCTGGAGGTGCTGCCGGGCGCGCTGACGACCATCCCCGGAACGGTCGTGCTCGGCGTGGACGTCCGCGACGTCGACAGCGCCCGTCAGCGGGCCACCGTCCGCGAGTTCCTCGACCATGCGGCGGGCGTGGCCGTCCGACGCGGCGTCGGCTTCCGGCATCGGCTGCTCGCCGACACCTCCCCCGTCGTGCTGCCCGCGGCGCTGCGCGCGCAGCTCGTCGGCGCGGCCGAGCGCAGCGGGACGGCCTACCGGGTCATGCCCAGCGGGGCCAGCCACGACAGTCAGATGGTGAACCGCGTCGTGCCCGCCGGGATGCTCTTCGTGCCGAGCCGGGACGGACTCAGCCACACGCCCGCCGAGTGGACGTCGGTGGAGCAGATCGCCGAGGGCACCGCCGTCCTCGCCGAGGCCGTCGTCGGCATGGACGCGGCCGGACGTCTCGGGCCCGAATCGGCCGCGGACGGCGGATCATGACAGGCGCCGAGACTGACCGCCGGGGAATCGCCGACCGGATCGCGCCGCTGCCGCGGTCGACGCGGCCCACACCGACCTGGGACGAGTGCGCGGTGCTCGTCCACGAGCCGGTCGGCGACACCCAGCACCGCCTCGTCCTGCACTCGCCGACCATCGCCGAACGCACCAGCGCGGGTCAGTTCGTGATGGTCACGATCCCGGCCGGGGTGGCGGCCAGGTCGGTGCTGCCCAGGCCGATGGCAGTGCACCGCAGGCGGGTCGACGACGGCGCCTTCGAGATCGTCTACCGCGCGGGCGGCGCGGGCACGCAGGCGTTGACCGCCGTGCGGCCCGGCGAGTCGCTGCTGATCACCGGCCCGCTGGGGCAGGGCTTCACCCTGGCGCCCGCGACGGAGCGACTGCTCGTGGTGGGCCGCGGCATCGGCGTCTGCTCGATCATGACGGTGGTCGAGGACGCGGTACGCGCGGCGATCGCGGTGACGGGCGTGCTCAGCGCCAGGACCGAGGCGGCGCTGGTCGGGAGCGCGGACCTGGCCGAGCTGGGTGTCGGCGAGGGGATCGCCGTGACGGACGAGGCGGGCACCAGCGACGTCGACCGCCTGGCGGCGAGACTGCGCACGCTGCTCGACGATCGCCCCCCGCAGCAGATCATGGTCTGCGGTTCCGACCGGCTCGCCCGCCTCTGCGGCGATCTGGCGAGCCGCTGGGGCGCGACGGTGCAGGTTTCCGTGGAGGCACACATGGCCTGCGGCCTGGGCTACTGCCACGGCTGCGCGAGCGCCGCGGCCACGACCGAGGGCGAGAGCCCGCTCGTCTGCGCCGACGGCCCGGTGTTCGCCCTGACCGGCGGGGGACGGACATGACGAGTCTGCGACTGCGCCGAGTCCGGCCGTTGGGCGGCCCCGCCGTGGACGTCGAGGTCACCTCGGGGTGGATCACCGCGATCGGGGAGCCCGCGACGGGCCCGCCGCGGGCGGGCGAGCTCGACGGTCGGGACGCGGTGCTGCTGCCCGGGCTGGTCGACCTGCACACCCATCTGCGGGAGCCGGGCGGCGAGGACGCCGAGACCGTCCGCTCCGGCACGGCGTCGGCGGCGGCGGGCGGATTCACCGACGTGTTCGCCATGGCCAACACCACGCCGGCCACCGACACGGTCGATCGAGTCCGACGGCTCGCCGACCTCGCCGACGACGCCTCGACGCGGGTGCACCCGGTCGCCGCCGTGACCGTCGGGCTGGCGGGCGAGCGGCTCACCGATCTGGAGTCGCTGCGGGCCGCGGGCGTGCGGATGTTCTCCGACGACGGTCGCTGCGTCGACGACGCGCGGCTCGTCGACCAAGCCCTGCGCCTGCTCGGCCCGGCGGGCGGCGTCCTCGCCCAGCACGCCCAGAGCGAGGCGCTGGCGGGCGGCGGTCAGATCGACGCGAGCATCGCGGACGCGCTCGGACTGACGCCGTGGCCGATGGTCGCCGAGGACGTCGTGGTGGCCAGGGACGTCCTGCTGGCGATGGAACACGACGCGCCGCTGCACGTCTGCCACGTCTCGTCCCCCGGAACCCTCGCGGTCTTGGACTGGGCCCGGCGGCGCGGCGCGCGGGTCACCGCCGAGGTGACGCCCCACCATCTGCTGCTCGACACCGCCGCCTGCGCCACCGGCGACCCCTCGATGAAGGTCAATCCGCCGCTGCGCCCGCCTGCCGTGCCGCCGCTGCTGCGTCAGGCGCTTCGCGACGGCGTCATCGACGTCGTCGCCACCGATCACGCGCCGCACCCCGAGCACCGCAAGCGGGGCCCGTGGGCGGCGGCGGCATTCGGGCTGACCGGCCTGGAGACGGCGTTGGCCGTGGTCGCGGAGGTGTTCACCGACGGGTCGACGGTGGACTGGACGGGCGTCGCCCGGGTGCTGTCCCACCGGCCCGCCGTCATCGGCGACATCGCCGACCGGGCGGGCCGTCCGCCCGCGGTCGGGGAACCGGCGGACTTCTGTCTGGTCGCCTCGGACACGCCGTGGGAGGTGCGGGCCGACGAGACGCGCAGCGCCTCGCGGAACTCTCCGTTCGTCGGCCGCCGCTTCACGCATCGGGTGGTCTTGACGGTCTGTTCCGGGCGGGTCACCTGGTCGGCCGACGACCCGCACCGCGAGGTCTCGGCCGTCCGGAGCGGACGCTAGGCCGGGTTCGGAGTCTCGGCGGGGTGTCGGCGGAGCCGTGTTCGCCTCCGACTCGCGAGGCCGCGACGCGGGCACCGGGGCGCCGACGCCGTGCGGCCGACGCGCTCGAAGGGGCGGCGTCCTCGATGTCCCACCGGCCGCCGGCCGAGCCGGACCGGCGCGCGGAGCGGAGACGGCCTTCGAGGGGCGGCTCTTCTCTCGCACGCTGAAGGCGAACCACCGGGCGGCTATGGGCGGCGGCTCGTAGCCCCCGCCTGCCACGGTCACCGCCTCAGGTCTCGGGGCGCCGGGCACGAGTCGTCACCCGGCGCCCGTCCGACACTTCGCGGCGACGGCACCCGATCGTCATCGCCGCACGGACACCATCGTCGCGGCGTGGCTCGCAGGCTCAGGCGCCGAAGACCGGCGGGGCCACCTTGCGGTCGTCGCCGAACACATCGGCGTCCTCCAACAGGAAGTCCGCGCGCTGGTGCTCCCTGTCCTCCTCCCCGTCACCGCCACGACCGCCCGCGCCGCCACCCGCCACGCCCGCACCGCCTGCCGCACCGCCGGCTGCCGGGCCGAACCCGCCGCCGGGCAGTCGGCCTCCCGAGGGACCGGCCGACCCGCCGGGGGCACCGGGCCCGGCTGGACCGCCGGGCCCGAAGCCGCCACCAGGGCCGAAACCGCCACCAGGCCCGAAGCCGCCGCTGGGGCCGAAGCCGCCCGGCATCCGTCCGCCGTGGAGACCACCGGGCATCCTGCCGCCAGGGCCGCCTCCCGAACCGAAGCCCGAACCGCCGCCGGGGCCGAAGCCGCCAGGCCGACCGCCAGGGGGCCCTGCGGTGCCGGGTCCACCCGCTCGTCCGCCACCGGGAACTCCAGGACCGCCGAACCCGCCGCCGGGAGCGAACCCGCCTTGACCAGGTTGGGGTCCGCCGGGTGCGTAGCCACCGGGTTGGGGAGTGCCGCCGCCGGGGACGCTCGGGCTGCCACCGGGTGCGTTCGCATCCGTGCCGATCCCCGGCGCGGGCGCGGGCCCGTATCCGCCGGGCCGTGAGCCGCCGCCGGAACCACCGGGCCCGGAACCGGAACCGCCGGAGCCGTCGGAACCGGAACCGGAAGCGCCCCCGGAACCGCCGGGACCATCGGGGCCAGCAGGGAACGCATGGCTCGGCGGCGTCCAGCCGCCACCCGGCCCGCCGTCGTCCCCACCACCCTCGGGGGAGCCCGGTTTCAGCGACGGATCGCCGCTCGCCAGTGGAGTCGCGATCGCACCACTGCCCAAGGCGTAGTCGGCGGGTGGCGGCGGAGCGAAGGCCGGGATGCTCCGCAGGCGCGCGTTGGACTCGTCCTGATAGGCGGACATGGCCTGGCGCGCGACCCGGTTCTCCTCCTCGTAGACGTCGACCCGATCGGAGTGCCCTGTCCATCCGGAGGGAAGGAGATTCTCGAAACCCTCCTTGGCGGGCGGTCCGGCAGCGGGATTCTCCGGAGTGTCCCAACGGACGGTCCGATGGGAGAGGCCTTGCACCGAGACGGTGCTGCCGATCGCCAATGCCTGTTCCCTGGCCTGTCGGGCGTACTCGGCGAGCGGCGTGACCGCGGCCTGCGAGGCGTCGGCGGCCGCACCGACGTGGGCGGCGGCCGCCTTCTTGATCGCCGTGTCGAGGTACTCCCCGATCCGATCGAAGTCGGCGGCGACATCGCTCCACTGACGGAACGCCTCGTTGAAATCGCCACCATATCCCTCAGCGTCAAGCTGCGCGCGCAGCTGGTGCGCGGTTCTGCCCTCGAAGTTCGCGTTCGTCGTCTCCAGACACTCCGTATTTCCATTCACAATTTGCCACCTTCACGCTTCCGGAATTCCCGGGACCACAGCCTCAGCCAAGCGAACTGCTTGTTCGCAGGGATTCGTAGTGTCTGGCTGATCGAGCCCCCGCGACGAACGAAGCGCCAGGTATTGATCATCAGAAAGTCCGATGAATATCCCACAGTATCCTTCGCCCCACACGGCGCGCGTCGCCTGCAATGCGGGATGGCCGGCGATCTCGAACTCTCGAAAGTCGGCATACTCATCACGCTGACCATAGATGTTCGACAAGCCGCCGCTGATGTCATTTACCTCCACACTGACACCGGCGGTCCGATCTTCTTCGGCAGCCCAGACACAGGCCTCAATGGGTCCACCGCTGTCCGGCACCCCTTCCGGATCGAAGCCGGCAGCGACGGCGACATCGTGCGGAACCAGCTCACAGATCTCCAGTGTCGTCGCATCCTTCGGATCGACGACCGAGGGAACCGCCGGGTCATCGCCTGCCGGTGGACTCGGCACACCAGTATCACCTGCGGGTTCGGCTCCAGTCGACGGATGTGCGTCATCGGGCGATGCCCGCCCGTCGATCTCAGCACTACACGCGGCCGACACCAGGAAAACCAAGGCTGCACCAACCAGGACTCGACCAACGCTGGTCTTCATTCATCTTCCATTCACGGGTAGTGTCGATCATATTGCCGTTGCGCCGCCTGGACTGCGCTGACCGTTTCGCTCGGCTTGGCGCTCCCAATAGTCCACGACCTGGGGCAGCTCAGCAGCTGGAAGATCGTAGTCGGGAAGCTGGTTGACGTCTTCAAGATGCAGGTAGTCCGCCAACATCCGCTTGAACTTGTCTCGCGTCTCTCCGATGGCATCGACCAGTTCGCGCTGAGTTTTCGCCAGAGACCCGATCGATTCGTCGATCGCGATGCGGTTGAGTTGCACCGCCGCATTGATGCTCACTTCGTCGGATCCATTACCTGGTCTGATCTCCATGAGCCGGCTCACCCGGTTCCGCAGACTCTGCGCCGCCAGATACGCCTCTTCCAGGTCCGCTATCGCCTGGGGCAGCTTCTCCGGATCGAGCTCATAGGCATCCGCCACGTCCATCCCCCTGCTGTCGACGGGTCCCACCCCTCCAACTTTACGCTGTGCCACAGCGTAGCCACTGAGTGCACAGCCGTCTGTGGATCGAGCGAGTGATCCCCAGAACGCAACGAAGATCACTCTCCCTTTCGTCCGGACACCCGCGCCAGAGCCGCGATCAACCGGTCGCGACGCCGCGACCGACCGTACGACGGGCTCCCACGGCCTCACCATGACGAGCCCGACGACACGGCCAGGTCGAGCACTGGTTCACCAGCCGGCGACAGGCGGCCGCGTCAGGGGCCGCCGACGGTGGTCCGATCGCCGCAGACGACCGGCACCCGATGAGACCTGATCACCGTCGTCGTGGGAGCAGGCGACGATCGCGAAGGCACCGCCACCGCCCGCCGAGCGCCGGGCGATCCAGGCAGCCCTCTACCATCGCAGCCGACCCTTGACCAGCTCGTAGCACCTGCGTGATCATTGTTCCGCCGAACGGGTGACCGCCGACCGGCAGGCCCGGCCCTGTCTCTCTCGACGATCGTCCGCCGGCCCGGCTCACCGAGCAGTCCGCGCCCATCGCGATCGGCTCACGGCTTTCGAGGATGACCTCATTGCTCAATCGACGGAACGACCCTGCCCTGCGCGACAAGGTCTCCCGGCTGATGGCCTTCATGCGTCGTCTCTCCATCGCCCGATCCCAGCCCGTTCGCCACGTCGATCGTCATCCGAGGCTGCTGTGGCTGGAGCAGATCCGCGCCGTGGACGGTATCGCCGTCGCCGCCGACGCCGGACCGGGCGGGGTGCTGCTCCGGGTGCCCAACGCTCCACAGCAGCCGGAGCCGCCGACACCCGACGACCTGCAGGGCTGGGTGGACCGACCCGCTCAGTCCGGGCTGATGCCCGCGGAGCCGACGCTGCACGCCCAGGGACACCCGCCGGGCTCGACCGCCGCCGTGCCGATCTCGCAGGCGCCGGACGTCCCCTTGAGCTTCGTGAAGTGGCTGGAACGCACCTGGCGGCCGTGGGCGGGCCGGGAGACGATCCGACAGCTCCACATTAGACTGTTCGCGCTGCACCAGCTGAGCAGCGACCAGCCGGAGTCCGTCGAGCTGGTGCTCGCGGGCGGCCTGCTCCATCTGCCGGGCGTGGACGACGAGCCACCGCTGCACATCCACCTGCTCAGTCAGCCGGTTCGCATCGAACGCGACCAGGAGACCGGCGACCTGCTGTGCATGCTCGACCTCGAGGCGCCGGTGCGGCTGGAGGCCGATGAGGTCCTGCACGGCGAGCGGTGGTTCGACCAGACCGCCGATCCGGTGCTGCGGCATCAGCTCGTCTCGGGTGTCGGCTCGATCCTCGATCCGGCGCTGCCCGAGTTCCTTCGATCCTGGGCGCGGCAGGCCGCTCAGATCGACGTGGCCGTGTCCGAGAGCTGGGAGCCGCCCACCGGCCAGGCTCCGCTGCTGTCGTTGGCACCCGCGCTGTTGGCACGCAGGCGTGGCGCGTTCGCGCTTCAGGAGTACTACCACCGCATCACCCAGGCGATAGACGACCCGGCGACGCCGATCCCCCTGGGTCTGGCGCAGTTGATCGAGCCGATCGAGACCGAGGACCGGGTGACGTGGTTCGGCGAATCCGCCGCACCGGTGTCCGATCCCGTCGAGGAGCCGCTGTTCCCGCTGCCCGCCAACGCCGAGCAGCGCAAGATCATCGACTGCCTTTCCCGGGACGACGGCGTGGTGGTGGAGGGGCCGCCCGGCACAGGGAAGACGCACACCATCGCCAACCTGGTGAGCGCGCTGCTCGCCAGGGGTCAGCGGGTTCTGGTCACCAGTGAGAAGAACCAGGCGCTGCGGGTGCTGCGGGACAAGCTGCCGCCGGAGATCCAGGATCTCTGTGTCGCCCTGACCGGTGACACCGCGCGCGGCGACGCCGCCTTCGACCGCAGTGTCAACACCATCGCCGGGCGCAAGAGCGACCACGATCCGCAGGAGTCCGCCCGCGAGATCGAGGAGCTGACCTTCCTCCGTGAGGCGTTACGTCGACACCGCGGCGAGCTGCTCGAACAGATCCGTGCGCTGCGCGAGTCCGAACTCTTCGACCATCCCGAGGTGGCGCCGGGCTATCGGGGGACGCCCGCGGCCATCGCCAGGGCGCTGGCCGGCGACCCCGAGCGGGTGCGCTGGGTGCCGGGCCCCGCGGAGGGGCCGCCGCCGTTGAGCACCGGTGAGCTCCGAGAGCTGATCGACCTGATGGCGGGGGCCGACGCGAGCCGGGAGTCGCGCCGCACCCAGCAGTTCCCGCCCGCGGACATGCTGCCCGCCGACGCGCGGGTGGCCGAGCTGTCCGACCTGATCGAGATCGGCCGAGCCGCCAAGGCGGGCGAGGCCGGGGCGCTGGTCGAGACACTCGGCACCCTCGACGACGATCGGCTCGACCGACTCGGCCCGGTCTGTCAGCGGGTCATGGACGCCTGGGCGGAGCTGGACCGGCTGCCCGCCGACCGCGAATGGGCGCTGGAGCAGGTCGACCCGCTGCTCAGCGGAACCTCCCTGCACGGCTGGCAGCGGGCAGCCGAGCGGCTGGCACTGGTCGAGAAGGCGGAGGAGGCCGAGCGCAGGCTCGACTTCGTGCCCGTGCACGTCGCCGACGGCGTCGACCCGTTCGTCGCGGGACCGGCCTTCGAACGCTGGGCGGAGCATCTCGGCGCGGGCAACCGTCCCAAGCGGCTGCTGCGCAGCACCGAGCAGCGGACCGTCGAGCAGTACGCCGAGTCGGTCCTGGTCAAGGGCGTACCGGTGTCCGACGCACGTACCGCGGGCATCGCCGCCGCCTACCTGCGGCTGTTGGCGATCGTGCAGGAGATCACCGCGGCGTTCGTCCCCATCGGACTCGCGGTCGTCGTGCCCGCCGAGCCCGGCGCCGCCGTGCAGCGGCTGCTGCACCTGCGTACCGCCTGTCTGCGGCTGAGCGCGCTGCTGAGCGCGAGGAACGACCTCATCGACCTGCTGAGCGGCATCCCGGTCGTCCGACGCCCCCGGCTGGACACCCTCGCCGGGGTTCGACGGACCTGCGACACGGTGCTGGCGGTGGCCGAGCACCGACGCGGGGCGGCCGCGCGACAGGAGCTGGACGAGGCGGTGGAGCGGCTCGCGGCGGCCGTCCCCGCCGAGCAGCGCCCACCGGAGCTGACCATGCTGGGTCGGGCGCTCGCCGACGTCGACGCCGAGGGTTACGCCGCCGCCCGGCGCGCGCTGTCGGCGGCCAGGGAGCAACAGGCCGCGCAACTCCGCTGCGACCAGCTGTCCCATCGGCTGCGGGACTCCGCCCCCGTGCTCTTCACCCGGCTGCGCGACACGCCCCGCGATCCCGCCTGGACCGACCGGCTGTCGAGCTGGGACCACGCCTGGGCTCGGGCGTGCGCGCGGAGCTGGATCGACCGGCAGACCGCCCCAGGCCGAGAGACCGAGTTGGAGAACGGGCTCACCGCCACCGACCAGGACCTCGCCCTGGTGACCACCCGACTGGTCGCCGCCCGGGCCTGGCAGGCGTGTCTGGGCCGGATGACCGAGCAGCAGGCACAGGCGCTGCGGTCGTACCGCTCGGCGATGGGCAGCGTGGGCCGGGGAACCGGCCGGTACGCCGAGCGGTATCGCCAGTCGGCACGGGAGGCCATGCGGATCTCCCAGGCCGCCGTGCCCGCCTGGGTGATGCCGATCCGTCAGATCCTGGACTCGGTGCCCCCGCGGCCGGACTCCTTCGACGTGGTGATCATCGACGAGGCGAGCCAGGTGAGCATCACCAGCCTCTTCCTACTGTGGCTGGCACCCCGGGTGATCGTGGTCGGCGACGACCGGCAGTGCACGCCGTCGGAGGTGAGCAGCGGCGCGTTGGACGCGGTCTTCGAACGGCTGGACGCCGAACTGCCGGATCTTCCGCACTACCTTCGGACGGAGTTCACCCCGCGCTCCAGTGCGTTCTCCCTGTTGCGGACCCGTTTCAGCCAGGTCATCCGGCTGCGGGAGCACTTCCGTTCGATGCCCGAGATCGTCGACTGGTCGTCGAACGAGTTCTATCAGGACGCCCCGTTGGAGCCGGTACGACAGTTCGGCGCCGATCGGCTGCCGCCGCTGCGGTCCACCCATGTCGACGGCGGGCAGGTGGAGGGCATCGGCCAACGCCTGGTGAACCGGCCGGAGGCCGAGGCCGTCGTGAACTCGGTGGTGGCCTGTCTGGCCGATCCGGCCTACGCGGGGCGAACCTTCGGCGTCATCGCGTTGCAGGGTCAGGCGCAGGCCGAGCTGATCAACACGATGCTGTTGGACCGGGTCGACGCGGAGGACTTCGAGGAACGGCAGCTGCGGGTGGGCACGCCGCCGGACTTCCAGGGCGACGAGCGGCATGTCGTCTGGCTGTCGATGGTGGTCGCCCCGGAACAGCGCTTCAAGGCGCTGACCCGCCGGGAGTTCCAGCAGCGCTTCAACGTGGCCGCGACGCGGGCCCAGGATCAGCTCTGGCTGTTCCACTCGGTCACCGCGGAACGCCTGCGCGGGGTCGATCTGCGACGTTCCCTGCTGACCTACGTCGAGTCGACGGGCTCGGTGCCGCTGCGGGAGATGATCGACGATGTCGATCGGGTCGATCGGCACCGCGCCTTCGACTCGCTGTTCGAGCAGCGGGTGTACCTGGACATCGCGGCGAGGGGCTTCCACGTCACCCCGCAGGTGGAGAGCAACGGCAGGCGGATCGACCTCGTCGTGACCGGTCGTTCGGGGCGGCTCGCCGTGGAGTGCGACGGCGACGCCTTCCCGTCGACGCCGGAGCAGCGGCGTTCCGACCTGCACCGCGAGCAGGAGCTGAAGCGCTGCGGCTGGCGGTTCTGGCGGGTGCGGGAGTCCCACTATCACCTGGACCCGGTGGTCGCCCTGCAACCGTTGTGGGCGTTGCTGGAGCGGTTGGGGATCACCCCGTTCCGGTCGGGGGACGGCGTCGGGGCGAGCGCCGTATCGGACACCGGCGCGAGCGCCGCATCGGACACCGGCGCGAGCGCCGCATCGAATCCGCACGCAGGCGCCGAATCCGGTCCCGCCGACGCCGTTCCGCCGGACGCGACCGCCTCCGGCTCCGGCCCCGACGCCGAACCGGACTCCTCCGCTCGCTGGGACGCCGAGACGACGTCCCAACACGGAGCCGGCGGCGCGCAGAAGCCCACGTCTGGCATGGGGCCGAGGACGCGAACCGGTCCTGGTGGCACCACGTGGCGACGAGTCCGCGAGCGAGACGAGCCGGACGACGTCGGCGTCTGGGAGACCGAGATCGACGAGCCGCCTCGGATCGTGGAGGGACAGGTCGTGGACAGCAGGGTGGTCGGGGTCGTCGAGACCTGAGCCCCGCTCCTCGCCTGTGCACGGCTGTCACCTGAGCACCGCGCCAGCACCGGGCGTCGTCGCGGCGGAGGCAACGGCCGGGCCGCCGAACCACCCGGCCGCCCGGCTCGCACACGCCCGCCCGCAGCGGAGCGGGCCGGGACCACCGGGGCTGCCCGGGACACGGCACCGTCCCCCCGCCCGCCGCTACTCGCCGTCGACGTCGAGACGACGGGCGGCGGCGATCTCGCCCCCGTGCTGGAAGGCCCAGTCCGCCAGCGCCGACAGCGGGACGAGCAGGGTCCGGCCCAACGGGGTGAGGCTGTACTCGACGCTCGGCGGCACCGTCGGGGTGACCTCACGATGTACCAGCCCGTCCTGGGCGAGCATCCGCAGCGTCCGGGTCAGCATCCGTTGGCTGATGCCGTCGATGGCACGGTGCAGCTCGTTGAACCGGCGAGGTCGATCGCCGAGCAGGACGATGACGAGGACGCTCCACTTCTCGCCGATCCGCCGCAGCACGTCGCCGACCGGACAGACGTCGGCGTCCACCCGAGTCACCGGGACCGTCAGCCCGCCGACCCACGGCAGCGGCGCGCCGCCCGTCGATCCGACCGGCCCTTCCGTCTGCGCTGCGGGCACCGAATGCCCCGGAGCAGGCACATCAGTGTGCGTAACGGACATGAGACTGCCTTCTTCCCTGATCGGCGCCGGCTGCTGATGATGCGATCACAGCAGAATCTTTCAGGAGGATCTCGTGGTCGCACCAACCGGCAAGACCGTCGTCATCAGCGGAGGCACCGATGGGATGGGCCGGGCCATCGCCCTGAACCGGCTCCGGCGCGGGGACGCCGTGGTGGTGCTGGGCAGCAACGCGGCGAAGGGCCTTGCTCTCGCGGAGACCGCGGGCCGCGATGCGGATCGGCTGGACTTCATCAAGGCCGACCTGAGTCTGATCGCCGAGAACCGACGCGTCCTGGCGACCATCGGCGAACGGTATCGGCGAGTCGACGCGCTGGTCCTGTGCGCGAACCGGCAGAGCCCGAAGCGCAAGGAGACCGCCGAGGGGCTGGAGTTCGTGTTCGCCCTCTACTATCTGAGCCGCCATCTGCTCGTCCATGGTCTGCGTGAGCAGTTCGAGCAGGCCCCCGATCCGGTGATCATCAGCATCGCGGGAGTCGGGATGAAGGCAGGCTCGATCAACTGGACTGACCTGCAGCACACCGCGAGGTACAGCCCGGTCAAGGCTCAGTTGCAGGCAGGCCGCGCCAACGATCTGCTGGGCGTCTCCTTCGCCGAGCAGGCCGAGAGCCGCGCACGCTTCGTCCTGTTCCACCCCGGCTTCACCCGCAGTGGGGACGTCTCGGTGCTGGGGCCGGTGACCAGGACGGCCGTCCGGGTGCTCTCCGCCGTCGCCGCCCGGTCCGTCGACAAGGCGATCGCCCCGGCGCTGAGCATCCTGGACCAGCCGCCCACCGCGCCGCTCACCGCACGTGACCGGGACAAGACGCTGCCGCTGACCCTGCCGACTCTCGATCCGGAGCGCGCCCGCAGGCTGGCGGCGCGCACCGAGGAGCTGCTCGCCGAGCACGCGCGTCCGGGCAGGCCCTGACGCGTCGCTCCGCCGTCTCAGGGTCACGGTCAGGGACACTCCCCGTGGCATGCGGTTCGATTCGCCAGCACAATAGTCGAGATCGAACAATCTGCCGCACCCTGAACCGGAGCGACTTGACGAGATGAAGGCACATCGATGAACGCACGCGCCAGGCGACGTCCCTTTCGGATGCTCAAGATCCTCGTCACATTGAGCCTGGTGACCGGGATCGTAGTGGGAGCGGGCGCCCTTTACCTCTGGTCCACGGCCGTGGTCGACACCGCGGACGAGATCGAGTTCGACACCCCGCTGTCGGTGCCGCCGCTGGCCGAGTCCACGATCGACGGCGAAGGCAGACGGGTATTCGATCTGGAGGTCAGGCAGGGCGAGCACGAGTTCATCGCGGGACAGTCGACGCCGACCTGGGGAGTGAACGGCGACTACCTGGGTCCCACCCTGCGGGCGAGCCGCGGCGAGCAAGTGCTCGTCAACGTCACCAACGACGTCGGCGAGACCACGACCGTGCACTGGCACGGGATGCATCTGCCCGCCCGGATGGACGGCGGGCCGCACCAGATGATCGATCCAGGCGAGACCTGGTCGCGGACCTGGCGAATCGAGCAGCCCGCCGCCTCCCTCTGGTATCACCCGCATCTGCACGGCAACACGCTGGAGCACGTCTACCGGGGTGTGGCCGGGATGTTCCTGCTCGACGACGAGCGGTCGGGCCGGGTCGGACTGCCCGGCGAGTACGGCGTCGACGACTTCCCCCTCATCATCCAGGACAAGAAGTTCGCGGCCGACGGCACGCTGGACACCGGCGAGGGGATGGTCGCGCCGGTCGGGCTCCTCGGCGACACCATCGCGGTGAACGGCACCGTCGGCGGCTATCTCGACGTGACCACGGAGAAGGTGCGGCTGCGGTTGCTCAACGGCTCCAGCGGCCGGTTCTACGACTTCGGTCTCGCCGACGGCGGCACGATGACCATGGTGGCCTCCGACGGCGGGCTGCTGCCTGCTCCGCTGGAGATCGATCGCGTGCTGCTCTCCCCCGGTGAACGCGCCGAGGTCGTCATCGAGATGGCACCCGGTGAGGAGAAGGTGCTGCGCAGCCATCCGAACGACCTCGGCCTGGGCCCCTGGGACGGCCGCTTCACCGGGGCGCAGGACACGCTCGACCTCGTGCAGCTGCGCGCGGCCGACACGCTGGCGCCCTCGGCGGAGATCGCCGCCGAGCTGGCGCCTGCGCCGGATCTCCGCGAGGAGGACGCGAGCACGACCCGAGAGTTCCGGATGAGCGGCAACAACATCAACGGGCGACGAATGGACATGAGCCGGATCGACGAGGTCGTCACGGTCGGCGACACCGAGGTCTGGGAGGTCAGGAACTCCAACGGCGGGACGCCGCACAACTTCCACGTCCACGACGTGCAGTTCCGGGTGCTCGACCTCGACGGGGCGCCGCCGCCCCCGGAGCTGCGCGGCTGGAAGGACACCGTCTACATCCGCCCCAACACCACGGTCCGGATCCTGATGCGCTTCGAGGACTACACCGACCCCGACTTCCCGTACATGTTCCACTGCCACCTGCTCCAACACGAGGACCGGGGCATGATGGGCCAGTTCGTGGTGGTCGAGGAGGGTGGTTCGGCGGGTACGCCGCCCGAGCACGATCACTGAGGCCGGGCAGGGGGCGGGCGACAGCCGCCGGACTCGACGCCGCGCCGGACTCGACACCGGCGCGCGTCACCGGCGCGAGCGGCCCGCCCTGCGTGCCTGCTCGGCCAACGCCGATCCCTCCGCCGCCGTGCGCTCGGCGAGCTGGAACTCCTCGGGACTCGACGCCGCCGCCAGGATCGCGCCGGTGCTGTGCCACCGTTCCCGCGCCCGCCGGGCCAGGGTCGCCGCCCGCGCGGCCGGGTCGGCCTCGGTCGTCCCGGCCGCGGGCAGCAGCTCGATCTGGTGTCCGAGCCGTTCGTAGCGTGATCGGGCCCGAGCCTCGGCACCGGCCGTCTGACGACCGCGCCGCCACCGGCTCGCCACGGGAGCGACCGCGCCGAGCAGCAGCAGGACGCCGCCCGAGACCCACACCAGTGGTTCCATCAGTGCCGTCCGCCCCGCCGTCCGCGGCGCCGCCCACCGGATCGCCGACGTCCCGCCGAGTCGACGCGGGTCTCAGACGCCATCGCCTGTTCCATCCGTGCCAGCATCGTCTCCACCTCACGATGGTCGGCCGCGGTGCTCGCCGACTCGAATCTGCCGAGGGTCCGCACGTAGTCCGCCGCGACCTCGGCACGGCGTTCGGCGGCCGAGGCGCTCGGCCGAGGCGGCTCGGCGGAGACCAGGTCCGCGAGCCGCGCGAGCCGAGTCCGCTGCCGCATCCTGGTCCCGCGCAGCTCGCGCCGTGCCGAGGCGATCGACGCCAGTCGACCGCCCAGCAGTCGCAGGATCGCGAACCCCGCCACCACCCCGAGAACCAGCCCCGCCGAGCCCAGCGCCACGAGCCACCACTGGGCGGGCGCGGGCGTGGCGACCCGGCGTTCGACGCCGTCGGCGTAGTGCTTCGCGACGGCGGCGTCGAAGGCGAGGACGAACTCCTCGATCTGCGGGGTGCGGTCCCTGGCGTCGAGGTCCACCCGGAACTCCGAGGACCGCCGGGCGTAGACGATCAGGGTCTCCAGCCAGTCGCGCGCGCTGAGCCCCTCGGTCGTGGGTTCCGGGAACGCCGTGCCCCGGCAGACGGCGGGGCCGCTCGTGCCCTGATAGACGAGCGCGAGGTTCGCCGGATGCCGGTCCACCACCTCGACGCAGAGAGCGTAGGTGTTCTCCGCGGTGTCCTCGGGGAGCACGGCCACCAGGATCGGGCGGTCACCGACGACCTGCCGGACCCGATCGACGTCCAGGACACCGGGTTCCGCCGGGTCGACGACGGCGGCGGTGCCGCCGAGCTGCGCCGACGCGCGCCGGAGAGCCTCCGGTGTCGTCCAGTGGTCGAACTGCTGCCAGGCGACGAGGGCGAGGCCGACCAGCAGGCCGAACCGCAGCCACCAGGGAATCCGTCGACGGATGCTCATCCGCGATCGCTCCCTCGTCGTCGATCGGCGGCGTCGAGGAGACCGTGGCCGTCGGCCGCGACGGCGAGCACCTCGCGGACCACGTCCGACGAGGTGGTGTCCTCGAGCAGGTCGCGTGCCGTGGCGTGTCGTTCGGCCGCGTCGGCGATCCGTCGGGCGGTTCCGTCGGCGTCGCTCGCGGGAACGTCCACGGTGACCAGCCGCGCGCCGAGCCGGGTGATCTCCGCCAACGCCTGTGCGCGCAGGAGTCGCAGCGCGCTCGCCTCGGCATTACGGCGGCGGGCGACCGATCTCGCCCACCAGAGCAGTGAGCCGCCGCCCACCGCGAGCGCCGTGAGCGAGAAGACCCACGGGGCGATCCGTTCCCATAACTCCCTGGTCAGGATGGGCTCGACCTGCGGCCTGCCGAACGGTTCCCCGACCCGGAGCTCCCCGAGCCGCAGGAGGAACTGGTCGATCAGCGCGCCCATCGGGGCGCCCCAGAAGGCGAACCCGCTCTCCCACAGGCCGAAGGTGTAGAAGCGCGCGGAGTCGATCTGCTGCTGTTCGGGCCCCGCGGCCTCCAGCCAGCGACCGTGGACGACCACCACCAGATCGTCAGGGAAGACGGCGGCGAGTTCGGGCAGCAGATCCGGCAGGCCGTCCGCCGCAGGGGACGCGGGCAGTTGCGCGACCCGGATCGTCAGGTCGGGGACCACGGCGGCCCAGTCCTCGCTCGGCCGGATCGGCGCGTCCACGCCGGGTGCGTGGTAGACCTCGCCGCGCCGCAGGGTGTCGACGATCTCCGTCACCTGCGCCGGATCGGCAGGCACCCGTACTGGCTCGGCGTCGTCGGATTCGGTGGTTCCGTCCTCCAGGTGTCGCAGGCTGAGCAGCAGCGGCCCGGTGACGTCGTGGTGCGCATAGCGCAGGAGCAGGCCGTCGAGCTCGGTGGCGGCGGCCTTCCCGCCGTTCGGCATCAGCCGCACGTCCAGGCCGGTGACCAGCACGAGGCGGAGACCCTGATCCGATGCCCAGTCGGACAGCGGCCGCCGCACCTCGTCGTAGTGCCCTCCCTGTCGGTCCAGGCCGGTGAAGGGGGCGAGGAGGATCCTGGTGTCGGCGTCGAGTCGATCGAGCACTCGGTCCTCGTCGAATCGGGCGATCGAGCCGGGTGCCCGATAGACCTGCTCGGTCAGCAGCACGCGCTGTGCCTCGGCGAGGTCGAGCGGCGGCGGGTCGACATCCCCGGGTTCCGCGGTCGTTCGATCGACTTGCTCGGCGATGGACGGGGCGGCGTGCCCGGCGACGTGCGCGGGCATCAGGAACAGGAGCAGCAGCATGCCGGCCACGAGCAGCGATCCGGCGGATCGCCGTAAGGCGCGACGCATCGCGGAACACCTCCTTCACCGACAGCGGACTGGAGGCCCGGCTGCCACTGGTCTGAGGAGATTAGGCCTTCGGGCGGGCGGCCGTGGTGGGCGGTGTCCGAGTCGGGATCCCGCAGGCAGTCGACCTGGCCGGATCGGACTCGGACTGATCGGCCGGATCAGGCTCGGCCGGTCGCATGGCGGCACCAGCCGGCCGGGCTCCTCGACGCTGCCGGGAAGGTCGCGCCGGACCGGCGTGGGCCGCCGCGCTGCGGCAGCGGCCGCGCCGAGGAAGGACGCGACGATCGTGAGCGAGCGGGCCGGTCCCCGACCGGTGGTCATCCGGTCGGGGGTGAAGTTCACCGATTCGTCGGAGGCCTCGTCACGCGGTCCGCGTCGCCGGGCCGATCGCGCAGCCCGCGAACCGCCCGGCGGCGACAGGCAGCCGCCGAGCGGCAGAGCGTGCCACCGCACCGAAGCACCCGTCTCACCAGCGAACATCTCGACGAACTCCGCCCTGATCCCGGCGGCCGGGCGTGGGGCGGGTCGGCGGCCGCGCGCAAGCCGACGGTGCCTGGCATCCCGGCCGTCCGAGGGGCGACGGCGGCGACCCGGCACGAGGGTGAACGCATGAGACGACGGTTCCTGCTCGCCGGCATGCTGGTCGCGCTGACGGCCGCCTTCATCCAGATCCCGTCCGCCCACGGGCAGACCGAGGCGGTGCACTCGGCCGACGTCCGGGTGTCGGCGAGCGGCATCAGCGCGCCCGACACGCTGCCCACCGGCAACGTGACCCTCGACATCAGCACGGACGATCCGGCGGGCACCTGGCTCGTCCTCGTCCGGCTCGACCCCGACACGTCGTTGGCGGGCTATCTCGACAACCTGCGGACCGCCTACGGCGACGACGAGGAGGCCGCCCTGATCGCCCGGCGCGAGATCGCGGAGACCGTGCGGATGCTGGGCGGTGCGATCCTCTCCGACACCCCGGCGTCGGTCACCATGGTCCTGACTCCCGGCGTCCATCACCTGGTCGACATTCAGGACGCCACCGAGCCCGACCTCGCCGAGCGGGTGCGTCCGGTGCGGGTCACGCCGGTCCGCGCCGACGTCGCCCAGCAGCCCGCCCAGCAGCCGGCTCAGCAGCCGGCTCAGGCACCCGCGCTGCTCACCATGGTCGACACCGAGCACGGCCCGCGCTATCGCGTGCCGGACCGACTGGTGACGGGCCGTCCGATCGTCATGCTCAACAGAGGCGGCCAGCCCTACGAGGCGATCCTGATGCCCGTCCGTCCCGGAACCACCCCCGCCGACCTCGACGAGTTCTTCCAGGGCATCAACGGCGTCCGGCCCGCACAGGCCGCGCCGCCCTTCATCGGCGAGGGCACCGGATCGGCTCCGTTGTCCCCGGATCGTCTGATGACCTTCGACGCGGACCTGCCGCCAGGCCAGTACGCGATCATCAGCTGGGTGGAGGACCTCGAGACCGGGCGGATCTCCTCGGCGCTGGGCCTGCACGCGCTGGTCACCCTGGTCGATCCTGCGGAGCCCACCCCAGAGGCCGCGGCGACGCCCGCGGGCGAACCCGTATCTCCGGGCGTCACCGCGACCTCCTCAGGCCGTCGGGGCCACCTGCGGCACGGGCGTGTCGCCATCCGTTCGAGTGCCCCCGAACGGATCACCGCTGTCGGTGACCAGACCTACTCTCGGCCCACATCGACCGCGAGGGTGTGAAGCCAGCAGACCTCGCCGGAACGGGATCAGCGAGGGAGCAGCCACCATGTCCGACTACGCCGCGCAGGCCGACCAGGTCACCTACCTGGAGTTATCCGAGGACGGGGGCGGCGCGCACAAGTTCTACGAGGTCCGAGTCGTGGGCACCGAGGTGACGATCACCTACGGACGCATCGGCGACGCGGGCCAGGTCCGGTCCAGCTCCTTCGCCACCCACGAGAAGGCGCTCGCCGCTGCGGACCGCAAGCTGGCCGAGAAGCGGCGGAAGGGCTACGCCCCCGCCGTGCGCGGCGTCCGCAAGCGGCGCGCGGTCACCCGGCGCGAGATCGTCAGCACCCGATCGTCGGCCAGTCAGGCCCCGGTGCTGTGGCGGTTCGACTCCGGGGCGGCGGCCTTCGGCATCTACGTCGACGACGATCACGCCTGGGTGGGCAACCAGTCCGGCGACGTCTACACCCTCGCCCACGACGGCACCGTGACCGGCCGGTTCGGGCTGCCGGACGGCGTGAGGTGCATCGTCTCCGACGACTTCTGGATCTACGCGGGCTGCGACGACGGCCGTGTCTACGACCTCGGCGGGAAGATCCCGCACGTCGCCTACGAGATCGCCGACGATGTCGACATCTACTGGCTCGACATCAACGACGGCGTGCTCGGCGTGTCCGACGCGCGCGGCGGGATCACCACCGTCGACCACGAGGACGAGTTCCAGTGGCGCCGCAAGAGCCTCGGCGGCGGCGGCTGGATGGTCCGGTGCGACGACGACGGCGTCTACCACGGTCATGACCAGGGCGTCACCCGCTACGGATCACGCGACGGCGAGCAGATCTGGCACACCTCGACGGTCGGCCAGGTGCTGTTCGGCTGGCAGGAGGACAGCGAGGTGTTCGCGGGCACCTCCCGAGGCTGGGTGCACGCCATCGGCAAGCACGACGGCGCCGAGCGGGCCCGCTACCGCTGCGACGCCGCCGTCTTCTCCTGTGCGACCTCGCCGGACGGCCGTTTCGTCTTCGCGGGCGACAATCACTCCTCCGTCTACTGTTTCGCCGCCGACGGCACTCGGCTGTGGAAGCTGGGCACCGGCTGCGGGTCGGCGTTCTCCATGCAGTACCACCGGGAGCGGCTCTACGTCGTCACCACCCAAGGCACGCTGGCCTGCATCGACGCCGGTGAGAGCGCCGTGCGCGACGCCGAGGAGGGCCGCCTGCCGACGGCCGCCGACGTCAAGGCCACCGGCTGGGAACGGGTCACCCCGACAGCGCGGATCGAGACGGTGACCGTGTCCCAGGCAGGCAGCTCGAGCGGTGTCGAGGTCGAATGCGTGCAGGAGAACGGGCGCACCCGCATCCGGGTGACCTCGCCCGGCTTCGATCCGACGTGGCGGGTGCAGTTCCCCAAGCACATCCGTGTTCCCGGCGCCCGTTACCTGGTCACCGAGGTGCTGCCCTCGGAGCGCGGCGGCTTCTACCGCGCCAGGGGCGAGATCCGGCGGCTGCTCTGAGCCGCGGTGCGGGCACGGATCGTCTCGTGCCCGCACCGGGGACCACCGGGCGGGTCGACGAGGCCTCACCACAGGCCTCGTCGACTGCGCGGCCGATACTGCCTGGGCACGTAGACGCCGTCCTGCACCCGAGCCGCCGGTTGGCGCGGCGCGCCCCTGGTCCGCGGATCGGGCAGCGAGAGCAGTTCCAGCACGGCGTCTTCGAAAGTGCCGTCGAAACTCCAGATCACCCGTCCGATTCCGCCCTGCGCGGCGTCCTCGGATCGCCAGGCGGTGGCATCATCCTCTGATCGGACATGGAGTGCGTCGATATGGCCGGGCCAGCCGAAGGTGGCGACCAATGTGAAGGGAACGGCGGCGTCCCCCGGTGCCCGCGAGAACTGGAAACCGCGTTTCATGAGTTGATCGAGAAGATCGTCTACCGGAGCCATGGGAACTCCTGAATATCGTGGCGCGGGGTCGGATAAGCCGCCACGGCCATCGACCGAGTGCGCACACGCGGGCACGATGAATCGCGGCGGGTGCTCCTCGGTGGCCCCGACATCGGCCATCCAGTCGTTTCGATACCACATCACCGCAGGTCACAGACGTGACCGACGCGCCGATGAAAGTCAGGGCGACTCGGTCGGGACTACCCCGGAACACTACTCGACGACCGGAGAAGACTTTACCGAGAAAACGGCGGCACTCAGCGCCGGAGTACCCGCGACGCTGGCGAGAACGGGGCAGCAAGCAGCGATCCTGGACGAGGGCGGCCGGGCACCGGGACGTCCGGCCCTCGAGATGCCGACAATGCGGCGGTGTCACAAAGCTGAGGAGGACCTACGACGATCACCCGGCGAGAGACCACTCTCGACGGGATCGCTCTTCATCGCCACGACGTGCACGCGAGGAAGGGGACACCAGAGAGCGCTCGAAAGTCTGACCGGAAACGAGCACCACGAGTATGCCCTATCAACCGGCCGGTGGTCTACACCTGCGAAGTGAAATGCACCGAATTCGCGGTTCACCAGCGGATTCTCCCGCCGACGGGAGCAGGCACATCGGCGAAATCGGGGCCTGGAGCGTTTCCATTGCAATCGCGGAGAGGAGCCTTCGGCCGATTGTCGCGCAGCGGGTGCAGGGCACGCCGATAAGATCACCGAGCCGGCCGGCGGCCGGTCCCGCACTGGTCACGAAGGCCCTTCACCTGCGAATAACGGTACGTGATCACGTCTGGCGGCTGCTCCTCGAAGCCGCGCTCCAGCGGGTTGCCAGCGCCGTCGTTCACCGTCGACGTGGTGAACACAATCGCGATCGCGCGTATTCGCATCGGCGGACCGGGGTGGCGGATCGCTGTCCGAGCCCACGCCGTGGGGCCGCGGCGGCCCGGACGCGGTCCGAGGCCGCCCGCCGGCGTGCAGCGCTCTGGGCCGCTCGACGCGCCGTCTCCGCCGACCGCCGCCGGGCGGGCGGGCCCGGACCGACGTCGCCCATCGGCCCCCCGCCCGCTCGGCCACCTTGTTCGCCTTGTTCACCTCGTTCGCCGGTCAGTCTCTGGCGACCACTTCGACCGCGATGCCGTCCCTGGGCCGCAGGGCCGCGAAGCTGACAGGACGCACCCGGCCCGCGACGGGGCGCAGCGTCGTCCTGGCCAGCAGCCGAGCGAGCATGACCGTCAACTCGGTGGTCGCCATGGTGGAGCCGAGGCAGCGGTGCGCGCCGCCGCCGAACGGCAGGAACTCGTGCGGTCCGGGCTTGCGGTATCCCGGCTCGGCGGGGTCCCAGCGCTGCGGACGGAAGCTCAGCGGATCGGCCCACACCTCGGGGAGCCGGTGCGTCACATACGGACTGAAGATCATCATCGGACCCGCGGGCACCGTGCGCCCCGCGAACTCGAAGTCCCGGACGATCTTGCGGGCCGAGATGACGGCGGGCGGCCACAAGCGCAGCGTCTCCTGCACCACGCCGTTGAGGTAGGTCAGTCGTCGCAGGTCGTCGCGGGTGGCGACGCGGTCGGCGAGCACGGAGCGCACCTCCTCGGCGGCCCGTTCCCAGACACCGGGCACGGTCAGCATGGCGTGCACCGCCCAGCCGAACACGCCGCTGGTGGTCTCGTAGCCCGCCACGATCAGCGAGGCCGCCTGATCGCGGATCTCCCGGTCGCTCAGGGCGTCGCCGTCGTCGTCCCGGCCGTTGACGAGTGCGGCCAGTACGTTGTCGTCGTCGTCGATCTCACCGCGTCGGGTACGGGCGATCTCGGCGTAGACGCGCTCGTCGACCACCGCTCGATCACGAACCGCCCGCCGCCAGGCCGCCGTGTCGAACCGCCTGCGGAACTCGAGGACGGTCGGCAGGTCGTTCATGAGAGACAGCAGCGACTGGAGGTGTCGGCCGAAGAAGTCGGCATCGGCGGCCAGCCTGCGCCCGAACAACGACTCGATCGTGGTCCGTCGGATCGCCGCGCGGAACTCCTGGTAGACGTCCACGGTCCGACCGGGCCGCCAGGCGTCCAGCGTCGCGTCGGCCTGCGCCGTCATGATCGCCAGGTAGCCGTCGATCTGCCGGTGGTGCAGCGCGGGGGCCACCAGCCTGCGACGGCGGCGGTGCTCGTCGCCGTCGCTGAGCAGCAGCGCGCTCTCGCCGCTGACGGGCACGAGGACTTCGAACGCCTCCCGGGTGCGGAACAGCTCCGCGTTGGCGAAGACGAAGGAGTTCGCCGCAGGCCCCATCAGATACACGAAACCCCGACGTCCGAGGCCCGCCCGCATCAGCGGCCCGAAGCGCCGGTGCATGGCGTACAGCGCGTCCCCCGGTCGATAGCCGATCGCCGGCCCGGCGCCACCCGCGTTCTTCGACATCACTCATCCCCCAGCTCATATCCGCTACACATGTAGCAAACACGATACGGGAGAGCCTCCCGACCGGAACGCGAACCCGCGACTCGTCGGCGGCGGAGGGGAACCGGTCGACGCCTGCCCGCCCGCCCGGCGGCGGGCGCCTCGGCGACCGGTCGCCCCACACGGGTCGTCGGCTACGGCAGGCGGGTCGCTCCCCCGCCCGCCGCACCCGCCGGGCGCCACGCTCGCGGCGATCGATCGACGCGTGGACCGATCGCTGTGCAGGCCGGCCCAGACCCGACGCGGCGAGACCAGCGGGGATCGGACGGCGGCGGAGCGATCGCCGCCGCGTGGTCCGCCCAGGTGCGTCGAGCGGCGCCCAGTCGCGTGTGCGCTGGTGACGGCGTCCGCCTCGGCGCGTCATGGCCCGAGGGCGCGCTCGGTACCGGTGATCCACGCTGCCGACGGGCAGGGGCCGGGAGCGACACGCCCGCCCGGCCGGAGGCCCGCACCCGACAGGGCACTCCACGACGTGCGCGGTCTCGCCGAAGGCGACGCCCCGACGCGGACGAAGCCACGAGCCGGAGTCAGGGCACGAACCCGCGAAGCATCACCTCCACCGAGCGGCGCAGTCCGGCCCGTTCCGCGCCGCCCAGGAACGGCCGCGCCAGCGCCGAGTACAGGATTCCGTCCAGGCCCGCGAGCAGCACGCGTGCCGCCTCCTCCGGCTCGGCGACTCCGACCTCTCGCATGCCCGCGGCGGCGCGGACGACGAAGCGGCGGCTGGCCGCCTCCAGCTCCGGCGCGAGTTCGCTGCGCCGCATAGCGTCCAGATACAGCTCCATCCTGGCGAGGGTGCGGGACCGCGCCGGGCCGAGCCAGTGCGCGAGCAGGTCGGTGTAGACGTCGACGATGCGGGCCAGATCCTCGGCCGTGGCGACGCTCCACCCGGTGGACGGGATCTGGTCGGCCCAGGCCTCGTCCAGTTCGACCAGGCGGTCCAGGACGCCGGACAGCAGGGCGAGTCGGGTGCGGAAGCAGCTGCTGGTGCTGCCGGGAGGCAGCCCGGCCTTGGCGTCGACCGCCCGGTGCGTCAATCCGCGAAGCCCGTCTTCGGCGATCACCTCGATCGCCGCGTCGGCGGCCCGCTGTCGTCGTGGTCGCTTCTTGCTCGCAGGGATCGTCACGAGGGATCACGATGCTGCCGGGCACCCGTCGGGAGCAAGCCCGACGCGGCCGCACCGACGATCGGCCGAGGCGAGTCCGGTCAGTTCAGCGCGGCCAGGACGAGGTTCCTGATCGCCCGATGACACCGGACCTGCACCGGCTCCGACAGGGTGTGGGTGAAGAAGACCACGCCCAGATCCTCCCGAGGATCGGCCCACCAGGTGGTGCCCGCCGCGCCCGGCCAGCTGACCTCGCCGATCGAGCCGGGGCCCTCGGCGCCGCCCGAGGAGGTCCGTACCGCCAGCCCCAGGCCGAACCGGTGTCCCGGGCTCCATCCCGGCTGCTGGAGCTGCCCGACGTCGGCCGCCTCGTCGAGCTGATCGGCGAGCATGTGCTCGACGGTCTTGCGGCCCAGCAGCCGTCGTCCGTCGAGTCGGCCGCCGCCGAGCAGCAGCCGGATGAACCGCAGGTAGTCCTCGGCGGAGCCGACCAGGCCCGCGCCGCCGGAGTCGAAGCGCGCGATCGTCAGGTCGGGAAGCTCCTGCGGTGCTCCCGTCAGCGGGTCCGTCGGCGCGGCCGCCGCATAGCGCTCGCCCTGCCCGGCGGGCACGCCGAAGGTCGTCGACCGCATCCCCGACGGCGCCAGGACGCTCTCGTGCAGGTAGGCACCCAGCGACATCCCGGTGATCGACTCGATGACGAAGCCCGTCAGGTCGAGCCCCCATCCGTAGTGCCACCGGCTCCCCGGCTCGTGCAGCAGGGGCAGCGCGGCCAGCCGGCCGGCGAACTCCGCTCCGGTGAGGTCCGTCATCCCGCCGCCCACCGCCTCGGCATAGGCCGCATGCACCGGCGTGTCGCCGAGGAATCCCTCCGGGATTCCCGCGGTGTGGCGGAGCAGGTCGCGCACGGTCGGCTGTCGGCGGGCCGGGCGGGTCGCGATCCCCGCGACCACGTCGGCGCCGCTCGACGGCGCGGCGACGTCGAGGTCGGCGACCCGCCGATCCGCGAATTCAGGCAGATACGCCGCGACCTCGGCGTCCAGGTCGAGCCTGCCCTGCTCGACGAGGGTCAGGGCGGCCACCGTGGTGAGCGGCTTGGTCATCGAGGCGATCCAGAACAGCGAATCGGTCGTCAGAGGGACGCGCCGGACGGGGTCGCGGTGACCGATCGCCGTGGAGAAGACCGTCCCGTCGCCGCGGGCGATACCGACGACGGCGCCGGGAATCCGGCCCGCGGCCACCTCGGCGGTCAGGAAGTCCTCGATTCGTCGCAGCCGCGCAGGGTCGAAGCCCGCCGAGGCCGGGTCGAGCCGGGGAGCGTCGACGGGCGTGCCGCTCGGTCGCGGTGTCATGGCCGATCCTCTCGTGGTCGGACGGCGGCGGACGGGGTCGCCCGCGGGGTCGCCCTGCGGCGACGCCGAATCGCGCCCGGAGTCCGCGCTCCTTCGGCACCCATGCTGCGGCCCGCCGTGGCATCATGTCCAACGATGGATGTCGATCGACTGAATCGGGATTTTCGATGGAGACGCGACTGTTGCGCAGCTTCCTCGCCGTCGTCCGCACCGGAGGCATCACGACGGCGGCCGCCGAGCTGAGCTTCGTGCAGTCCACCGTCACCGCCCATGTGCAGTCGCTGGAACGACTCGTCGGCGTGCCGCTGTTCGAACGTCTCCCCGGCGGAACGGTGCCGACCGACGCGGGCCGCCGCCTCGCCGGACACGCCGCCGACCTCCTCGATCGCGAGGACCGGATGCTGGCCGAGTTCGGACCCGAGGGGCACCGACCCGCCGGGATCGTGCGGCTGCACGCGCCCGAGTCGATCTGCGCCTACTGTCTGCCGCCCGTGCTGCGGCGGCTCGGCAGGCGCCATCCGGACGTCCGGCTCTCGCTGGTGCCCGCGACCACCAAGGCCGCGTTGACGGCGGTCCTGGACCGCCGCGCCGACCTCGCCCTGATCCTGGAGCCCTCCGTGGCGACGGCGGGGCTCGACGTCGTCGACCTCGCGCCGCAGCGCCTCTCGGTGGTCGCGCCGCCGGACACCGCCCTGCCGCGGGACCGCGCGCCGACGGTCGCCGAACTCGCCGCGGCGGGCGTGCTGCTGCTGGAGGACGGCTGCGGATACAGCGACGAACTCGCCGCGCTGCTCGCCGCCGTCGACCCGGCCACCAGCCCACCCCGCTACGGCAGCGTCGAGACCGTGAAGCGGTGCGTGGAGGCGGGACTGGGGGTGGCCCTGCTGCCCGCCCTCACGGTCGAGGCCGAGGCCGAGCAGGGCAGGCTCGTCGAGCTGACACCGCCGCCGATGGCGGATCGGCGACTCTGGCTGGTGCGTCAGACGAACCGCTGGGCCTCCCCCGCCGTCGAGGCCGTACGCACCCTGCTCGTCGCGGAGTGCGGCATCGACGAGACCGCACCGAGCTGACGGCGCGGCCGGACCGGCGCGGGCACCGGGCGACGGCCGCGATCGGCGGACACCCGGACGCGGTCGGCCCCGGTCGAGCAGCCGGGACGTCGTCACCGCGCGCGCCGGACCCGAGACTGACGGCCACCGCCGCTAGGTTCCCCGTGGCGGGCGCGAGTGCGCCCGCCGCGCCGCCGTGTCCGCGCCCGTCGCCGGGCCGGCGCAGCCGGTGCTCAGGGGAGAGGGGCAACGGATGTCGTTGGAGGACAAGGTCGCCGCGGTCTACGGCGGCGGGGGCGCGATCGGCGGCGCGGTGGCCCGCGCGTTCGCGCGGCACGGGGCCAGGGTGTTCCTGGCGGGTCGATCCGGCGAGCCGATGGAGCGGGTGGTCGCCGAGATCGAGGCGGCGGGCGCCGTGGCCGAGTCGACCGTCCTGGACGCGCTCGACGAGGCCGCGGTCGACGCCTTCGTCGACGACGTGGCCGGCAAGGCCGGTCGGATCGACGTGTCCTTCAACCTCATCGGACTGGGCGACGTCCAGCAGCCGCTGACCGAGATCTCGGTGGACGACTTCCTCACCCCGATCACCACCGCGATGCGCTCTCACTTCCTCACCACCAGGGCCGCCGCGCGCCACATGATCCCGCAGGGCTCCGGTGTCGTCCTGGCCTTCGGCGGCTCCGGGCCGCAGACCATGCCCGGCCTCGGCGGTTTCAAGATCGCTCTGGACGCCCTGGAGGGGCTTCGCCGACAGTGGGCCTGCGAACTCGGCGGACACGGCATTCGCGTCGTCACCCTGACCACGGGCGGCGTGCCCGAGTCGATCCCCGCCGACTTCGCGACCCGGCAGCAGATCACCGAGGGCATCGCGCGGTCCGGGCTGCTCGGCCGGGCCGCGACGCTGTCCGACGTCGGCGAGGTCGCCGCCTTCGTCGCCTCCGACGCGGCCAGGACCATCACGTCGGCCGCGGTCAACATGTCCTGCGGGGCGATCGTGGACTGACGGCCGCGCGCCGGGGCGGCCGGGTCGGTCGGGCGGCAGAGAGCCGCGCCGGGCTGTCCGCCCCGCGCGGGCGGGCGGGACCGACGCCGTCAGCCCCAGCCCAGTCGCGTGCGTCCCCCGGCCGCGTCGCGATCCCGGCATCGGACGACGGCCGCCGACAGCGTCACCACGATGCCGAGCAGCGCCGCCACCGCGACCAGCCCGATCGACGTGCCGAGCGCGATCCAGGCCAGCGCCCAGATCACCGAGGTCACGAAGCCGACGATCGCGACGGAGTTGATCACCACGAGCACGACGACCGCGACGGTCACCAGCACGGCGGCCACCGCCACCGACGCCGTGAGCCCCTCGGACAACCGCAGTCCCAGCGCCGACGCCGTGGTGGCGGCCCCCACCACCGTCGCCATCGTCACCCAGCCGGTGTAGAGGGTGACCGGGAGGTACAGCAGCAGTCGGTCGCCCCAGCCCCGCGCCTGCGTCTCGGCGATCCGGATCCACGCCAGGATCAGGCAACCCAGCAGGGCGAGGATCACGACCTCGGCGAACACGATCCAGCGCTGTCCGAAGACGAGGACCCAGCCCGCGTTGAGCACGCCCGCCGCCACCAGCCACCAGCCGGACCGGCGGTGCACCCGCCTGCCGCGTTGCCCCGGCAGCGCCGCCCGCACGGCCAGGGCCAGGGTCGCGACGTAGATCAGCGACCAGATCGTGAAGGCGCCGCCGCCCGGCAGCAGCGCGGTGGGATAGGAGTTCGCGACCGCGCCGATCCGCTCGCCCCACAGCCCGATGCCGCCGACCGCCCCGGCCACGATCTGGCCGAGCATCGCGATCAGCAGCGCCACCGTGCGCACCGTGTCCGCCGCCGTGGGCACGGGGTCGTCGATCGGCCGCGTCGTGCTCGTCTCGCTCATGAACCGCTCCTGTCGTTCGGCGGGTTCGTCCCGGGTCGGCGGCGGCCCGCTCACGGTCTCGTGCTTCGTCGGCTCCCCCGACGGAGCCGCCCGGCCCGGCCGGTCGTGGCGACCGTCGGTGCCGGCCGGCTGCCGCGAATCCATCCCCGCCGTCGAGTCCCTCGGGGCGGGAGACAGCCGCGTCAGGGCGCCGGCTGGACGGGCGCAGGTTCAGGAAGTCGACTCAGGACGACGAATGCCGGCGGCGACCCGTGCTCCGGCAGGTCAGGGCTCGACGTCCGCCGCCCGCGCGCAGGACTCCCACAGGCCCCGTCGCCGTGCGGCGTGCTTCCCGCCCTCCATGGCGGCAGCACGGGCGGCCGGGCCCGCCGGTCGCGCCAGAAGCGACCGACGACCGGCCGGGGTTCCACGGCGGTGATCAAGACCTTCGTGTCGGCGCCCTGCTCGCCGGTGCGCGGCTGCCGAGCGGCGATCCGGTGGAAGCCCGGCGGTGCCGAGGCGATGCCGGGCGTGTCGACCCGGCCCGGATGCATCGCGTGGCAGGCGATGCCGTCCGGAGCCCGGCGACGCACCGGCTCCGGCAGCGGAGCGACCTGCATCCGTTTGCCGTGCGCGTAGGCGACGGCTCCCCGATAGCGACCGGAGCGGTACTCCGGGGCCGCCACCGGCGGCTGGGCGAACATGCCGCCGCTGGACGCCCGGATCACCCGTGCCGCGCCCGCCGCACGCAACGCGGGCCGCAGTGACTCGGTCATGCGCACCGGACCGAGGACACGCATGGCCGGCCTCGACTCACCGCCCCCGGTGGTGGTGCGTCGATGCGCGGCCGGCACGCCCGCGTCACGCACCAGCGCGTCCAGCGTCGACTCGGCTCGCAGGAACTCGGCGGCGAACCGGCGGACGGCGTCGATCTCGCTGACGTCGCACCGCCGGGCGCGCAACCGGGCGGCGAGGCAGGCGGCGCGGAGTTCGGCACGGGTCCGTTCTCCCTCGGCCGGGTCCCGGATCACCGGATGCACTCGCGCGCCGAGCCGTGCCAGTCCGGCGGCGACGGCGGACCGGCCGAGACCGGAGTTCGCCCCGGTGTCGAGCGCGGAGGCCCCCGCCAACGCCTGCGGGGCGGGGTCGGCGGGCCGGCCCGCAGCCTGCCGCGCAGCAGGGGACTCCACCAGGGGTACCGGCCGAGAGCGGTCCGGTCCAGCGACGTGTCCAGCAGCAGGCCGCCACGCGCCGCCACGGTCATCTCGCCGTCTCCCCTCGATCCGCCCTCCCGGCGCTCCGTCGGAGTCCCGGCCGCCCGTATCGGGGGCAGGGCCGCTTCTGGTCGTGCCCGGCGGCGATCCGGTTCTCCGGTCCCACGGCCGCCCCGATCTCGGGAGCCGGCCCCCGCGCCGGGGTTCGACGGCGACCGGCGCGACATCGGGAGGGCGCGATGCCGCATCGTCACGGCGCCGCGTCGGAATCCATCGAGGTGACCTCCCACTGGTGGCCGTCGACGTCCTGGAAACGGCGCAGGTACATGGGGTTGGGCTCGGTGAGGTCGGGCTCGGCTCCCCCGCCCGCCGACAGCGCCGCCTCGACGAGGCGATCCACCCCGGACCGGCCCTCGGCGGTCAACGTCAGGATCACCTCGGTACTCAGGGCGGCGTCCGCGACGGGCTTGCCGGTGAAGGTCGCGAAGAACGGCTCGACGAGCAGCATCAGGTAGACGGTCTCACTGACGACCATGCAGGAGGCGTTCTCATCGGAGTACCGCGGGTTCTTGGTGAATCCGAGTGCCTCGTAGAAGGCGGTCGCCCGCCCGAGTTCCTTGACGGGCAGGTTCACGAAGAACAACGGGCTCATGGACAGACTCATCTCTCTCGACCGGCGCGCTCGGACAGGGTGACGGGCGGGATCGGCACGCCTCGCTGCTCACCCTGGCAGCTCCGGGGCACGAAGCCGACGCGACGCGCCTACCCCGGTGGAGTGCCTTTCTCGGCGGGTCGGTCTGGTGGTTCCGCGGCCTCGGTCGCCGCAGGCACCTCCGCGAGAGCGGGCGCTCGGAGGTCCGCCGCCGCTCACGCCGTCAGGCGCGCCGCCCTCTCGGCCGCGTCGCGTCCCGTCCGCCCTTCGGGGCGTGCGTGCCCCCGCTTCCGCCCCGCCCTTCTCGACGCCGGCCGGCCGGTCGCCGCCTCCCTGAGAGGACCGGATCGGCGGGTCGGCCGGGTGATCCGCAGGGTGCGCGGCGCGGTCATCGTGTCTCCGCCCGCCCCTTCCGCCGCCGTGACCCCGCCGCCGCGTTCCCGCACCGCCGAGCACGACACCCGGTCGACCATCCGACCGCCGTCGTCACGGCGCCCCGGCCAGGAGCCGCAGCGGGGGTCCGCCGGGGCGGAGTCAGCGGTCGCCCGGACTCGCTCTCGGCTCCGCCCTCGACCGACGGTGGAGCGGGCACGGGCGGCGGGGCGAGCGGGCCGCCGCGGCCGGGTCGTCTCCTCCCACCGTGTCCGTCCCTGTCACCAGGTTCGGACGGGCCGGCCGGCCACGACGGCGGGCCGTGCACACACCCCGCGTGCCCGGACTCGACCGGCCCGCGGGGAGGACGCCGACGACCGCCGGACACGCCGGGCCGCCGGTGGACACGCGGGACGCCGAGTGCGTCGATCAGCGGCCGCAGGTCAGCCCGCGGCCTTGTCGAACCCCGCCCGGTCGGCGGCGAGGAAGTCGATGATCAGGGCGTTGACCCGCTCCGGTGACTGCCGGTTCACCCAGTGTCCGTTGCCCTCGAACATCTCCAGCCGCGCGCCCGGAACCTCGGCCGCCGCCGCCACGGTGTGCTTCGGCGCGACGCCCACGTCCTTGTCGCCCTGGATGAAGAGGGTGGGGCAGGAGATCTCGGCCAGTCTCGGTCGCAGGTCGAGTCTCATCCTCCAGAAGCCGATCGAGCCGTTCTGCCAGTCCGACGCTCCGGCGCCGCCCTCGTGCACCAGCTGATGCACCTCGTCGACGATCTCCTCGAAGTCGTCCACCGGGCCGGGGACGAGGGTCTTCCTGATCAGTGAGACGACCGCCTCGCGCTTGCGGAACATCATCGTCGACACACCGGTGGTGAGCCGGGGCATCTTGGCGATCAGCCACAGCAGCTGGTGCACGCCCGGTGGGAACGAGATGATGCCGCCGGGCGCGATCGGGACGATGTTGCGCACCCGGTCCGGATGCTCGATGGCGTAGGCCAGGGTCATTCCGCCGCCCTGGGACATGCCCACCAGGTTCACCGACTCCAACCCGAAGTGATCGAGGACGCCGGTGATGCAGCGCAGCATCGTCTGGTGGTCGGCGACGCCTTCCCACTGTCTGCTGCCGCCCTGCTTCGGCCAGTCCAGGGCGAGGACACGGTGTTCGGCGGCCAGGGCCGGGATGAGGTGCCGCCAGCTGAGCATCGCGTTGTCCATCCCGGCGCCGCTGAGCAGCAGCACCGGCGGACCGTGATCGCCCGCCGTGATCACCCGAAGGCGGCCCTCGGGAAACGGCACGTAGGTGCTGTCGTACGGCTCGCGCTTGTCGTTCATGTCGATCCCTTCTCTGCTGTCCGCAACTGGGTCTCCACCCGATCGAGCAGCCGCAGCTGCGCGGTGCGCGCCTCCGTGTCGTCCGAGTCCTCCGTGTCGCCCGCGGGCCGGTCAAGCCCTCGCCCGACCAGTTCGACGATGACGTCGAGCGCGCCGTCGAGCCGCCGCTGCTCCAGTCCGCCGACCATGGGGCCGACGGAGAGCAGACCGACGGTCACGGCGCTGAGGGCGAGGCCGACGGCGTCGGCGTCGACGTCGGGGCGGATCGCCCCCGCCCGCTGCAGCTCCGCGACGTAGTCGGTGACCCAGGCCAGGCGCTGGGCATAGCGGTCGTCGGTGCGGTCGCGGGCGTAGGAGCCCAGGACGTCGGTGGTGCCGTAGAGGAAGGCGTGGACGAGCGGCTCGCCGCGCAGCGCCTCGATGCCGTACCGGTACACGGCGGCCAGGCCCATCGGCTCGGCGCCCTGCTCGACCCGGGTGCGGACGTCGGCGATGAGCCTGCGGAGACCGCGGATCAGCAGCGCGTCGAGCACCGCCTCCTTGCTCGGGTACTCCCGATACATCGCTCCCTTCGCGATCCCCGCGCGCTCGGCGATGTCGGCGACCGTCGTCCGGTCGTAGCCGCGAGTGCGGATCAACTCCTCGGCGGTGTCGAGGATGACGGCGGAACGGTTCGGAATCAGCGGCCTCGGCATCGGCGCCCCCTTTCGTAGTGACCAGATTAGCTTATCTGGTCACTACAGTGTCCATGCCGGCCGTCACACCTGGTCAGCGGGCCGGTTTTCGCCGCGGCCGACTCGGGCACTCCTGCCCTGTGCGGGGCGACGGCGCCTTGATCGCGGCTCGCCCGCAGGTGAGCCCACTCCGCCGCTCGACCTCCCGCCGCACCACCCGGCGGCCGGCGCACACCGTCCGAGGCCGCGGGCGACGAACCAGGACACGAGACGGACCGAGGAGGAGGCGGCGATGACCACGATGACCACCGCGGAGTACGAGAACTTCATCCAGGAGGGCACCCGGACGGCGAAGATCGCCACGGTGCGCGCGGACGGTCGCCCGCACGTCACCCCAGTGTGGTTCGTGCTGGACGACTCGGACCTGGTGTTCACCACGAGCGCGCACTCCGCGAAGGGCCACGACCTGCTGCGCACCGGGCAGGCGGCCGTGTGCGTCGAGGATGACGAGCCCCCGTTCTCCTTCGCCGTCGTGGAGGGCACCGTCACCACCAACGCCGAGCCCGGCGACGTCCTGCACTGGTCGACGCGCAACGCCGCCCGGTACATGGGCGAGGAGCTCGCCGACCAGTACGGCAGGCTGAACGCGGGCGAGGGAATGATGACCGTGCGCCTCACTCCCACCAAGATCATCGCCGAGAAGGACCTGACGAACGTCTGAGCGGGCGGCGCGCCGGTCGCCGATCCGGGGCGGAGACCGACGCCGTCGGCGGCCTGGGCCGTCCCCTCGCCGACGCCGTGCCCGGCGATCTCGCGGCAGCGCCCGTCGGCGCAGGTCGGCGCCGTTCGCGCGCCCGACCGGCGAGGAGATTCCGACCGGCGGGCCGGGCCGCTTACAGTGTTCGACGGCGACGATGCCGGCGGCGAAGGGACGGATCGGTTGGTCGAGGGCGTACGGCGGGTGTCGATGGCCGACGTCGCGCGGCTGGCGGGCGTGTCCTCGCAGACCGTGTCGAGAGTGTCCAACGGACACCCCAGTGTCACGGAGTCGACGCGACGCCAGGTGGTACGAGCGATGCAGGAGCTGGGCTATCGGCCCAACAGCGCCGCCCGTGCCCTCAAGCGCGGCGAGTTCCGCACGATCGGGGTCATCCTCTTCACGCTGTCCAGCACCGGCAACGTCCGCACGCTGGAGGCGATCTCGGCGTCCGCCGCGCAGGAGGGCTACGCCGTCACCCTCCTGCCGGTGAGCGTGCCGACGCAGGCCGGGATGCACGGGGCCTTCACCCGCCTCGGTGAGCTGGCGGTGGACGCGATCATCGTCATCATGGAGGTCCACCTGCTGGACGCGGCGACGGTGGACCTGCCACGCGACGTGCCGATCGTGGTCGCCCAGTCGGGCGAGGACGACCTCTACCGCATCGTCGACACCGACCAGGTCGGCGGGACACGAGACGCGGTACACCACCTGCTCGACCTGGGTCACCGCACCGTCTGGCATCTCGCCGGGCCCGACGAGTCCTTCGCGGCGCGCCGCCGGGCCTCGGCCTGGGAACAGGCGCTGCGTGAAGAGGACCGCGCCGTCCCGCCGCTGGTCCGAGGCGACTGGACGGCCGACTCCGGCTATCGGGCCGGGCTGCGGCTGGCGGCGGAACCCGACTGCACCGCGATCTTCGCCGCCAACGATCAGATGGCGCTCGGTCTGCTCCGCGCTCTGCACGAGGCCGGGCGGCCGGTGCCCGCGGCGGTCAGCGTCGTCGGCTTCGACGACATCCCCGACGCCGGCTCCTTCCTCCCGCCGCTGACCACGATCCACCAGGACTTCACCGAGGTCGGCCGCAGGCTCGTCACGGACGCGCTGCGTCAGATGCGCGGCGAGCCCGTCGCGCACAGCAGGACACTGGTGCCCACCCGTCTCGTGCTGCGTCAAAGCACCGCGCCGCCCGCCGGTCAGTCCTGATCGGAGCCGTGACCGCGGGCGGCGGGCACGATCTCGACGCCCAGGCAGACACGCGCCCCTCGGGCCGAGACGCCGCTCGACGACCATCGGCGGAGGTGCCCGCCCCGGATCCTCGTCGCAGCGCCGTCCCCTCCCGGCCGGGACACACCGCGGCCGAGTGCGGCGCGCGGCAGGCCGGCGGGCGCCACGGTCGGTGCCGGCGCCCCCGCGGCAGGACCGGGTGACGTCTTCGTTCCCGCCGACGGCATACCTAGGGTGCCCGTCCCCCGCAGGACTCCCGCACCTCCAACGTGGGCCACAGCTCCACCCGGTGCACCGGGCGCATCGCACCCTCGGCCGCCCGCGCCAGCGCCAGTTCGGCGGCGAGCCTGCCGAGACGATGCTTCTGCGGCCGGACCGCCGTCAGCGGCGGGTCGGACGCGGCGGCCACCTCGTCGTCATAGGACACCACCGCGAGTTCACCGGGCACGTCGATGCCCAGGAAACGAGCGCGTTCCAGCATTCCGACCGCCTCACGATCGGAGTGCACGAGCATGGCGCGGACGTCGTCGCGACGGCAGCCGCGCAACACGTCGTCGTAGGTGGCGGGCCAGCCGGGCGTGCCGTACGCGGGAACCTCGACGTCGATCGACTCCGCGCAGGGCAGCCCGAGTTCGGCCGTGGTGTCCCGCCAGCCGGTGCGCAGCGCACGACTGGTGGGGCTCGACCGAGAGGTCACCAGCGCCACGGAGCGATGTCCGAGGGTCACCAGATGTCGGACGGCGAGCCCCGCGCCCATGGCATGCGCGGTCGTGGCGGCGTCGAGCGCCAGCGTCGGCAGCTCCGGGGGCGGGCGGCGCTCGACCAGCACGATCGACGCGGCCAGCCCGCCCAGCCAGCGCAGCAGCTCCCGCCCGGCGTCGCCGGAGACGACCGGGGCGACCAGCAGCGTCTTCACCCCTCGGTCCAGCAGGTCGGCGATCTGCCTGCGGTCCTCGCCGGGCTGGTAGTGGGTCACCCGCATCACCAGCCTGCCGTCGGCGGCGGCGACGGCGGCCTGTGCGCCCTGGATGACGTGCGGCCAGTAGTACTCCACCGAGGGCACGACCATCCCCACGGCGGTCCGGAGCACCGTGCCGCCGAAGACCGAGCCGCGATGTCCGCTGTCCTGGCTGCCGCGCCGAGGCAGGGTGATCCCGCCGTGCACCCGGACCACCAGACCGCGATCGGCCAGGGCGGTGACGTCGCGCCGCACCGTGACGGCGGAGACGCCCAGCAGGGTGACGAGCTCGGCCAGGCGGGCCCCGCCCCGGCGGCGGACGAAGGCGAGGACGGCGTCCTGCCGCTGAGCCGCCAACGTCATGACGCCGCCGCCAGCCGAACACGCGCGGCGGTCACCGTCGAGGAGACCGCGCCCAGCGTCAGTCTGGTGAGCTGTGCACCCCACGAGGCACGCAGCAGCGGATCGTCCAGCGGCCTGCGCTCCACCTCGGCGACCAGCAGCGTCGGGTCCCAGCTCACCAGCAGCGCCCGCCCCGAGGCCGGCGTCACGATCGCCCGCCCGGAGGCGAGCTCGACGGTCCCCGCGAGGACGTGCCGCAGCAGCACCGGGGCGCCCGCCGCCGACTCCCAGGAATCGTCGATCACCACGTGGGCCTCTTCCCGACCGGTCGCCCGAATCAGCCGGATCGACCGCGACCAGCGGGCGAGCAGTCCGGCGGGATAGACGCCCGCCAGTTCGGCGTGCAGCGCGGTGGTCCGCTCGGTCCGCTCGACGGCGACGTCGCGCGCCGCGTGCTCGGCCCCGGCCGGCTGGGCGGCACCGGGCTCGGGGACGTTGTGCCATTCGCTGCGCAGGGGCCAGGCGTCGTAGCGGTTCGCGCCGAAGCTGCCCGCGGTGTAGGTGGGCTGCCCGACGTCCACGATCAGCGGCGTTCCGTCGAGCGCGACCCAGTACGACCCGACGTCGAGGTGGTTGTGCCGTTCGCCGTTGTGGCCCGCCTTCGCGGCCAGCGTCAGGCCGCGGGTGGTACCCGCCGTCTCGCGGGCGACGAGCACCTGCACCCGGGGCAGCCAGTCGTCTCGGCTCAGCCAGGAGCCCCGATCGCCGTCTGGGTCGGGTCCAGGGAGGTTCGACGCCGGAAGATCCCGACCTGCGGCGGAGTCGAGCCCTGAGAGATCGACCCCTGGAAGGTGCGGCTCCGCGAGATCCGTCCCCCGGTGATCCGCACCGGCGAGATCGGTCCGGGTGGCGCCGACGGCGTCATGGCCGGCACTCGGCCGTCTCACGTCCGCGCCGCCCACCCCGGCCGCGCCCGGCCCTGCCACCTCAGGCGCCACCACATCAGGCCCTATCGCATCAGGTCCCCACGCCCCCGGCTCCGATCGACTCACAGGCGTTCGGTCCGCCTCGCCGGGCTGTACTGCCCGGCGACTCGGTTCCACCGGGCCCGC
The DNA here is from genome assembly GCF_002234535.1 of Actinoalloteichus hoggarensis. Taxonomy (NCBI): domain Bacteria; kingdom Bacillati; phylum Actinomycetota; class Actinomycetes; order Pseudonocardiales; family Pseudonocardiaceae; genus Actinoalloteichus; species Actinoalloteichus hoggarensis. The sequence continues at coordinate 5,195,455 of NZ_CP022521.1, forward strand.
GGTCGCCCGCGCGGCCGTGTGCGCCGCCCGCCACTCCTCGTCGACGAGCCCGACCAGCGCGCTGCCCAGACCCGCCTCCGGACGGACCGCGAGCGGGTCCCGACCGCCTCGGGCCGCCGCGTGGTCCCGGACGGCTGCGTCGGACAGCGTCCGCCCCCATCGGTGGGCGAGATGCCAGGGCTGTGTCCCGGACAGCAGCGCCGGCCCGTCCCCGGCGTTGACGTACCAGAGCCCGCCGAGATGCATGCGATGCGGGAACCGAGCGAGCCGCCCCAGGATCGGCAGCCTCCTGGCGTCCAACGTCGGACCGCCCACCGCGGCGAGCAGTTCGAGCGACTCCCACAGTCGCCCCGCCCCGTGCCACCAGTACGCCACGCCCTCGTCGATCCCGCCGTCGTCCGGCAGCGCGGCGAGGAACCGGTCGAGTCCGGACAGGACGAGCCGCAGCACGGCGGCCTGCTCGCCGGGATCGTCGATCACCGTGACGGCGGCGATCACCACGGCGCTGTGAATCCAGGCGTTCCAGTTGTCGGCGGGTCGGTCCAGTCCCAGCCACGGCCAGTCCCGCCTGGTCGTGAAGGGTGTCAGGAGCCGCGACCGCACCTCGCGGCGGATGCGGCGACGCAGGCCCGGCACGCGGACGTCGAGGTGCGGGCCGAGGACGTGATCCGCCCAGGCGAGGAGGCCGCCGACCTCGGCGGCACCGAGATCGAGGTACGGGTCGTCCGGGTCGGGCAGCACCTCCCGGCGGGCCGCGGTGTGCGCGTCGTGCGGCGCCCAGCACCACGTGCTCATCTCGCACAGGGCCGTGATCCCGTCCGCCGCGGCATCGAGGTCGGGGACGGCGTCGGGCGGCGCGTCGGCCGCGGCGTGCTCGCCGGAGAGCACGGCTGCCAGCGTGACCGCCGCCGTCCTCGTCCGCAGCTCCCGTGCCGCGTCCTCATGCGCCGTGCGGTTGCCGTCGCGGAACGATCGGGCCCAGTCGGAGGCGCGCAGCACCGGGGCAGGCCGGGCGCGCCACCGGGCCGCGAGCCGCAGCAGGCCGTCCCGGGTCCGCGCGTCGACGGCGTCCCAGACGCCGCGATCGGTGACCGGCGGAACGGGCAGCCGGGCCTTGGCGTCGCGCAGCACCAGGGCGACGGGGTCGGGACCATCCCCGACCGCCTGCCCGCGGCCGTCGTCGACGGCCGCCGCCGCGCCGGTGAGCAACCCGGTGAGAGGGCCTTCGGTCACTTTCGCTCCTGATCGATCGTGATCGGTTCTGGCCACCATGATTGACCGCGAACGATTTCACACGATGAGGTGACGCAGGTAACTGCCAGAAGGGAATCAGCAATGGGGCTTGATACCGGCTGGTCGCGCCGCGCCTTCCTCCGCGCCTCGGCCCGCACCGCCGTCGCCGTCTCGGGCGGGTCACTGCTCGCGGGCTGCGCCACCTCGACGAGCGCGCCGCCCGGAGCCACCACCGTGCGGCTGTGGTCCTGGTTGACCGGGATGGACCGCTACGTCGCGGCGTTCAACGCCGCCCAGCGCGAGGTGCACGTGGAGCTGAGCGTGCTGGCCGCGGGCCTGTCCGGCGGGTACGCGCAACAGACGAACGCCATCCGAGCGCACAACGCGCCCGACATCCTGCATGTCGAATACCAGGGTTTGATCCAGATCCTGGCTACCGGCGGCCTGCGCGACATCACCGAGGACGTCGCCGACCTCGCCGACGGCTACTCGTCCGCCGCCTGGCAGGCCGTGCGGCCCGACGGCCGGACCTGGGCGGTGCCGATGGACATGGCCCCGATGGCCTTCTACTACCGCAAGGACCTCTTCGACGAGGCCGGTCTGCCCGTGCCGCGCACCTGGGAGGAGTTCCGGGACGCCGCCGAGGCGATCCGCGCGCTCGACCCCGCCGCACGCATCACGACGTTCCCGCTCAACGACGGCTCCTTCTTCGCCGGGATGTCCTGGCAGGCGGGCGACCCGTGGTGGTCGATCGACGGCGACACCTGGGTGGTCGACGTCGCGGGCGAGGGGACGCTGCGCACCGGGGCGTACTGGCAGGACCTCATCACCGCCGACCTGGTGGGCAGCGGGGCGACCGGCACCCAGGACTGGATCGCGGCCATGCACGAGGGACGGCTCTGGGGTCTGCTCGGCGCGTCCTGGAGCGTCGGCACGCTGCAGAAGTCCATCCCCGACGATCGCGGACGCTGGGCCGTGACCACCATGCCCACCTGGGGCGACGACCTCGCCAACGGCATCCAGGGCGGCACGGCGTTCGGCGTCTCCCGCGAGAGCGCGGTGCCGGAGGCGGCGATGACGTTCCTGCGGTGGCTGAGCACCGACCCCGAGGTGCCGCGCATCGGGTCCGAGTTCACCTCGCCGTTCCCCGCCTACCTGCCCAACCGCGAGGTGGCCAGGGGCTTGGCACCCGGCGACTACTTCGTCGGCGACCCGGTGTACGACGTGCTGGACGAGGCCGACTCCCGCGTGCCCGACTGGACGTGGGGCCCGAACGCCCTCGGTCTCTTCTCGACGGTGGCCGACGCCTTCGGCGGAGTCACCACCGGACGCACCACCATCCCCGAGGCGTTGGCGGGCGTGCAGGCCGCCGCCGTGGCGGGCATGCGCGACCGGGGCCTGTCGGTCCGCGAGCGGGGGCGGTCATGACCGTGCTCGCCAAGTCCGAGACGTCCGCCGAGCCGCGACCACCCGGCCCACGACGCCGACGGCTGCGGACGGCGCCGCTGGTGCTGGCCGCGCCGTTCGCGCTGCTGCTCACGGGAACCGTCCTCATCCCGATCGGCTACGCCCTCTATCTGAGCCTGTTCACCGAGCGCCTCACCGGCCTGGGCTTCGCGGGCCCCGAGGACGTCTTCGTCTGGCTGGCCAACTACGCCGAGGTCCTCGGCGACCCGGCGTTCCGGACGAGCCTGGTCAACGTCGGGCTCTACGCTCTGATCCACGTGCCCCTGATGCTGGGCGCCGCGCTGGTCCTCGCGCTGCTGTTGGACGGGGCGGTGCTGCGGCTGCGGCAGATGTGGTCGCTGATGGTGTTCCTGCCGTATGCCGTGCCCGGTGTGATCGCGGGGCTCATCTGGTCGTACCTGTTCAGCCCCGGCATCGGACCGCTGAACGACGTCCTGCCCTGGAACCCGCTCGGCGCCGACGGCGTTCTGCCCTCCATCGTCGTGATGGCCACCTGGCAGTGGATGGGCTACAACATGATCATCTTCTACACGGCGTTGCAGACCGTGCCCCGCGACGTGCTGGAGGCGGCCAGGGTCGACGGCGCCGGACCGATCCGCACCGCGTTGTCGATCAAGACGCCGATGATTCGGCCGACGATCTTCGTCGCGCTGGTCTTCACCGTCATCGGCTCCCTCCAGCTGTTCACCGAGCCGCTCGTCCTCAGCTCGTTCACCAACTCCGTGACCAGCACCTGGACCCCGAGCCTCTACGTGTACGAGTCGGCGTTCATCAGCAACGACTACGGCAAGGCCGCCGCGGCCTCCCTCGTGCTGGCCGTCGCCTCGGCGATCCTGTCGGCGCTGGTCATGCGACTGTCCACCCGGAGGTCTCGATGACCACGACCAGACAGACCTCCCGCTGGACCTCGCGGGGCGCCGTCCACGCGCTGCTGCTGCTGGCCGCCCTGTACAGCGTGCTGCCGCTGGTGTGGCTGTTCACCTCGGCCACCAAGAACGTCGGCGACTTCTCCACCACCAGCGCGTTCGAACTAGGCGAGTGGAACCTCGCGGGCAATCTGCGCGACCTCTTCACCGAGGAGGGCGGCATCTTCCTGGACTGGGCACGCAACTCGCTGCTCTACGCCGGGGCGGGCGCGCTGCTGGGCGCGTTGATCTGCACGGCCTGCGGCTACGCGATCGCCCGGCTGGACTTCCCCGGTCGCAGGCTGCTGTTCGCCGTCACCCTGGCGGGCGTCCTGGTCCCCACCACCGCGCTGGCCCTGCCGCTCTACCTGCTGGCCACGGAACTGCGCATCGTCGACACGTTCTGGGCGGTCTTCATCCCGCTGCTCACCAATCCGTTCGGCGTCTACCTCGCGCGGGCCTACGCCGAGGCGGCCGTGCCGAACGAGCTGCTGGAGGCCGCGCGCATCGACGGCGCGGGCGAGCTGCGGACCTTCGTCACCGTCGCGCTGCCGCTGCTGCGGCCGGGGGTGGTCACCATCCTGCTGTTCCAGTTCGTCGGCATCTGGAACAACTTCTTCCTGCCGCTGGTCATGCTCACCGACCCGAAGCTGTTCCCCGTCACCCTCGGCCTCTTCCAATGGAGTTCCCGCGTGTCGCAGTTCCCCCACTACAACCCGCTGGTCATCACCGGGTCCCTCTTGGCCGTGGTGCCTCTGGTGCTCGCGTTCATCGTGCTGCAACGGCAGTGGCGCTCCGGTCTGGCCGCGGGGAGCGTGAAATGACGCCACGCAGGCCCGAGACGATGCTCGTGATGAGCGCCGAGGCGTTCGCCGACCAGTTCGGCCCCGCCGAGCACGAGCGACTCCGCACGCTGGCCCGCCTCGGAGATCCGGTGCACACCGACGAGCTGGCCTCGCCTGCCGTCCGACGCCGACTCGCCGAGGTCGAGGTGCTGATCACCTCGTGGGGTGCGCCGCCGCTGGACGCCGACGTGCTGGCGGCCGCGCCAGGGCTGCGGGCCGTCCTGCACGCGGCGGGCAGCGTCCGGGGCCATGTCGGCGACGCGGTCTTCGAACGCGACATCCTGGTGACCACGGCCGCCGCGGCCAACGCCGAGCCGGTCGCCCAGTTCACCCTGGCCTCGGTGCTGTGGGCGTTCAAGAAGGTGCCGTTCCTCGCCGCCGACGCCCGCGTGCACCGCGCCGACTGGAGCTACCGGTCGGGGCGCGGGGCGCTGTCGGGCCGCGACCGGACGGTGGTGGTCGTCGGGTACTCCCGCGTCGGACGTCGCGTCGTCGACCTGCTGGTGTCGCTGGCCGCGGCGCGAGTCCTCGTGGTGGACCCGGTGGTCGACCCGTCCGTGATCACCGCCGCCGGGGCCGAGCCCGCGAGCCTGGCCGAGGCGCTGCCGCGGGCCGACGTGCTCAGCCTGCACGCGCCGTCGCTCCCGGAGACCCGCAGGCTGATCGGCGCCGAGGAACTGGCGGCGCTGCCACCGGGCTCGGTGCTGATCAACACCGCCCGCGGCGCGCTGGTCGACACCGCCGCCCTCACCGCTGCCTGCGAACGGGACGGTCTGCATGCGATCCTGGACGTCACCGAGCCGGAGCCGCTGCCCGCCGACTCCCCGCTCTACGATCTGCCGAACGTCGTGATCACTCCCCACATCGCCGGCTCGCTCGACTCCGAGACGCGGCTGCTCACGGCGGCGGCGCTCACCGAACTGGAACGCCTCGGCGCGGGTCTGCCCGCGCTGGACCAGGTCACCCGCGAGACCAGGGCGGCCCAGGCATGAGCCCGCCGCCGGATCGCGGGCTGTCCCCGTACACGGGCTGGACCCGTGCGCACTGGACCGACCTCGCCGACTCGATGCTGGCCGCCGTGGACCGACACCGCTCTCCGCTCGGCGCCCGATACGACCTGCCCGGGCCCGCCAGCCGCAACGGCCGGATCTCCGACGGGCTGGAGGGCTTCGCCAGGACGTTCCTGCTGGCCGGATTCCGGATCGCGGGCGACCGCGGCGCCGACCCGACGGGACTGCTGGACCGCTACGCCGAGGGCCTGCGCGCGGGCACCGACCCCGCCTCGCCGGAGTACTGGCCGCGACCCGACGAACTCGGTCAGGCCAAGGTCGAGGCCGCCTCGATCGCGCTGATCCTCCAGCTCACCAGGCCGTGGCTGTGGGATCGGCTGGACGACGCCGTACGCGAACGCACGCTGGACTGGCTGGCCGGGGTGATCGGGCAGCCGTATCCGCCGATCAACTGGGTGTGGTTCCGGATCATCGTCGAGTCGTTCCTCCGGGAGGCGGGCGGCCCGTGGTCGGCTGAGGACGTCGAGCAGGACCTCGCCGTGCACGCCGCGCTGCGCCGACCCGGCGGCTGGCTGTCCGACGGCGCCGACGAACGGGCCTACGACCACTACACCGGCTGGGCGCTGCACGTCTATCCGCTGCTGTGGACCGAGTGGTTCGACGTGACGGGGACGCTGTGTCCGGCCGAGCTGCGCACGCGGTGGGCCGAGGACCTGTCACGCTATCTGGCCGACGCCCTCGCGCTGACCGGGGCGGACGGGTCGCCGCTGATGCAGGGACGGAGCCTGATCTACCGTTTCGCCGCCGCCGCTCCACTCTGGACCGGCGCCGTCACGGGCGTGGGCGGGCTGCCGCCGGGACAGGTGCGGCGCGCGGCGAGCGGCATCCTCGCCCACTTCGTCGACCGCGGCGCCCGTGCCGGCGACGGACTGCTGACCCTCGGCTGGCACGGGCCCTGGCCCGCCATGCGACAGGACTACTCCGGCCCGGCATCGCCGTACTGGGCGGCCAAGGGGATGCTCGGCCTGGCGCTGCCCGCCGACCATCCGGTGTGGACCAGCCGGGAGGTCGGCCTGCCGGTGGAGACCGGGGACGTGTCCCGGGTGATCACGGCACCGGGCTGGCTGGTCTCGGCGCGTCGTCGCGACGGCGTCGCCGTGGTGCTCAACCACGGCACCGACCATGCCCGGCCGGGTGCGCGACTCACCGACTCGCCGTTGTACGCCCGCCTCGGCTACTCCACCGCCACCGTCCCGCCGCTGATCGGTTCGGGCGTGACCGATCCGCTGGACAACGCCGTGGTGCTGCTGGACGCCGAGGGCCGGGCGACCCACCGCAGCGGCTTCACCACCCTGTTCACCCGTCCACTGTCGGACGGGGTGCTCGCCGGAGCCTCCACCGGGCGGGTGCACTGGATCGACGCGGGCTCCGACCGATCGGCCGACCACGGCTCCGGCCGCAGCGGGACGGTGGTCGAAGGGCCGACGGTCACCGTGGCCTCGGTGATCCGCGACGGCGTGGAGGTGCGGATCGCGCGGATCGAGCCCGCGGCCGATGCGAACCGCGGCCCGACGCGGGCCCGCACGCTGCGGCTGGGCGGCTGGCCGCTGTCGGCGGCCGAGCGGCCGCGCCTCGGTCCCGGCGCCTGCGCCTCGACGGGCGGGCTGCGCTCCTCCCTGCGGGCGGTCTCGGTGGCGGTCGGCGGCTCGGCTGCCGGTGTGGACGGCGGCGCGGGGGTGGGGACGGCGGCTGCGGCTGCGGCGGTCCCGGCTGCGGGGAGCTCGGCTGCTGGAGTCCCGGCTGCGCGGGTGGACACGCGGCTGCGGCCCGCCGCCGAGGACGTCACCGTGGAGCAAGGCGTGAGTCCACTGGGCACCTGGACGGCGACTCCCTGGCTGGCCTTCGACCTCTCCCCCGCCACGGGCGGCCGGGACGGGTCCGGCGACCCGGCGGCATCCGAGGGCGCCGCGACACCGGTACACGATCGAGCGGTGCCCGATCAGCCGGTGCTGGTGGCCGCGGTGGTGCGGCTCGACGACGGCACCGAGGATCTCGGCGTCGATCCGACGCTGACCGTGGCGGGCACCCGGCTCGTCGTCCACTGGCCCGACGGGCTGGAGACCGGCCTGGACCTGCGCACACCACCGGGCGGCTGAGTCCGCGCCCTGCCCTGCCCGCCGAGGGTGCGGACGACAGGCAGGGCGGCGTCGGGCGTCGGGCGGGACGGCGGCATCACGACGTGGCCAGGCCGAGAACGCCACGGCGCGGCCAGGCGACACGGGCGAGCCAGGCGCCCCGGCGCGGCCGGGGCCGAGCACCGCGGTCCTCGTTCGAGGTGATCCCGCACCGCCTGCCTGCTCCGGCACAGCTCGGGGAGCCCGCCCCGCGCCGAGCCCGCCTGTGTCCCGCGCCGGTCCGGCCCGCGGGAGGGGTCGGATCAGACAGCGGCCCAGCCCGATCGGACGGACGGCGGACGGCGGGCGGACCCGGCCGCATCCGACCGGGCGAGGACGCACCGGACGACGCCGGAGCGGGCGGGAGACGACAGGCCCTGGCTCGATCCGGCCGAGAACGAGCAGGCAGGGCACGAACAAGCAGGGAGAGCCCGACCGAACCGGTCCGCCCCCGGCCCGCCGGCGGCGGCGGTGTTCCCCGCAGGACCACTCCGCCGAACGAGCACCGGAGCACGAACGCCGGAGCACGAGTCGACACCGCCGACCGTGCAGGCAGCGCCGGATAGACAGCGCCGAACCGACACCGCCGCGCAGACAGCACACCACCCGGACGCCCCGCCCGACCTGAGAACACCGGGACGAACACGCGCCCCACGAACACCGCCCACCGATCCGACGAGACCCCGAGCGGGCACCGCCCCATGAAGGCCGATGCCCGCCCGGATCGAACACGGTCGACGCTCGAACTAGGACATCACGGGCCCGCCTGCTCGGACTCGTCGACGACCTGCCAACGCTGGTGCGCGCCGGAGTTGGGCGTCCAGACCGAGACCTCGGCGCCGTCGTGCGTCGCCTCGCCGCTCACCTCCAGGAGCAGGCCTGCGTCGGCGTTGACCAGCGTCCAGGTCCCGTCACCGGTGGTGGAGCCGATCCACTGCGCGGCGGGATCGGCCGGGCCGTCGACGTCCTCCAGGACCGCGCGGTCCGCGCGCAGCGCAAGCCGTCGGTCGCCGTCGGCCGTGGTCACGACGTACCGCGTCCGGTTGTCGAACTCCCGGGCGCCCTCGGCGACCCTGGTCAGCCGCCACGTCTGCGCGGCGTCGTCGGAGGAGCCGCGGATCTCGGCTCCTCCGCCGTCGGCGGCCGCCGTCAGGGACCGGCCGCTGCCGGCCCCGATGAGCCGGTAGTCCCGGCCGTCTCGGATCGTCGCGGCGTCCTCGGCCGCCCCGGAGACGCCGTCCACCACGAGGGTCACGACCGAGTGGGCAGGCACCGTCACCGAGGCCGTGCCCGTGGCGGCGGCCACCGGCGGCTGCGGCACCAGCCCGCCGTCCGCGCTGGTCACCACCGGAGTCACCGTGGCATCGGCGGCGACCTCGGCGAACTTCGACAGGTCGACGGTGATGGTCCTCGCCTCGGCGGCGTCGTTGACGTGGACGATCGTCGCGCCCTCGCCGTCGGCCGCGATCGCCGCGACGCTGGACGGCTCCGCCACCTGCACGAGCCGGTCGCCCGGCCGGATGTGGTGGGTGAAGTTCCGCGCCGTGTCGAACTTGGTGTTCATGCGGATCGGGCACGTCCGCAGCGTGTCCTCGGCGGTGCAGTCGAAGGGCAGCTGGATGCTCCCCCAGTTGCCGCCCTTGTCCGACTCCCCGCCCGGCTTCATGTTGTCGTAGTCCTCGACGGGCTGCCAGAACACCCAGGCCGACGGTTCGAGGTCGCGCAGGTCGCCGATGATGTGCCGGGCCAGGCCCAGCCCCGGCCGGATGTCCTCGAAGTCCTGGCCGTCACCCCAGTCACCTTCCACCTCGCTCATCCACAGCGGCTTGTCGGCGCCCTTGGCGAGGTCTCGGACGGTGGTGCGGCCGCCGGTCCCGTAACTGTGCACGTTGAGCTGTCCGACCGCGGCCCGTGCCGCCGGGGAGTAGGCGTTCCAATTGGCGGCGAAGGTGGTCGGGTTGGTCTCGTCCATCGCGGCGATCACCGTGTCGACGTCGGACTCGGCCAGCCGACGGTCCACCGCCGCGATGACCTCCTGTTGGCGTCCAGGCCCGACGTGCGCCCCCTCCTGCCTGCCGCCGATCGGGTCGCCGTCCGGGCCGAGCGTGGTGCTCCAGTAGTCGGTGTTCGGCTCGTTGAACGGGTCGAGGGTGTCGAAGCGGATGCCGTGGGCTGTCTCCAGCCGCTCCACCGCGCCCACCAGGTAGGCAGCGAAGTCCTCGACGTCGTCGGCCTTGAGCTGTTCCTCGCGCGCGTCGAAGCCGCCGGAGACGTACCCGCTCTCGGTCATGAACCACGGCGGCGAGTTGCTGAACGCCTCCCAGTGGTCGACCTGTCCCTTGATCCGGTCGATCCACCATCGTTGGGTCCGGTCCGCGTCCGGATTCCAGTGCGCCGGCTCGTCCGCCGACCACCAGTCGACGTCGTCGCGGGTCGTGCCCTCGGGGGCCTGCCACCAGCCCTGCACGGCCGCGCCCGCCCGCAGGTAGTCCGGCACGTCGGGGGCGTTCCCGCCGCCGATGTTGTACCGGGCGATGTTCAGGCGCAGGCCGTCGGCGCCGAATACCAGCTCGGCGAGCTCCTCCCGGATCTCGTCGGGATAGTCCCCGGTGGCGTTGGCGAACCAGACGAGGCTGGTGCCCCAGCCCTCGAACTCCTGCCCCTGATACGACGGGTCGGGGGTGATGGTGACCGCCGAGGTCGGCTCTTCCGCGACGGCCGGACCGGCCCCCGCCGAGGCGGCACCCGCCGCCATCGCGACGACGCCCAGTCCGGCGACCAGACGATGTCGGTGTGATCGTCTCATTCCGATGTCCTCTCTGTCCTGACCTGCGGTGCGGAGATGAACCTCGTGGCCGAGACGACCTCGGCGGGCGGCGCCGGGCCTCGGCGGTCGATCCTGATCAGCCGGTGTGGTCGGCGGCCTCCTCCGGGGCGCGACGCAGCACCAGCACGTCCCTCGGTCCCAGGGCCGGCGGCTCCGACTCGGGCCGTCCCTCGGCAGGCGGCGTCCCGGTCCCGGCCAACACCACGCCGAGGTCACCGGGGAGTTCCACGGTCTCGTCGGTGCGGTTGATCAGGAACCAGTAGACGGCGTCCTCGGCACGCCGCACCGTCAGCTCGACGCGACCTCGGGCCGTCTCGGGCAGCTCACCGGCCACCCCCGCCGCGTCGAGGAACCGGGCCAGCACGCCGCGCAGGCCGTCGGGGCCCAGCCGGGTCGACACGTAGGACGCCGAGCCCGCCCCCACCGGGCGGCGGGTCACGGCGGGCAGACCCGCCAGGTCGCCCTCCGCGTAACGGGACAGCACGTCCACGTCCGGCTCGACCGTGTCGATGCGGTCGGACCACAGGGTGCCGACGGCGCCGTCGTCCAGCACGGCCTGCTGCCCCTCCAACAGCGGCACGAACTCCTCGATGCGGATGCCGAGCAGCTCGCGCAGCGCGCCGGGGTAGCCGCCCAGCCAGGCGTGGTCGTTCTCGTCGACGATGCCGGAGAAGTAGGTGGTGACCAGGTGCCCGCCTGCCTCGACGTAGTCGGTCAGCCGGTCCCGCAGCTCCGCGGTGACGATGTGCAGCACGGGTGCGATGACGACGTCATAGCCGCTCAGCTCGGCGGCCACCGGGACGACGTCGACCCGCACGCCCTCGGCGAGGAAGGCCGAGTACCAGTCGAGCGCCTCCCGGTGATACCGCAGCAGTGACGTCGGGTGGGAGTCCTGCTCGCTGGCCCACCACGAGTGCCAGTCGAAGACGATGGCCGCGCGGGCCGGTTCGCGGGCCGACCCCGCGATCGGGGCCAGGTCACGCAGCAGGGCGCCCAGCCGCGTCACCGAGCGGAACACCGCGCTGTCCGCCCCGGCATGCGGCACCATCGCCGAGTGGTACTTCTCGGCGCCCGCCGCCGACTGCCGCCACTGGAAGTAGCAGACCGCGTCGGCCCCGTGGGCGACGTGCAGCAGCGAGTCCCTGGCCAGTTCGCCCGGCCGCTTGGCCACGTTCACCGGCTGCCAGTTCACCGCGCTCGTCGAGTGCTCCATGAGGAACCACGGGCTGCCGCCCGCGATGCCGCTGGTGAGGTTCGCCGAGAAGGACAGCTCGTCGCGGGCCTGCGGGCCGGGGATGACGTAGTGGTCGTTGGAGACGAAGTCGACCTCGCTCGCCCAGTCCGCGTAGTCCATGCGCTTCGTGCCGCCCATCACCATGAAGTTCGTGGTGACCGGCACCTCGGGGGTGATGCGCCGCAGGATCTCCCGCTCGGCGATCAGGTAGTCCTTGAGCGCATCGGAGGAGAAGCGGGCGAAGTCCAGCTGCTGGGTCGGGTTGGGGTGCGAGGCCGCCAGTCGGGGCGGCAGGATCTGGTCCCACTCGGAGTACCGCTGCGACCAGAAGGCCGTCCCCCAGGCGTGGTTGAGCCCGTCGAGCGTGGTGTACCGGGCCTGAAGCCACCGTCGGAAGGCGCGGGCGGCGTCGTCGGAGTAGTCGTAGACGTTGTGGCAGCCCAGCTCGTTGGACACGTGCCACGCGGCCAGCGCCGGGTGGTCCCGATACCGCTCGGCCAGCGCGGTCACCAGCCGCAGGGCGTGTTCCCGGAACACCGGTGACGTGGGCCGCCAGTGCTGACGCGCCCCCGGCGAGAGGACCTCGCCGGTGCGGGTGACGGGCAGGATCTCGGGGTGCTCGGCGGCCAGCCACGGCGGCGGCGACGCGGTGGCCGTGGCCAGGTCGACGGCGATCCCGTTGGCGTGCAGCAGGTCCATCGACTCGTCGAGCCAGGCGAAGTCCCACTCGTCGCGGCGCGGCTGGATGCGTGCCCAGGAGAAGATGCCGAGCGACACGATCGTGACGCCCGCCTCCAGCATGAGGGCGACATCGGAGTCCCAGACCTCACGCGGCCACTGTTCCGGGTTGTAGTCGGCCCCGAAGGCCAGCCCCTGCGGGGAGCCGGTCGGCGTCCGCAGCCAGCGCGGGGAGGTGGGGGAAGGCATGTCGATCCTCTCGATACCGGGTGTCAGGTCGGTCGCGGGCCGGATGTCGTCGTCTCGGATGTCCGGCGGCGGCGGCGGTCTGCCGCGTCACCGGGCGGGCGACGGGCTTCTCGGGGCCGGGTTCACGGTGTCGGTTTCACGGTCGGTCCGGGTGCACGGCGGCTCCGGGTCGGCTGGGCGGGCGTCTCGGGCGGCCTTCTCGACGGGCGTCTCGGGCAGGCCCCGCGGTGGCCGCGCCGCACCGCCCGTCGGGCTCGGGACTCGGTCACGCTCAGCACTCCCTTCGGACTCGGCACCCCGCCACGCTCAGTCGACGTCGAAGCCCTGATCGACGCCGTAGGACCTGAGCCCGTCCTCCCACCGGCCCAGGGCATCGGTCAGCGGCAGGTCGGAGACGTAGGCCTGGCCGACGGTGTCGTTGAAGATCGAGTTCGCGTACGCCTGGTACGGCAGGTAGGACCAGTCGTCGGCCACGCCCGCCGCCGCGTCGGCGAAGACCTGGTTGGCCTGCTGACCGCCGAAGTACGGCAGCTCGGTGGAGAGGAACTCCTCGGACTCCAGATCCGCGACGGTCGCCGGGAACGCCCCCGCGTCCAGGCGGGTGCCCACGCCCTCGCCGGTCGTCACGTAGTCGATGAAGGCGTAGGCGAGCAGCTTGTCGCCACTGGCGGTCGGCACGGCCAGTCCGCTGCCGCCGTTCTCCGCCTCGGCCGTCTCGCCCTCCGCCCACTGCGGCAGCGGCGCCACCCGCCACGCGCCCTCGCCGGAGGGGACCCCGGAGGACAAATTGGCGGGCATCCACGCCCCGGTGGCGAGGCTGGCGATGCGACCGTCGGCCATGCCCTGGTACCACTCGTCGGTCCAGGACGTGATGGGCGAGAGCAGGTCCTCGTCGAGCAGCTGCTGCCAGATCTCGAGGTAACGAGTGGTGCCCTCGTCGGAGAAGTCGATTCCCACGCTCGTGCCGTCCACGCTGAACGGCCGCCCGCCCGCCTGCCAGACGAGGCTGGTCATCAGCCCGGCGTCGCCGTTGTCGCTGGTGATGTAGACGTCCGGGTCGGCGGCCTGCAGGGCCCGCGCCGCGTCGAGATACTCGTCCCAGGTGGTGGGCACCTCGATGCCGTGCTCGTCGAAGAGGTCCTGGTTGTAGAAGAAGGCCATCGGCCCGGAGTCCATCGGCAGCGCGTGGACTTCCCCGCCACCGGCCACCGCGTTCCACGGGCCGGGCGAGAACAGGTCTTCGAGCTCGCTCGCGCCGAAGCCGGACAGGTCCGACACCGCTCCGGAGACGGAGAACTGGCCGAGCGCGAAGTACTCGATCTGAGCGACGTCGGGACCGCCGCTGCCCGCCGAGTGCGCGTTCTGCAACGCCGAGTACTGGTCGTCGCCGGTGCCCACGTTGACGAGTTCGACCTCCACGGCGGGGTGCAGCTCCTGGAAGTCGGCGACCGTCTGCGCCAGGGTCGGCTCCCACGCCCAGACGGTGATCGAGCCGCCCTCCTCCAGCGCGGCGCGGATCTCCTCGGGCGAGGCCGAATCGGGGCTGTCCTCGCCGCCGGAGCCGCAGGCGGTCAGGCCGAGGGCGACGACGAGCGCGATTCCGATGCCGCGGGTGAGGCGGCGGGGCGTGGTGTTCATGATCGACTCAGCTCGCTTCAACTGTCGGTGTCGAACGCGGACGAGGGCAGGCCTCGGGTCAGCGGGTGTGCTCACTCCTTGACGCTCCCCGCCGCCAGGCCCGACTGCCAGTAGCGCTGCAACAGCAGGAAGGCCGCGATCAACGGCAGGATGGTGATCAACGAGCCGGTGATCACGAGGTGGAAGACCACCTCGCCGCCCGCCGTGGCCGCCTGGGCGTTCCAGGCGTTGAGGCCGAGGGTGAGCGGGAACCAGTCGGGGTCCCGGATCATGATCAACGGCAGGAAGTAGTTGTTCCAGGTGGCGACCATGCTGAACAGCAGGACGGTCACGGTGCCGGGCACGAGCAGCGGCAGGCTGATGCGGAAGAAGCTCCTGATCTCGCCCGCTCCGTCGATCCGCGCCGACTCCAACAGCTCGCGCGGGACGGCCTGGGCCGCGAACACCCACATCAGATAGAGGCCGAACGGGGTGATGAGCGAGGGGATGATCACCGCCCACGGCGTGTTCGTCAGTCCCATACGACTGAACATGAGGAACGTCGGCACGGCCAACGCGGTGCCCGGCACGGCCACCGCGCCGATGACGACGGCGAAGACGGCGCGCTTGCCGGGAAAGTCGAAGACGGCGAGCGCGTACCCGCCGAGCACCGCGAGGAACGTCGCGCCGCCCGCGCCGACCACCACGTAGAGCAGGGTGTTGCCCAGCCAGCGGGCGAAGACGCCGCCGTCGTAGGTGAAGGTGGCGACGATGTTGTCCCAGAGGGCGAAGTCCTCGGCGAACCACAGACCGAAGGAGTCGAACAGACCACCGGGGGTCTTGGTCGCGTTGATCAGCAGCCAGCCGAGCGGCAGCAGGCTGTACACGAGGATCAGGCCGGTGAGCACGGTGAGCAGCACGCTGCGCCGAGGCCGGGTCACGGTGCTCGGGCGGCGCGGCGTCCGCAGGCGGGCATAGCCCGCGTTCCTGCTCCGCGGTGCGGTGGTGACCGGGGTGCTCATCGACTCACACGTCCTTTCGCATGCCGCGAAGCTGCACCGCGTAGGCGATGACCATCGTGACGAGCCCCATGAGGATCGCGACCGTCGCCGCGTAGTTGTGCTGCTGCGCGGCGAACGACAGCGAGAAGGTGTACAGGTTCGGCGTGAAATAGGTCGTGATCGCGTTCGGCGCGAGACTCTGCAGAATGCTGGGCTCGTTGAAGAGCTGGAAGCTGCCGATGATCGAGAAGATCGTGGCGATCACCATCGCTCCTCGGATCGCGGGCAGCTTCACCGAGGTGATGACCCGAAGCTGGCCCGCGCCGTCGATCTCGGCCGCCTCGTACAGCGAATGCGGGATCACTCGCAGCGCCGAGTAGAAGATCAGCATGTTGTACCCGATGAACTCCCAGGTCACGATGTTGCCGATCGAGGCGAGCACCAGCTCCGGCGACAACGGGTTCGGCAGGGTGATGCCGAAGGCGTCGTTGATGTTGCCGACGAGCCCGAAGCGCGTGCCGTACATGAAGCCCCACATCAGGGTGGCGACCACGGCGGGCACCGCGTAGGGCAGGAAGATCGAGATCCGGAAGAAGCTCCTGCCGTAGAGCCTGCCGCTGTCGATGGCCAGCGCCACGAGCAGCGCGATGCCGAGCATGATCGGCACCTGCACCACCAGGAACAGCCCCACCCTGCCCAGGGCCTGCCAGAACTGCGGGTCGGCCATGGCCCGCTGGTAGTTCTCCAGGCCGACGAAGGAGTTCCCGCCGACCAGCTTGTCGCGGAAGAAGCTCAGATAGATCGAGTACGCGATCGGGGCGAGGAACACCAGCGCGAAGACGACCATGAACGGTCCCATGAAACCCCAGCCGACCCAGGCTCGACGATCGGCCCGACCCGCTCCGGAGGCCGAGCGTCTCGCCCGCCGTGCAGGCGGCGATGACAGCGCTGTCATGTGGCTCCCTAGCTCCCGCCACCGAAGGCGCCATCGCCTCCGGGGGTCGATGTTTACGTAACCATCGAGGTGCGCGAAATGCTGTCACCGCAGCGTGACGCCGTCAAGGGATGCGGGCAGGCTCACCGGCGCATCGGGATCGGTCCACACCCGCATCGCCTCCCGACGCGGGCCGAGGTCCGCGACGAGACGCCGTGTCCGCCGCCCCGCACCGACCGGCGGCCTCGGCCCGGTCACCGCCTCGAACCTCCTCACCCGGTCCGCCGCGCTCCTCCTCAGCAGGCCGGGCGGAGGCCGGCACGCACCGAAGCGGGAGACAGGGCCGAATCCGGCCGCCTGCGGATCGAACGACACCGGCGCGGAGCGAGGGGGAACCGGCGCCGAGCGGGGGAACCAGCGGGCGAAGGGGTACCCGCGCCACGCGAACGGCACCGGCGCGGGCCAACGGCACCGGCGCGGACCGAGGGATCACTCACCAGCCCGAGGCCGGACCACCGCCGCGGCCCCGCCGCCCCGCCGCACCGGCTCGGCCGCGGCCAGCCACCGCCCGTCCGGCAGTCGCTCCACCCCGGTGACCGCCCCGATCGACGAGGGCCGAGTGGCGAAACCCTGTCCCCGGTCCCGCAGCTCCGCCACGGCAGGCAGGTCGAGGAACGCCTGCTCGACAGCGGCCGACGCGGCGTTACGCTGCGAAGCCCTCGGCGCGGCGACGGCTTCGGGCAGGGACAGCCCGCGGTCGAGCCGATGCAGGAGCACCCCGAGGACCGTGGTGATGATCGTGGTGCCGCCGGGAGACCCGAGAGCCAGCAGCGGCTCGCCGTCCGCCAACACGATGGTCGGCGTCATCGAGGATCGCGGCCGCTTGCCCGCGTCGGGAAGGTTCGGGTCGGGGACGCCGGGGGTGACCGGCGTGAACGAGAAGTCCGTCAGCTCGTTGTTCAGCAGGAAGCCGCGGCCGGGAACCACCATGCCGCTGCCGCCCTCCTGTTCGATGGTGAGCGTGTACGCCGCCACGTTGCCCTGCCGGTCGGCGACCGTCAGATGCGTGGTGCTCTCTCCCTCGTACGGTGTCGGCGCGGGCGGTCCCACGGTGCCGCAGGGCCGCGGATCTCGCGGGTCGCCGGGCGCCACCGGACTTGTCAGAGCGTGCCCGTTCGCGAGATCGATCAGGCAGCTCCGGCTGTCGGCGAAGTCCTGTCCCGCGAACTCGGCGGCGGGCACGTCGACGAAGGCGGGGTCGCCGATCCACCGGTTTCGGTCGGCGAAGGAGATCCGACTCGCCTCCAGGTAGCCGTGCAGATAGTCGACCTCGGCGGCGTCGGAGAGGTCGAAGCGCTCCAGCATGTTCAACGCCAGGCCCACCGTGAGCCCGCCGGAGGAGGGCGCGGGCATGCCGTAGACGTCCAGGCCCCGGTAGTCCACGTGCGTCGGTTCGCGCTCGACGGTCCGATAGTCCGCGAGGTCGTCCACGGTCATCGACCCTGGCCGCACGATGCGGTCCGCATCGGGATCGACCGCGGGTCGCCGCACCGTCTCGGCGAGGTCCGCGCCGATCTCCCCGCGATACAGCGCCGCCGTTCCGGTCCGGGCCAGCAGGCGGTAGGTGTCGGCAAGATCGGGATTGCGGAAGGTCGACCCGACCTCGGGCGGGCGACCGTCGGGCAGGAAGAGGTCACGGGTCGCCGGGAAGACGGTGAACCGATCGGCGTTGTTCGCGATCTGGTCGTGAAAAGTGGAGTCCACGACGAAGCCGTCCTCCGCGAGCCGCGTCGCGGGACGCAGCAGCGAGGCCAGCGAGCGGGTGCCCCACCGTTCGAGGGCATCGCGCCAGGTGGCGGGCGTACCGGGCACCCCGACCGAGAGTCCGCTGGTGACGGCCTCGGAGAAGGGCAGGGGCACGCCGTCCTCCACGAACAGGTTCTCGTCGACGGCGGCGGGCGCCGTCTCCCGGCCGTCGAGGGTGTGTACTCGACCGGTGGCGGCGTCGTAGTACATGAGGAAGCCGCCGCCCCCGATGCCCGCCGAGAACGGATCGGTGACCCCCAAGGCGGCGGCCGTCGCCACCGCGGCGTCCACCGCGTTGCCGCCGCCGCGCAACACGCCGATGCCGATCGCCGTGGCATCGGCGTCCACACTGGCCACCGCACCGAAGTCCCCGACCGCCACAGGCCGCTTCGCCGTCGGAGGCCGGGTCGCCGACGTGTCACCGGCCGCGGGCGGCACGACCGCGAGAGCCGAACCCAGCAGGACCGAGGCGGCGGCGATGGTCAAGACCCTACGAGCGCGACGAAGACGCATGAGCCGAGTCTCACGACAGTTCGTCGGAGTCCGCAATGCGTCCGATCGGGCGATCCGTGAATCCTTGACGAGAATTCGAGACGCCCCGTTATCTCGCCGCGGGCGGGGGCGACTCCCCGACGACCCAGGCCACCAGCGAAGTCACGTAAGAACCTGGCGGCGGCCATGATCTCGACGGGCGACCCC
This sequence comes from Actinoalloteichus hoggarensis, assembly GCF_002234535.1. NCBI lineage: Bacteria > Bacillati > Actinomycetota > Actinomycetes > Pseudonocardiales > Pseudonocardiaceae > Actinoalloteichus > Actinoalloteichus hoggarensis. Next base: position 5,214,134 of record NZ_CP022521.1, read on the forward strand.
GGCTCCCGCGCCGCCATCCCGATCACCCGCATCCGCCCCGATCACCAACGGTCGGTCGACCGGCACGCCCAGGCGAAGCCCGCCGCCGCAGCCAATTCCGGTGGTGCTATTCGTCCCGGACGTGGCGCTCAGGCACACGACCGCATCGATGGAACGCATGACAAGGCGGGCAAAGCCGCTCACACAGTCCGGTACCAGCTGTCTGAAGTGGTGGTGGAGGTTCTCAGCATAGGGGTCACCAACAACGAGCTGAGCCCATCGTTTCGAACCTCAGCGTACGCTACTCAGCCACAACGGCGCAGCCGCCTCACCTCATCAGTGGAGCTGGCCATGAACCACCCGGACCGAGCCGGAACCAGACCGGTGGGGCGGGTGGGGCTCGAACCCACGGCCAAGGGATTATGAGTGTCCCAGGTCACATCCTCCAGCTCGTCTACCTCGGCTTTTGTGCGCGGGAGTTGGGTGCAAAGTCGGCGTGAGGGGCACTGTTCGTCGCCAGTTCGCACCCAGGTTCGCACCCATGATGTGATAGTCCTCCTGTCAGCACGGCCAGGGGAAGGCGAATCCAGACGAGTTGCCAAGGCGAGCCTGAGTCTCGGCAGGTCGGCGAGGGGCGGGTTGCTGTCACAGTCTCGCGAAGCCTTGAGCGACGGTCCGTTTTTCGGTTAACACGCTAAGGAAGGATGTAGTCGATTACTCTTTCGATGTCTCCGTTCGCGATCAGGTAAATGGCAGCTCCTAGGATTATTGTCAACTTCAGTGGTCCGGAGGATCGCTGCGACAGGTCGCTAATTCGATTGCTAAACCTTTCGCGTCGGCTATGAATTTTTGAGTGTTTTTCTAGTTCGTGGTCGGTCGCACCGAGGTTGATTTTTGCTAGTTCGGCAGCGTGCATAATGTCACGGTTCGTGATCAGGTCAAATGCCGAGTGTGCAAGTAACCTAAATTCTGGACTCTCCTCTTCCTTCCCGGCGTTCCGTGCTCCGGCCTCGGCGAGGCGAGTTGCAAGTAAGTCGTAAGTAGAGGCGATTTTTTGGAAGTCTCCGGGCGTGAGCCTGCTGCGCGTTCCTGCGGCGTAGTAACGCAGTTCGCGTGCCATTGCATGTGAGTATTGATGACACCCTGTTCTCCATCGTGAGGCCTTGTAATTAGATTCGCTAATTGGGCTCGTTGACGATAGAGGCATTGTTCGCCGTAGACGCATGTAGTAGTCGATTATGGACGCGTGCGGCGTCATTGCCGCTACGACCTTATGCGTGACGAGGGATGCCGCAATCCAGGCCGCTATTGCGCAGGATGTCGCGCCAATGGTAAAAATTTGATTCTCGCCGCTGGGGTGGCCCGATCCATTTGGCAAACTGTCTAGATACGTGCCCAGGGGTATGCCGATGGCAAGCAGTGAGAACAGGTGGAGCAATTCCCAGGAGTGGTGGCGCATTAGTAAAAAATTCCAGCGAACGCTGTACGATGTGCCAAAATGTGCATTCAAATCACAGTTTTCTTCGAGTCGATCCTTCTTGAAGGAACGCACGGAAATCAGGAATGGAACTCCAAGGAGAAGTGGGGGTGCGATGAGTAAGGCCAAAGGGGGGTCAACATTCGACCCGGTTAAGAAGAAAATCAACCAGGCTATCACCGCTGTGGCAGGGAATAGTAGGTGGCACAAAACCGCCACCCGCAAAGGATTGCGTTTTTTTGGCTCACGTCGATCATCTGACATCTCGGGGTATTTGGCTCTTATGTATAATTCAACAGATTTGTTGACGTAAATCAAGTAGAAGGCCATGGCTATCACCAGGCCGGGAAACGGTGAGGCTATCTTGATGAATTCCTCTACGAAGTGCTGGCTAAATTCTTCCATTTGGATTGACCCAGTCTCGGCGTTGATTAATTAGGTGAATCCGGGTGGGTTGTGCTTCCGGTTGCTGTCGTAGAATCCGAGGCGTGGTAGGTGACGATGTGGGAACTTGGAAGGTGGGGCGTCGGCGTGCGATTTATCGCAGTCGATGGGTTGACCTGAGCCTCGTACAGGTCGAGGCGCCTAACGCTGAGCGTTGGGAGCATCACGTTGTGCATCTTAGCCGGGTCGCGGTGGCGCTGATCACCAACGACCGTGACGAGGTGTTGATGCTGTGGCGGTACCGGTTCGCCACGGATGCGTGGGGCTATGAGCTGCCGGGCGGGATCATCGACGGTGATGAGGAGTCGGCCGCGACGGCGGCTCGGGAGGCCGGGGAGGAGTGCGGGTGGCTGCCGACGGGGGAGCCTGAGCACCTGATCAGCTTCGAGCCGATCCCCGGCATGGTGACGTCGGAGATGGACGTCTATCACTGGCGTGGTGCGGAGCGGATCGGCGAGCCGACCGACACCGAGGAGGCCGGAACGGTGGAGTGGGTGTCGCTGAAGCGAGCAACGAAGCTTGCCAAGGAACGGAAGTTGCTGGGTTCGGGGACGTTGGTGGCGTTGTTGTACTTCCTGGCCTCACGCGCCGAGGGATGAGGTTCCGGGGAGGATCAGGCGGGTGAGGCGTCGCTTCTGCCGTTCGGAGGAGAGTTGAGCGGCGAGGCGGCGGGCTTGTCCGGCGTAGGTGCGGGCCGCGTCGCGGTCGCCGGTCGCGGCGTGTGCGTGAGCGAGGTCGACGAGCAGGCTTGCGCGGGCGCGGCTGAAGGTTGCCGGGTGGCCGTCTAGCGCGTCGGTCAACTGGGCGATGGCGTCGGGTTCGCCGAGTCGGGCGATGGCGTTCCCGCGCCAGCGGACAAGGTGCGTTCCGCCGAGGAAGACGAACGGTAACGCGGGATCGCGTGGGTCGGCGGGTAGGAGCGCGTCCGCTTCGTCGAACGCGCGTAGCGCATCGTCTCGGCGGCCGTCGGCGGCAAGGACTTCGCCGAGGGTCGCGGCGAGCCATGCCCGCAGAAGTGGAGCCACCCCGTGCCGCCCGAGCGTGACCGCTTCGGAGACCAGCTCGACGGCGGCACCGGTTTCGTCGATCTCCAGAAGCACCATGGCCTGTTCGGCCTGCGCGTGTGCCAGCAGCGAGGGTGACTCGGCCTCCCGCGCGGCTGCCTTGGCGCGTTCGTAGTGCTGCCATGCCTGGGTGGTCGATCCCCGGTCCAGCGACGTCCACCCGGCGAGGGTGCTCGCCTCGGTCAGGGTCCCCGCTAACGGTGCGCGTTGGGCGCTGAGCAGTGCATGACTCAGCAGGTCTTCCATCTGGCCGATCTGGCTGCGAAGTTGATCGAGCAGGACCACCGAGCCGAAGCGTTGATCCATGTGGCGGGCGTGGTCGACCTGTCTACGGAACAGCTCCACCGTCTCTGGATCAAGGCGCTGCGCGACGATCAGCCGATCGGCAAGCTCGGTGGCCGCGTCGTCGACGCCGTCATCCTCGGTGGGGAAGCCGAGTTCGGCGTTGGTTCGGCCGTAGACGTCGCGGAACAGCGCCTGGTAGTACGGCGCCGGTGTCTCGTGTCCGTTCTCCCAGCGAGAGAGTTTGGTCTTGAGGCTGCGGCCGGTGGCGATGGCGGCATTCGTCGCGTCGGCACGCGCCAATAGCAGCCGGATCACGGCGTCTTGGCTGTGTCCCAACTCTTGACGCACCCGCGCCAACAAGGTTTTCGCCATCGTCGACCACCATAGCGATAGCCCGCCGACCTGCGCGGTTATCGGGGGTTATCGGTCCCCCCGTTAACCGGTGACAACTGTTGAGCAGCGGATTTCTGCCGTTTCTTGGTCACATGAGCGCAGCACTGAACAACAGCCACCGGCTAGCGGGAGTCGTCCCGTCCGCCGGGCTGGTCGAACGCTCGGGCAAGGCGATCGTCCAGGGTGTCCAGTCGCTCGGCGATGGCGGTCAGACCGTCTTCGATGGCGGCAAGTCGTTCGTCCACGGTGAGCGGTCTACCTGCGTCGTTGACGTCTGGCGGGCGGGTTCCCGCGAGCACGGCGGCCAGGTGGTGGGGATGCCACTCCAAGGCGACGGACAGGGCTTCGAGGGTGCGGGCACTGCGCTTACGGCGGGTGGTGTCGTACTGGAGTTCGCGGACGATCGCCTGCGAGACCCGCGACCGCTCGGCGACCTCGCGTTGTTTGATGCCCAGTTCGTGAATGCGGTCGTCGATCGCTCGCGCGACTGCCGCCCAGTCTTCCGCCACGTACTCCTCCGCGCTCCGCCTTGAGCGCCGAGATTAGCGCGGACCCGGAAATACGCAGGACCACTCACAGCGTGCACGCCTATATCGGCTCACTATGCCTTTGATTGCGCCAATACTGGCGCACAATGGGCGAGATATCGGCCGGTGGTGTGTGCGCGGAAGGGCACAACTCATGCGAGCACGGCGAAGTACGGAACCGGCCCCGTTGTTCTTCACAGTGCGGGAGACCGCCGAAATCCTCCGAGTCGACACGGCGACGATCTACCGGGCGATCCGGGAGGACGCCTTCCCCTCGGTGAAGGTGCGGACCCGGTACGTGGTGCCGGTCGCGGCACTGGAGGAGCTGATCGACGAGGCCGCCGAGCACGGCGGCTGTGTCGACGTCGCGGCCATGGCGACGCGACGGCGACAGGAACGCGACGTGGCGCGGGCGCTCGGCGGTGGTCTCCGATGAGCGTCGATCGTGAGCACCTTGCGGAGCTTGTCGCCGGGTTGGACCGGTGGCGGGACACCCCGGATGACGTCCTGGCCGACGCGGTGATCCGCGACGGCCGATGCGTGTGGGTCTTCACCGAGGGAGACGCGCCCGCACCGAGCGGGGATGAGGACGCGGATCGGGAGCTTGCCCGGCGGCTCTGCGCGGGCTGTCCGGTGGCCGGTCCCTGTCTCGAACTGGAGCTGCGTACCGCCGGTGACCGGACCGCCGGCGTGTGGGGCGGGCTCGCCGAGGACGACCGGCGGGCGCTGCTGCCGCTGTGGGTCGCTCGGCGGTCCGCCGTGGACGGAGAGGAGTCGGACCGATGAACGTCACCTTGTCATTGACCGTGATCTTCGTGGTGTGGGGCGGGTGGCTGCTCGTCCGGCGGGAGATGCCGTTGGTCTACGGGCTGCCGATCCTGCTTGCCGGGCTGTTCCTCGGCGGCACGTCGTGGGGCGTCGCGTTGATCGACATCACCACCGACGTCGTCCACGGTCTGATCAACGCGGTCTCCCAGGTGGTGGGCTGAGCATGGCCACCACAGCGAAGAGCGAGGCGGCACCCCGGCAGGACGGTGCGACCACGGCCGGGCTGCTCGCGGTCGGCGGGGCGGTCGCGGTGCTGTCCTTCGACGGGCTGACCGGGTTCGCCGAGTTGGCCGGATTCCGGCAGTCGTTGCCGCTGCCGTTCCTCACCGAGGGGCTTCCGTTGGCGTGGCTGCTGCCGGTGGCCCTGGACGCCTACGCCGTGGTGGCCACGCGGGTGTGGCTGCGCTCGCCCCACGCGAGCGCGGCCACCCGCGACACCGCCCGCAGACAGGCCTACGGGGCGGTGGGGCTGTCGGTGGTGTTCAACGGCGTCTATCACGCCGTCGATGCCCACCGTGACGGGAGCTGGTTGGCGGTGGGTGCGGCCGTCGCGTTGTCGGTGGTGCTGCCCGTGCTGTTGGCCTCCGTCGCGCATCTCGCGGCACGGGTGGCCGTCGACCGCACCGCCGCCGACGCACCCGACTTGATGCCCGAACCGAACGAGGCTGCGGAGTCGGTCGACGAGCCGGCCGACGCGGAATCGCCGAGTGAGGTGAAGGAACGCATGGCCGCGCATTGGCTCGCCGAACGGGAACAGGGCCGCGTGCTCTCCGGTGCCGAGCTTGACCGGCACTTCGGCACCCGCGAGTACGGCAGGCGTGTGGTTCGCGCGCTCAAGCGAGAGGAGGGGAACCGATGAGCACACCACGACGACGCAGCCTGGCCACGCGCACCGCCCTTCGGCGGGGAACTCGGTGGCTGCGGGACACCACACGACGCCGGTCCGTTGTTCGGCAGGTGCGGTGTTCCTGCGGAGACAGCTACCCGGCGGGCCAAGCCGCCCGGCACTTCGCCACGCACCGCACGGAACACCGCAAGCAGGCCGCGCGAGTGCCGATCCGTCGCACTCGCACGGCCCGCCCCATCCGCCGGGAGCCGACCGCAGGCAACCGGCCTGCCCGGCCGGGGACCGGAGTCGGTCACATCGATGCCTGGGTGTCCGCGACCGAAGCGCTCATCGGGCTCGAACCCTCGAACGTCGCCGAATTCGAGCGCATCCTGACCGCTTTTCAACGCGCCGTGGTCCTCGCGGGAAATCACCTCGCCGATCTCGGCGAGCGATGGACGGCCGATCATCAGATCGACCAACGCATCACCGCGCAGTTCGCCGAGGCGGGCGACCGATTCGCGGAGAGCAGTGAATGCTTCCGTGACGCACAGCAGCAACTCAAGGTCGTGTACCGCGCCTACCTCGAACTGATCGAATCCGGAACGGCGGTCCCGCGGCCGGAATTCTTCACCGAGAACTGATCCTCCGAAATACCCTCACTCACGTCTGCCGGGCGTGTGGCGATGCCGCACGCCCGGATTCGGAAGGGAATCATCATGGTCGATTTCAGACGACGTCGACGAACGCAGCACCGAGAATCGCCGTTCGTCGTTCTCTGGCGACATCGGCACCGGCTCGCCCCATTCTACGTCCTGTCAGCCACTTGGGCGGCCGGCGGACTCGCCTTCCACTGGCTCACGCCGATCACGACGGTATCGATCTGCCTGTTCGTCTTGGCGGTGGTCGCGATCTGGACGGGACAGGTTCTCGATCGCACGATCGAGCGCGCCTATGCCCGTGCGGTCGGCGGCACCGTCGCAGCCTGGATCGTGGCGGCGTCGGTGCTCGGCGCGGATCATCCCGTGCTGCTGCGGGTGCTCGCCGTCGGCGGCCTGCTGGGTGCCCTTCCGTGGTGGTTGCACCGCCGAGTCCGCGCACAGGTCCGTGTCGAACGCACCATCGCGGCGTGGCCGCGTGTCGCCGAGACGGCCGGGCTCGCCCGGTCCCGGTTGACCGGGGTTCTCGTCACCACGTGGGGATGGACCGGGCGGCTGCGGCTGGCCGCCGGGCAGACCGCGCGGGACGTCACCGGGAGACTCCGCACCGTCGAGAGCGCGCTGCGGCTCCCGGTCGGATCGGTCCGCGCCGAACCCTGGCCCGAGCGGGCGGACGTCGCCGTCATGCGGGTGATCGAGTCCGACCCGCACTCCGACCCGGTGCACTGGGCGGGCAGCCCGGCGACCTCGATCGCCGACCCGATGCCGGTCGGTCCCTACGACGACGGCGACGTCTGCCGCGTCCCGCTGTACGACCGGCAGAGCGGGACGCACCACGCGCTGATCGCCGGCACGAACGGGTCCGGCAAGTCGGGCCTGCTCAACCTCATGGCCTGCCACGCCGTCACAGCACCCGACGCGGTGCTGTGGGCGATCGACCTCAAGGGTGGGATCGAGCTGCGTCCCTGGTGGCCGGTGACCGACTGGCTGTCCACTACGGCGGACTCCGCGCGCACGATGCTGGCCGCGTTACGAGAGGTCATCGACGTGCGCGGAAGCGTTGCGACGAACCGGGTGTGGCAGGCGAGCCCGGAACAGCCGGTGATCGTGGTCCTGATCGACGAGGCCGCCGAACTGCCCGTGGAGTGCGTGCCCGACCTGGAGTCGGTCGCCCGACGCGGTCGGGCGCTCGGCGTCGCCCTGGTGCTCGCCACCCAGTACCCGACGGTCAACGCGGTCGGCTCCGCACAGGTCCGTGCCCAGCTCCGCACGCGGGTGGCGTTCCGGTTCTTGAAGACCGGCGAGGCGTCCACCGTGCTCCGGGACACCAGCGGGACCGATCCGGCGGTGATCCGCAAGGACCGGCCCGGCTGCGGCTACGTGGAAGCCGCCGGGGCCGAGCGTCCCGCCCTCGTCCGTTGCTACTGGGTCACCGACGACCTCGTCTCCCATGTCGTCGAGACGTGGCGCGGCAGGCAACCGGCGCTCGATCCCGCGACCGCCGACGTCGTCTCGACGTTCCCGGCAGACGGGGACGACGAACGGGACGCCCCGCCGAGCATCCCGGCAGCACGGCAGACCGACTCGGTTGCCGAGGAAGCCGCCGTGCCGCTGGCCGCACTCGCCGAGCCTGGACCGGCGACCCGCTCGCCCGCCAAGAAGCGACTCGACAACGAGCAGGCCCGTGCGGCACTGCGAGCAGCGCTGTCTGGCGTGGGGGAGGAGGGCACGACGGTGGAGGCGCTCGGCGCGGCGTGTGATCGCCGCAAGACGTGGATCTACCGCGAGCTGGATGCGCTGGAGTCCGCGCGGCTGGTCGAGCGCACCGGCCGACACGGCTACTACCGAGGGACCCCGCGCCTGCGGAACGAGCCTGCCGAGTAGGCACGGAGGGGGCGCGGCGGGGGTGCGTTCCGGGGGAGGTTCCGCGACCCGTGCGGAACTTCCCTTACGCGCGCACGCGCGCGCCTGCGCGTCGGGCCGCCGATCAGCGCCGCGCGGAACAGTCCGGACACCACAGCGCGGCCGGTCCGTGGGTGACAGCCCAGGGCCGGCCGCGCCGAGATGATGAACGATGAGACGGGCTGACGAATCAGACGCGGAAGAGGCATTCGTCAGCCTTGTGCCACGGCCTCACCTCCTCTCGTTCGATGTCCCTCACGCGGGCCGGATCAATCGCAGCGAGCGCGGCAGCCACAGCCCACTCGGCGTCCGACCGGTGAGGTCCGGTGCCCCCCGCTCACCCGGTGCGGGCAGATGCAACAGCTCCGCCGCCGCAGCCAGGAATGTGCCCTCATAGCTCCAGACCGCCCGTTGATCCGAGAACAGCCCCTGCCCTTCGTCGCGGTCCCGCACCCGACTCGCGGTCGCGTCGTCCTCCGCGCGGATATGGAGCGAGTCGACGTGTCCGGGCCACCCGTAGGAGGCGAGCACCGTGTAACGCACCTCGCGATCACCGGGCGCGAGACTGAACGTGAATCCTCGGCGCAGCAGAGCCGAGTACATGCGATCGACGGAATTCATTGCCCACCCGCTAATGTCGTCGTCGAATGATGACCCTCTTTATTCGCCACCACCGACGCCAACACCATTCGGCGAACAACAACCAGAACAGATCCAGCGCCGGAAGAAGACGAAGGACGATGATCGCTTCGGCGATCACCGCGCCCGATAACAGCGACCATGCGACGTCATAGGCGTCCATCCCAGACGGCGTCATCACGTCGAAGCCCGCGACCAGCGGACGGCGGAGATCGCCTGACACAGTGCCTCTTGAACCACCCGAGAACTTCCCAACATGATCGGGCAGGCGTCCGGCGGAAACCACCACCGCACCGGACCGACCCCGGTCGTCGTCGGCGGAGCAGGAAACACCGCGCCCGGCTTCAGGAGGAACACGCTTCGGAAACTCCGCAGCTCCAGACGAAGAGCGGGGATCGGCTCGATCAGGAACAGAATCCGACCCTCGGGATGAACCAGTGTCGGCGTAGGCGCGTCCCGGAACACCGAGAACCTGGCTGCCGCCACTCCCAGCTCGGCGGGAACCGAGATCGCCGCGAAACCGCACCCGGCGGCCAGCAACACGGAGAACGGCGCAGCCGTCCACCACCGTTCGATCTGACTGTGCCGGCTGGTCGCCTCGGTACGGGGCACGACAGGAAGCAGGCCAGGCACCCGTAGACCGCTGTCCGGCCGGAAGTACTTCGTCCCATTCCACCGTGCGCCGGGCAGCACGCGCCATCCATATCCGGCATACGCCACGGCGGCACGCTTCAACGCGATGGCGACCGGCGTCTTCCGACGTCTCCTACCTCGGCGCGGCACCTCAGGCTCCCTCCGTGACCGACACCCGCATGTCGTTCCGGGTGTGGGACACAGCAGAAGGGGTGAGGCCGCAGGTGAGAAAGGAGGTGAAATCTTGTCGATAACGTAGGCGGTACGCTGATATAGGCCTGATCGTGCGTATCCGGCCACGGGGAACCGAGGTGACACGGGCGATGGCACACGAGACGGATGCCATACGGGAACGCAAGCGAGCACTCGGCCGAGCGTTGGCGGATCACCGCCGAGCCGCCGGGCTCTCTCAACGGGAGATCGCCCACCGCGTTCACTACACGCGCACCGCCGTCAGCCACGCCGAAGCAGGCCGCCACCTCCCCACACGCCGATTCTGGGCGGATGCCGACGACGCCGTAGACGCCGACGGCGCGTTGCTGGATCACTTCGACCAAGTGCGCCGCGCCATCGGCGAGTCCGAGCGCGTGCAACGGGAACGTGAGCAGACGGCCTTTCGCAGGCGTGCGCGGCGTGATCACTCCGGATACGCCGACGGCATGGCGGTCACCGGCGCCGAGTCCGAGTCCACCTCGGACGACGAGGCACAGGAACTCGCCGCCGCCCTGCACTCCGCCCGGCGGGTCGGCCCCGACGTCGTCGCGTTGTTCGCCGCTCAACTCGCGCAGATCCGAACGCTGGACCGTCGACTCGGCGGCGGGCTGGTGCGCGACGAGGTCCGTGCCAAGATCGGCCAGATCGAACCGTTGCTGCGTCACAGCGTCGACCCGGCGACCCGGCGCAGCCTCGCCACCGTCCTCACGGAGTACTGCACCCTCGCCGGGTGGCAATGCCTGGACAACGGCCTGCTCGGCGAAGCGTGGCAGCACTATGAGAACGCCAAGACCGCAGCCCGCGAGTCCGGCAACGCGGCGCTGTTCGCCCACGTGATCGCCGAACAGGCCTTCGTGCTCATCGACATCGGCCGCACCGTCGACGCCGCCGAGGTCACCGGCCACGCACTGGCAGCGGCCCGCCAGTCGGCACCCGCGATCCTGCTCGCCTGGCTCGCCGCAGCCCACGGTGAGGCACTCGCCGCCGATGAGCGGCCCGCCCAGAGCCTGCGCGCCTTCGATCGCGCGGGACGCGCACTGCCCGCCGAGACCGTCCACGCCGAGACGCCCTACGTCGCGATGAACGACGTCCACCTGACCCGGTGGCGCGGCCACGCACTGGCCCGCTGCGGCGAACGCTCCGCCGTCACCGTCCTCAGCGACGCGCTCCAGGCCCTCGACCCCTCGTTCACCCGCGCGGAGACCGCCCTGCGGGTCGATCTCACTCACGCGCTGCTGCACGCCGGAGAACGAGACTCAGCCGTCGAACAGGCCGCACAGGCACGGACGCTCGCCGGGCAGGTCGGCTCGGTGCGGCAGCGACGGCGGCTAGCTCGCCTTGCGCTTTCCGGCTGACTTGGGCTTACGAGCCGCCGTGTTCGCACCGGCCGGCTTCCGGACCCGCTTCGGCATCCGGCTGCCCAACAACTCCGCCGCCTTCCGATCGGCGGCAGCGACCCAGGCCGCGTAGACCCGCAGGGTCGTTGCTCCCCCGCCGCCGTGTCCGAGTCGGCCCGCGACGGTCCGCAGGTCGATCCCCGCTGTCAGAAGCTCTGTCGCGGAGTAGTGCCGCAGCGCGTGAATATGGGTGTCGATACCCAGACCGGCAGCCATCTTCTTGTAGCGATGCGAGATCGCGTCGGGTGAGTAGGGCCGTCGCGGGTCAGGGTTGCGGGCGCTGTTGAAGACGAAGTGTTCGGGGTCGAACTCGATTCCCAGCTCCGCGTACCGTGCTTCGCAGGCCGCGAGGTGCTCGCGCAATACCGCCACGGTCTCGCTGTCCAGGGCCAGACGGCGAATCTGGTGTGTCTTGGTGTCTTTCTCCCGCCCTTCGCCCTTGCTCATGACGTAGCTTCGCCGAATCTCGATCATTTCTCCGTTGAAGTCGATGCGGGACCACCGGAGCGCGGCCACCTCGGCACGTCGCATACCGGTGGTCATGACGAGCCAGACGAGCACGCCCCAGGCCGAGTCAAGCTCGAACGCCCGATCGATCAGCTTCGCTGCCTCTGCTGGCGACGGCGGCTTGGGTTCGGGTGCCGTCTGGCGTGGTTTGGCAGCGACGGCGGCGGGGTTCGTGGCGATCCAGTCCCATCGGACGGCGGTGTTCAGTGCGCGAGCGATGATGGAGTGCACCTGTCGGATGGTCGATGCCGCCATCGGAGTGCATTCATGTTGCCTGCACTTTGCCTTCTGGCAGTCGTGTTCGGCCTTCCGGCGGTGATCGATCGACGGCGAGCCGTCACATCGCTTCCGGCAGCGCCGCAGTTCCGAGTAGAGCGTCTCCAGGTTCCGGGCGTTCAGCTTGTTGACCGCGACGTCCCCGAGCGCGGGTTTGATGGTGCGGTCGATATAGCCCTGGTAGCCGTCTCTGGTGCTCTGCTCTAAGTCCGCCGTGCGCATCCATTCGTCGAGGGTGTGGGCGAAGCTCACTGCCGTGGTGGGCGTTCGAGCGCGGTCGACTTCGGCGGCGAGGCGGGTCAACGCCTTCTGTGCACGGCGGTGCGCGGCTTTGTCGGTTCCCTCGATCTTCTCGCGGAGGTAGGTGCGTCGGCCCGTGACAGGGTCCAGCCCGGCGTAGACGACCACGCGAAGCGTGTCGCCCCTGGTCTCGATTCGGCCGCGAGCCCGGCCGTCGGTCCGTGCGGTAGCCATGTCAGCGACGCTACTCGCACCCGCAACGGCACCCATAAATCAACATCTGGAACGTGGTCGGGCTGTTTTGGCTGGTCAGGCTCGGTGGGGCGGGTGGGGCTCGAACCCACGGCCAAGGGATTATGAGTCCCCTGCTCTAACCGACTGAGCTACCGCCCCCGGTGCCGTCGTCCGCTGCGTTCCGACGGCGGCACCGGCGCGCGGATCAGGCAGTCGTGATCCTAGCGAGTCCCTGAGCAACGGTTTTCGGCGCCCGGACAGAGCGGCTGGCGACCCTGGTTCGTCGACTGACCCGAGCAGCCGTCGGGATCCTGGCTGACTGCAGCGTGTCCAGCAGGAGGCTGCGTGCATCTCCTCAGACAGAGAGACCCGATCCAGTCTGGTGACATGCGTCCACGTCACGCCGTGTCCACCTCGACATTCATACGGTCGAGGGACCCGGCGCGATCAGCTCGATCGACTCAGTCGCCTGTCATTGACGATAACGTCGGTCTTATCGTCCGTCTTCGCCAGAGCGGTCCGCTCAACATCCCCCAAGACTCTGGACTCGTCAGGCCCGCGACCTGCTCCTCAGGACTCAGGAGCCGCCCGCGACCGAGGAGTTCCGCGCCCCGTGAGCTCACCGCGTGACTTCGGCGGCGTAAAAGCCGTGCTGGACGTCAGGCCCGACCGCGGCGCGGTGAGCGCCCATTATGCAAAAACTTAAGGCTCGTGCGGAGCGATCAGAAGCGTAACCGCGCTGGTAGCGGCCGTGACGGGGTGGACAGGTACCAACTCGAGACCCCATGAAGGCGGTTGTACGCCGACACCACGCATCATGGCTCAACGGCCCTGAGAGCCCGCGCTGCTCGCGCACCGTATTGTTCAAGCACGCCGAAGGCTAGTTCCATCGCCAGTAGGATCGTTCGTCGGCGCGATCAGGCTCGAAGTTCACCCGTGATCGCTACCAGAGTGGCGGTCAAGTCGGGCATGATGTCCGCAGCCACACCCAGGAATGAAGGAAGCGCATGTCCAAGACTGCGGTCGCCTCCGGCGTCCTGTCCGCAGACCCGCCCAAGTTACCTGTCATCGGGGATACGGCAACGCGACTCACCAGCGTGGAGCTCTTCGCTGGTGCTGGCGGACTGGCTCTTGGATGCCAGATGGCCGGGTTCGAGTCGCTGGCCACGGTGGAACGCGACAAGTGGGCGTGCGACACGGTCAGACAGAACAAGCACCGCGGTCACGAGCTGGTCGCCAACTGGAATGTCCACGAATGCGATGTACGAAAATTCGAATGGTCAAAGGTCACAGAAGACGTCACTCTAGTAGCGGGGGGCCCTCCTTGCCAGCCGTTCTCCACAGGAGGTCTCGCCAAAGCATCTGACGACCCTCGGGACATGTTTCCGGTGACGGCTGAGATCATTTCCGGACTGGCGCCGCAGGCATTCATCATCGAAAACGTGCGCGGACTCACGCGGACGGCCTTCTCCGACTATTACGAGTATATTCAGCACAGGCTCGCGCTTCCGAGATTGACAAGCAATCCAGGCGAGAAATGGTTCGATCACCTAGAAAGGCTTCGGGCGGCGATCGGAGACCGACAACATCACGAACTGAACTATCGGGTTGTGCCAACACTAGTGAACGCGGCGGACTACGGCGTGCCCCAGCAAAGGCATCGGGTGTTCATCGTGGGCTTCCGAGGGGACCTCGATATCGAGTGGAGCTTCCCTGCCACCAGCCACTCGAAACATGCGCTTCTTCATTCACAATGGGTCACAGGCGATTATTGGGAAGAGCATGAGGTTCCATCGAGTAAAAGGCCGGAACAGCCTAAGCAGCGAATCCCTGAATACCTCATCACCGATGAACCGCAGCAACGCTGGCGTACAGTTCGCGATGCTTTCGCAGGCCTACCCGAACCAATGGTCCGACCGTCACGGAAGGTCCTCAACCACGAGTTTCAACCGGGCGCGCGGTCATACCCCGGTCACACCGGCAGCCCGTTAGACATGCCTGCCAAGGCGCTCAAGGCAGGCGGTCACGGCGTCCCCGGCGGTGAAAACATGCTTCGGAACGTCGACGGCTCGATTCGATACTTCACTGTCCGCGAGAGCGCTCGTCTCCAGACATTCCCCGATGACTACGAACTTCACGGTTCCTGGGGAGAAGCGATGCGCCAGCTTGGCAATGCCGTCCCTGTGCTCTTAGGACAAGTCGTCGCGGAGAGCGTATACAAGGCGTTGATCAGAGAGGGGATCAAGCCGTGATCGGCGCTCGACCTAGCACGATTAACGTCATGCCGTCTCCACGAATCTTGGAGATGATCGCCGAGGTTGACTTGCAACTGCATCAGTGCCTCGGCGAATTGATCGACAATGCCCTAGACGAGCTGGTCGAGGCGTCCACTGAAGATCGGACACTAGAACCCCGCATCGATATCACACTGCCAGTCTCCCGCACCGTCGGAAGGTCCTCGGCGATCTCGGTCGAGGACAATGGGCGGGGTATGTCTCCAACCCAACTACAAGAAGCGCTGAGTGCCGGCACATCGGGCAAGCAGCGCTTCGGCAGCCTCGGTCTCTTCGGCATGGGTTTCAATATCGCCACCGCGCGCTTGGGGACCATCACGGAGGTCCGGACAGGCCGGAGCGGCGACGATCGGTGGGTCATCGCGACGCTCGACCTCACGGCGATGCGACGTCAGTCCACCTATGAGGTTCCACTGCGTTACGAACGCAAGGCACGCGAGGAACATGGCACGCTCGTGACAGTCACCGGACTTCGTGAGGATATGGTCATACGACTAAAGTCCACGCGAGCGATCAAGGAGACATCGGGCCATCTCGGCCGGATCTATACATATATGCTCCGCGATCCCCAGGGCGGCCATTCAGGCGCAGAGCTGATGGGCGGCGCCAACCAACGCCTGTACGTTAATAAACGCGCCGTGAGTCCTCACCTTCCGTGCATCTGGGATCCAAATCGCTCGGTCACCTACAAGGGCAGTGCGACACAAGCTGCTACCAGAATCAACATTCCGCTTACTAATGCACATGCCTGCATGAATTGCGGCCGTTGGTACACCTCGGCCTACAATGTTTGCATCGAGTGCGAGAGCACAGATATTGAAGAGCGCGAACGACGGATTTTGGGCTGGCTCGGAATCCAACGCTACGCGGACAAATCAGACTTTGGATTGACGTTCTTACGACATGGCCGAGCGATCACCTATCAGGACAAATCACTGTTCAGCTGGGAGACCCCAGACGGCGACTACGAGCTCGAGTACCCGATCGAACTCGGAATGGGGAGAATCGTCGGCGAGATACACCTCGACCACGCACCAGTCAACGTGCGGAAGAGCAACTTCGATACATCTTCGCACGAATGGCGCTTCATGGTTGATAAGGTCCGCGGCCCGGAGCCCCTCCGGCCCCAGCACGCGAAGCGTTTAGTCGGACACGAAAACACCTCGCCAATGAGCCGTTTCTTCAATGCCTACCGCGAAAACAAGGCTGGACTTCGGTACCTCGTGCCGGGAAACGGCGAGTCGTCGATACATGAGGCGACCAAGGCGTGGGGCGCAAAGTTTCGGAATGGAGATCCCGATTACCTGACCGACGAAAAATGGTATCAAGCCGCAGTGGATCATGATCGGTTTCAAAGCGGACCTACCCCAGCTGCCAAACTGCAGGATGATGACGCCTGGCTGCAGGACGAAGGGCTGTCCCATCTGAGCGAAAGGGGCATGGGATCCCTTGACATGTCCGACAAGGACGATAAATCTGATGAACCCGAGCTGATCAGACCGGAGACAGAACAAGAGCGTTTCACGCGGTACCAGTCGGCCGCGACCCTGCTGTCCGACACCGACCGCCACGTGCGGATCGGAGACGCGCAGCCAGTCCTACGCGTTTACGTCACATCCGGCGTCGAATTGACCAAGGACGGCCAGAAGCAAGCATACGTGGTCCGAATCGTCGCTGGCGAGATCGAGATATACGTGGATCGAAGCGCTACCCTGATCGCCCGCTATGGCTGGTCACCGATGAACGTCGCTTTGGTATGCGCGGCACCTCAGTTGAAGAACGTGTACCGCGTCGAAGAGCCGATCGATCAACTCATCACAATGATTCTCGGACAGTTCCCCGACCGTCGTGTCGACGCTACTGCGGTGCGTGCACGCGCAGACTCACTGCTTGACGACATCCGTGAGCGTCTCGCCGACCTGACCGCAAAGGATCCGAGCACGTACTGGAACACGCTGTCTAGTGAGTCCCGGCGAGCTGCTGAAGCCAACGCGGTGAGCATCGCACCATATGTCGACTGGAGCGGCGCCGTCGAGAACGGGGAGTACGCACGGTATCTGAGCGCTCAGGGCATCCTGGACCTGGTGACGGACAGCCCTGATCTCGTTCTGGATGGAGCCCTGTTCAAGACTACCTACACGTCCCTCGGCGAGGACACACGGGCGGACCAGGTTGCACGACTTGGAGCGCTTCTCGCCGACCTACGGCGAATGACCGGAGGCACACCGGTGTTCCAGACTCTGGAGCTGTCCCGACTACTACTGACGGCTGACCTACTCGAAGCTGAGATCGCAGCCACGTGACGACTTCGTTTCTCGACCCCACCTTCTTGATCGAGGAGGGACCGAAGGGGTTCACACGGCAGTTGGAGCGGTTGCTTGGTCTGATGGCCTTTACCGATGTGGTCAACATCGACGGTCCCGGCGACAAGGGGGCCGATGTGATCGGCCGACTTGCGGGCGTGGATTGGATCTTCCAGGCGAAATGGAAGAAGTCGGGTGCCGTCGACGTAGACGCGGTCGATCAGGCTCACACGGCGATGAACTACTACGGCATCCATCGAGCGGTGGTGGTCACGAATCGAGTCCACACCCGGAAGGCGCAAGAACGCGCCAGTGCGTTGCGGGACACTGGGGTAAATATCACGCTCTGGGGCGGCAGCCAATTGTCCGCGCTCTACGAACGTGTCCCGGACAGCGCCGATCCTTTCAATCTCCATCTGTATCAGGAAAACGCGGTCGACGCGTCATGGAAAGCGCTCGGTGACACGGGCGAGGCGTTAGTCTACCTCGCTACCGGGCTCGGTAAGACGGTCGTCGCAGGGCGCGTGCTCAGGCGGTTCCTACTGGCCAACCCAGGTGCTCAGGTGCTGGTCACAGCGCACATGGTTGAGCTTGTCGAACAACTCGAACGCGCCATGTGGCGTGACATTCCGAAGCACGTCCCCACCCGACTCCTGCACGGAGCCTCTAAGCCAAATGCGCTCCCGGGAGTGACCTTCGGTGTCGCCCCGACCTCTCGCGACTACATCGAGACCGGTTATTCCCCCAAACTGGTGATCGTCGATGAGGCGCACCACGTGGGTGAGACCGGCAACTACGCCACGATGCTTGATCTCCTGCCGGGTGCGAAGCGACTTGGTGTGACCGCGACGCCATGGCGAGGAGACAAGTATGACATCGAGCAGACGTTCGGCGAGCCGGTTGTCCGAGTATCGATATCACAAGGCATGAAACTCGGCTACCTAGTGGATGTAAAGTATCGGGTGTTCGCAGACAACATCGACTGGGATTTCGTCCGGCACGCATCGGAGCATGGCTATTCCATCAAGGACCTGAACAAACGCTTATTCATCGCCGAGCGGGACGATGCCATCCAAAGGCGCCTAGAGGAGACCTGGGATAAGACGACCGCACCGAGGGCGATCATATTCTGCCAAACCATCGAGCACGCCGAGCGGATGCGCGATCTCATCGCACGGCGCCCCGGCTGGGAGAGTGCCGCGACTCTGCACGCGGACTTGAAAGGTCGAGACCGGCGAGAGAGGCTTCTCAAATTTCGCTCTGGTGAGGTACCTATCCTCGTGGCGGTGGACATCCTCAATGAGGGTGTCGACGTCCCTGA
The DNA here is from genome assembly GCF_002234535.1 of Actinoalloteichus hoggarensis. Taxonomy (NCBI): domain Bacteria; kingdom Bacillati; phylum Actinomycetota; class Actinomycetes; order Pseudonocardiales; family Pseudonocardiaceae; genus Actinoalloteichus; species Actinoalloteichus hoggarensis. The sequence goes on from NZ_CP022521.1 coordinate 5,232,575, forward strand.
CGTGAATATCTTGTGCTTCGCACGAGTCACCCACAGCCGACGGATCTTCGTCCAGCAACTCGGGCGCGGCCTACGCCTCCGAAAGGGGAAGACTCACGTAGAGGTACTTGACTTCGTGAGCGACATAAGACGACTCGCAGAAGTCTACGATATGCATAAACAGGTGCCGGAACGTGAGATCGAACAGTTGTCTATCGGCCGCAACCAGTTTCTTTTCGAGGATCTCCACGTGCGCGATCTTCTCGAACAATGGATGGCTGACATCGGTGATCTAGGCAACGCCGACGACAGCGTACGACTTGAGTTTCCACCGATCAAGGGGGCTTAGTGGGCAATATCCCGGCCGACGTGCGTACCGCAGTCATCGAGGAAGTGGTACGGAGGCTAGACGTGGCGCGATGGGAGGAAACATCCCCGAGCACCGCCAGCGAGATGTACGACCGCTTCGTGAAGGACCCGAAGATCGGCGGCCGACTTTCACCGTACATGGCAGCGGAGAAGATCAGGGTCTGGATTAAGGACGGCCCCGCAAAGGAATATCGCCGAGCACTAGAAGGAATTGGTCCGATCGCGCCCTATACAAGGCGTGCATATCCCGGACCCGAGTCCGTGGTGCGTCTAGCGCTCGGAGATCGATGGATAACTAAAACAAATACCATCAAGGAGAAGCCCATGAGGTGCTTCGCCGAAGGCCCCGAAGGCGCGTCGATGTTCGTGATCTGGGGCCCACTGAGCGCCCTTCAGGGGCTGATTTGGAACTCGTGCCTTGTCCGCGCCGAGGACTCATCGAAGCCAATTACCGTGGTCATCACAAAGCCGAACAGCGCACCGCTGCCCGCCAACGAATGGGATCTAGTGGTGGCACTGAGCCACATCGTCGGGGCTGAATGCAAACAGATCACCTACGCGGCGAGCCGGAAGCCTGTCTTGTAGTCCGACAGGAGGCTTCGTTGACCGCCGAAGATATCCGACCAACCACTACGGCAGGATCTTCATGTTCCCAGAACCTAAGTACTGACCAGCCAGCGGCACCGAAAGCCATTGACGTTTCGAGATCTCTGCGCTTATTCTGCTCGATCTTGTCCGCCCAGAATCGACTCCGACTGCCCGTAGCTGGGCGGTAGTGCTCAGGGCACGCATGCCAGAAGCATCCGTCGATCAGTACCACGATCCGCTGCCTGGTGAACGCGATGTCAGCTGTCCGCCGAAGCCCTGGGATCGGACGGTAGTGCACCCTGTACCGCATCCCTATCCTATGAAGTTCGCGACGGATCGCCATCTCCGCAGCGGTGTCGCGCCCGCGAGTGTTGGACATCCGTGCGCTCACGGCGGGGTCGATGACTGGCGGCACACTCACCAGGCCATGGTGCACCACCGCACCGACACGGGCTCAGCAGACTCGTGTTGTAGGTCATGACTACCAGTACTTGATCCACCTGAGTCCATGCTCGTCTTCATGGAAGGCGGGCGGATGTGCTCTGTCACCATGGAACGACTGCCACGTTGTTCGTGGTCCTACGCACCTCGGCTCCCGACGCCGGTGTCAGCTTTCAAGCCCGGAACGCGGAGAAGCGCACGGCCGAAGACTGGGCGGCGGTCGCTTGGGCCCCGATGACCGCATGCACGAGTTGGAAAGGCAACGCGGGGTCGCCGAGCGTCAGCGAATCTCACAGGCGATCATCCGCGAACCCCCACTACGACACCATCCGCCGCGGGCACGGCGGCCCGCACTCTAGAGGGCCTCTCTACCGCCTGGAATGGCATCCGCGTCGCCTGGCCGTCGTGCTCCTAGGCACCCCCGCCGCAGGTCGACGACACGGCGGGGCCGCGCACCGTGGACGAAACGCCTCGCCGCCATCGAAGACAGCCTGGCCGCCATCGCGGATCGGTTGGACACGCTGAGCGATCGCCTCACCCAGGCGCCCGACCACTCAGGCCGGAGGCGTTCGATCGCTAACCGGGCGGTCGTGACGCGAAAGCCGAGTTTGCCTTCGGTGGGAGCCGCCTTGACACAGGGAGCGACCGACTACGGAGCACAAGCTTCGCGGTACCGAGAAATCGGCCGGAGACGGCCGGCATCAGGCTCGGCATGCGGCAGGGCCGACGGCGTCCGCCGGCAATCCCGGAAGCACGAAGACCGAACCTCCGGACTCCGCGGACCTGCGCCCCCAAGCCCGTCTCGACGTCAGCCGCCGAACAAGCCGGAGAACTCCGGGCCCGCGCCGGAGAAGTCGAACATCGGCGACGACTCGTAGGACGCGACGATGCTGACGGGAACCTTGATGACGTGCGCGCCGTCTCGATATGCGTCGCCGTCCAGGTATTCGTCCAGGTTGACCATGACGCCGCGGCCGGACCCCGAGTGGTCCGCCGGGCTCGTCACCGTGTCGTCGGCCGCGGCGGGCGTGGCAGCGCCGATGAGGACCGCGCCGGTCAGCACGGCACCTGCGACGATACGGGAGGCGACAGAGAACACGGCGACCTTCTCCTTCTTCATGACACGAGGATCGTGCTCGCCGACAGTCTGGCCCAAGATCCACTGTGTGTCGGGAAACGCCGGGCGGCGTTCACCCTGAAGAGTCTGCCGCCCATCCCTCGGCACACCACTGCGCCGACGCACCGAAGCGCGGCGGCAGGCACCGGCGCCTGCCGCCGACTCGCCCGCACCGCGGCCGCCCGCCGATCCGTGACAGGACTACGGACGGCCGAACCACCGTCTACAACGGTCCGAGTACGTCACGGGGGTCCGCCGCCAGTTCGAGGGTCTCCAACACCGACAGGAGCATGCGTTCCTCGTAGCGGAAGTGGTTCTCCATGATCGCGGCGATCCCCTCGAGGTGTCGGTCGATCTCCTGCGCGGACGCTGCCCGATCGGCGGCCTCGCGCAGCCCGTCGAGGAGGTAGGAGATCATCGAGTGATCCTGGGTCAGCAGCCGCAGGGTCTCCCGCAGCTCCGGGTGCGCCGCCTCGATGGCGGGGAACAGACTGCGGTCCTCACCTTCGTGATGTCCGTTCAGCGCGGTGCAGAACCCTCGGCAGAACACCAGGAGATCACGGGTGGCGGCATCGCCTTCGCCCTCCCACACCGCGTCGCGGGTGACGCTCAGTGCCTCGCGCAGTCGTCGATGAACGGTGCGCATCTCATGGCTCCAGGCCCTCAGCCTGGCCTTCTCGCCCTCAGCCATCGGAGGGCGAAGGGAACGACGTGGTCATCGTCGTGCTCCTTCGTGCTTCCACGCCTCCATGTCTGACACTGCCTGCCACCGACACGCGACGCTGACGACACGATATCCGACGCGGTGCGTGAATCCGGCGCGGAGGCGACCGTCGACCGGCGGATCACGGCCGTGACGAGGCAGGCCCCCGCCCGTGGAAGGCGGCTCGCCCACCGTCAGCGGCCGGCCGCTGATCTTCACGCTCGGCCCGCTCCCGGAACCATTCGGCCAGGAAGCCCAGCGAGGCGAGGCCGTAGTCGAGGGTCGCGCGCTGGTAGACGGCGATCTCGCGCAGGTCCTCGGGCACGGCGGCGGCGGCGATGCGGTCCCCCAGGTCGGTGAACCTCGCCCGTTCTTCGCTGATCCGCGCCTCGATGCGGCGCAGGATCGCCCTTCGCTCCGCCGGGTCCACCAGTCCGAGGAAGTAGAGCCGGTTGAGCGCGGCGCCCTCCAGGTCCGACCCGGTCGGCTCGCTCGTCATCCACGTGTGGAACTCCCGCCGGCCTGCGTCGGTCACGTGGTACGCCTTCCGGCCCCGGCCGGTGGGCTCGGCACCGGCGACCGCGATGAGCCCTCGCTCGCGCAGCTGGTCCAGGGCGCGTTTGATGCTGCCCGAGCTGGCGCTGTAGAGGAGCCCGACGCCCGCCTCGAATGCCTTGATCAGGTCGTAGAGGCTCTGCGACCTGATCAGAAGCAGGCCGAGGATCACGTGTGCCATGCGCGGAACCTAGCCGTTGCGGCGGTCGACGTTGAAGATGCCGCCTGCGGTGTTCACGCCTTGTGCTCGGGATCCCACAGTCCGGCCGCGGAACCGGCTTGGAGATGTTCGGCGTAGACGCCGACCTTCCATTCGATCAGCGATCGGCACTCCTCGAGCGCCCGTATCCGGGCCTCGATGTGGTGACGATGCTCGTCGAGGAGCCTCAGCCGGTCCTCTTCGTTGCCCGGGCCCTGCCTGACGAGGGCGGCGAACCTCTTCAGGTCCGCCAGCGGCATGTCGGACTCACGGAGCCTGACGCAGATCCGGAGCCAGTCGACGTCGACAGCGGTGTAGACGCGGCGGCCTCCGGACGTTCGTCGCACGGGGCCGATGAGCAGGTCCTGACGTTCGTAGTAGCGCAGCGCGTGAACGCTGAGGCCGGTGCGCTCGGCGACCTCGCCGATCGTGAACGTCTCCTCCCGCCGATCCACAGTGGTCACGCCGAGCACCTTTCGCGCTTGATCTAGAGTCCGCTCTAGATCCTAGGTTCGCGGTATGACGAACAACCAGCGGACGGAGTTCCGATCAGGGTTCACCGCCGAGTCCACGGCCGACGAGGTGTTGACCGGGGTCGATCTCGACGGTAAGACGGCGCTGGTCACGGGCGGATACTCCGGCCTGGGACTGGAGACCACGCGAGCCCTGGTGAAGGCGGGAGCGCGCGTGCTGGTGCCTGCGCGGCGGCCGGAAGTCGCCCGTGCCCGGCTGCACGACCTCCACAGGGTCACCGTGGTTCCCATGGACCTGGCCGACCTCGCCAGTGTGCGCACGGCCGGTGAGCGACTCGCCGAGTCCGAGGCGCGGCTGGACATCGCGATCGCCGCCGCCGGCGTGATGGCCTCGCCGGAGCGACGTGTCGGTCCCGGGTGGGAGAGCCACTTCGCGATCAATCACCTCGGCCACTTCGTCCTCATCAACCTGCTGCTCCCGCTGCTGTCGCGCGCCGACGGGGCACGGGTGGTGTCGTACTCCTCGGCCGGACACCACCTGTCGGACATCCGTTGGAACGATCCGCACTTCGACGACGGCTACGACAAGTGGCTGGCCTACGGCCAGTCGAAGACGGCCAATGTGCTGTTCACCGTGCACCTCGACGCGATCGCGAAGGACGACGGGATCCGCGCCTTCTCGCTGCACCCCGGGGCCGTCATCACCGAACTACAGCGCGACATGACCGCGGCCGAACAGATCGAACGAGGGTGGATCGACGCGGCGGGCGACATCGTCGGGGCGGGGTTCAAGTCGCCGAGCCAAGGTGCGGCGACCGGACTCTGGGCGGCGACGTCCGCCCTCCTCGAGGGCCGGGGCGGCGTGTACTGCGAGGACTGCGACATCGCGCCGCTCGCCGGCCCTGAGGGATCGATGGAGACAGGCGGCGTTCGCGACTACGCCGTCGACCCGGAAAGCGCCGAACGGCTTTGGCAGGTGTCGGCCCGGATCACCGGCGTCCACCCGTACGAACGGTCCACGGCGTGATCCACGCCGATGCGCCGCTGTTCATCGAGCCGCCGGCCGCGACTGATCTGACGGCTCCGCACTCGTACGGTCGCGCACGTCGCGGCCGAGGTGCGTGCTCACGTGCCTGCGCGTCGAGGAGGCGGTGGTCCACCGGCGGCGACCGGCGACGCCGGGGCTGCCGCGAGCAGGCCCGTTCAGCGGCGATCGCGGTCTGGGACATACCGCCATCGGCCATACGGCGGGGGCGGCGACAGCCGCCGGTCACGGCTCCAGGACGGACGTTGGTCGGCGGCCGGTCCTCATACGTCTAGCCTAGGGTTCCCTGAGACATGTCTAAGAGGCATGTCTATGGCAGGAAGGACCCGGCTGTGACCGCGCCGCCCCGTACGACGCCCGCTTCCGACAACCACACGCCCGCCGACGTGGACGCCCGCCTGCGAGACCTGCTGACAAGCCTCGTGTCTCGGGGCGGGCTGCACCACGTCGTCGTCGCCATCGCCGATGACGACGGCACACACCGTTGGTCGGCCGCCGCAGGTTCCGCGTCCGCCGGCTCGGCGGACCCCGGAGACTCCCTCGGCGCCGACCTGCCGCCCGCCCGCCCCGACGCGCCGTTCTTCATCGCGAGCATCACCAAGCGGTTCGTCGTCACGTTGGTGATCCAGGCCCACGAGCGCGGCGAGCTCGACCTGGACGCGCCGATCACCGACTACCTGCCCGCGGCCACCACCGACGGCCTGCACGTCCTGGGCGGAGTCGACCGGACGCCCTGGATCACCGTGCGCCATCTCGCGAGCCACACCTCCGGGCTGCCGGACCACTTCGAACGGCGGCGCGGCGACCGAAGCCTCACCGAACATCTCCACGCCGGTCGGGACACGGGCTGGACCTTCGACGACGTGATCGCCACCACCCGCGACCGGCAGCGCCCGCACTTCGCACCACAGGATCTCGCCACTCCTCGACAGAAGGCGCGTTACTCCGACACCGGCTTCCAGCTCCTCATCCGCATCCTGGAGACGGTGACCGCGCGGCCGTTCGCCGAGCTGCTCGCCGAACGGATCACCGAGCCGCTCGGCCTCGCCGACACCTGGCTGCCCGGTCGCAGGCGAGCTCGCCCGGCGGTCGCGGCGCCGCTGCCCCTCGCCTCGGGCCGAGAACCGGTCGAGCTGCCCTCCTTGGTGGCGTCGAGCAACGACCTGGTCAGCACCACCGGAGACCTGATCGTCTTCCAGCGAGCGCTGCTTCGGGGCGCGCTCTTCCGCGATCCGGGCTCGGTGGGTCTGCTCGACGAGCGTCGTAACAGGCTGCGCAACATCCCCGTCCTGCGTTACGGCCTGGGCACCATGTCCTGGACGATCGGCAGGCTGATGTCCGCGGGCCGCCGCCCGGTCACGCTCCTCGGCCATTCGGGGGCCACCGGCACGTGGCTCTTCCACTCGCCCGAGCTGCGCGTGCATCTGGCCGGCTCGGTCGATCAGGTCCGGGGCCAGGCGATCCCCTTCCGGCTCATGGCGCGTCTCCTGGCCGGCTGGCGAGCCTGATGCCGGCGGTCGTCGCGGTCGGGGCCCCTGTCGCGGGCGTGTCGAGTCGAGACCGGCCGACAGAGACCGTCGGATGCGCTCCCGCCGCGGCCCGCGGAACGGGACGGGGTCCAGGGCCGGTGACCGGTCTCCTCGAGTCGGCCGCCCGACGGATCGTGATCTTGGAATATCGTGTCGGTCGTGACCTCGGACGACTGGTTGGCCGACACCCGGATCTCATACGACACGGTCGCTGTCGATTACGCCGACCGACAGCGTGACGCCATCGCCGGTGACCCTTACCTTCGCGCCGCTCTGGCGGTGTTCGCCGATCGGGTGCGTGCCGCGGGCGGCGGGCCGGTGGCGGACGTCGGCTGCGGCCCCGGACATGTCACCGCCCATCTGCGCGGCATCGGCGTCGACGCCTTCGGCATCGACCTCTCTCCTGGAATGATCGACGTGGCCCGGCGTGACCATCCCGGCTTGCGGTTCCAGGTGGGCTCGATGACGCACCTGCACCTCGGCGATGCCTCGGTGGCAGGGCTGCTCGCCTGGTGGTCGTCGATTCACGTCCCCGACGACGAGGTGCCGATAGTCTTCGCGCACTTCCACCGAATCCTGCGTCCGGGCGGACCGTTGCAGCTGGGGTTCCACGTCGGCGACACCTCGCGGTTGAAGACGGAGGGTTACGGCGGCCACCCGATGGCGGTCCATGTCCACCGCCGCAGGCCGGACAAGGTGGCCTCCTGGCTGCGTGACGCTGGATTCGAGATCGAGGCCCAGTGGCTGTGCGACCCCGACGAACCGGTTCCGCAGGCATTGCTCTTCGCTCGCCGCCTCCCCTGAGGTCCGCGTCCGTCGCGCTCTTCACCCGGACCGGGGCGCATGACGCGGTCGTGGACGCGCAGGCGGTTCCGCCGGCCGAGCAGACCGCGTCGCGGTCCCCGTGGTTCTCCAGGAACTCCTGCGTCGCCTCGGGTCGGTGTTCCACTCCAGGAACCCCTGGGTGACGACCAGCGGGGTGTCGTTGCCGTCGGCATGCCGCGCGTGGTCAGGGGTCTGCCGGTGCTCCGACTCCGCGTCGGCGTTCTGATGGTTCGAGCAGGTCTCCATGAGCCACTCCGGGCGCGCCTTCTCGTGGGCGACGTCCTCGAGGTGCGCGGGTCGTCCTCGGGCCGTCGCGGCAGCGCGGCGACCTCGCCGTGCCTGCTGGCCGCGGTGACGATCGTCGTCCTGGGCACGCCGTTCGAGCGGAGGTCACACCGTGGATCCGGAGACGGGCTTCTGGGCGACGACGGCCTTGAACGCGTCCCGGTCGAGGTCGTCGCGGATCAGGCCGGCGATCGCGTCGTACGACCCGCCGACCGCGCCGGTGGACCACGGCTGGTTCGCCGCCAGTCGATCGCCGGCTGGACGTCGGCCTGCTCGTCGGGCCCCGCGAAGTGGGGGCAGCCGGTGGAGCCGCCGAGGACGCGCGGGTGTGCACCATGACGAAGGCGTGGCCCCGGTCGAGCAGGTCGGTGCCCTCGATGTCGGCGAAGCGGTCGGAGTGGCCGGTGTGCGTCCAGCCCACCACGGCGGTCTGTCCGGAGTGTCCGGAGTAGAGCCCGCCGAGAGGATGACGGGTACCTGCTCGCCCCGGCCGGCCCCCGGCCGGCCTCTCGGTCGGCCTCTCGGTCGGCCCCTCGGTCAGGAGGACGGCGGCGTGCAGCTCGGCGTCGGAGCCGTCCGAGGACGGAAGGTAGTGCTGAGTCCAGGCCGCGGCCGCCGGTACTCGGTCGTTCCCCTCGTGGGTGACGGGGCACCGGTCCGTGGCGCCGGCGTCGCCCGCCGGCTCCGCCGCGGTGGCGAGGCCGACGAGCGCGCCGATCAACAGCGAGGGTCGGGGTCGTGGCGGCCGCGGGCACTCTGGATCTGGTCACCGATTCCTCCCCGAACGGCGTTCCGGTCGACGTGCGGCGGAGAGGGACGCACCCGGCCGTCGCGGCACAGTCGAACTCGGGGCGATCCGGCACTCAGTGGTTCCGCGGTTTCGTACGGGTCAGCCCGCGGAGGGTCGAGACCGGTTCGAAGGCCGCGACCGGTCAAGAGCTGACGGGCGTCGGCGCCGCGGCGACGCGCCGACCGCGATAGGCGAGCCTGCGCAGCAGCCATTCGGCGGGTCCGCGCCTGCCTGCCCGGCCGAGGGCGGCGGCGAAGAGGACCGAGACGAGCCACGCCCCCGCGGCCACCAGCGCGGCCTGCCATTCGTCGAGGACGCCGCCGAGTCCGAGACCCCAGGCCGCCAACAGCGGCGCGAAGATCACCGACTGCAGCAGATAGCACGAGAGGGACCGGCTGCCGACGGCCGTCAGCGCCCGCACGATCGGGCCGGGGGCCGGTCGTGCCGCCAGCCGGGCGGCGATGAGGGCGAAGAGCGCCACGTAGCCCAGTGCCGCGAACAGGCCGGTCGAGAGCGTCAGCAGCGCGGGCGCCCATTCGGCCACGTCCCAGAGCCCGTGGTGTGCCAGCACCGAGGGAACGGCGCCGAGCCAGCCGACGGTGATGCCCACGATCGCGGTGCGCCGAAGCAGCGGGCGGTGCGCCTCCGGGGACTCCAGTACGCGATGACGGGCGCAGAGGATCGCCAGGAGCACGGCGACGGGCACGATCAGGCTCAGGACGCCCTGTGTGACGGCGAGCGGAGCCCAGAACAGGAATCGCGGCAGGACGGAGTCGAGGTACGGGCTGTTCGCGGCCAACTGCGGCACCGCGGGCATCATCGCGGCCGCCTCGTCCACCGGGACGGCCGTACCCGCCACCGTCACGAGTGCCGCGCCCAGCGCGAGGAGGCCGCCGAGGACGATGATCCACCGGCGGAGGGTCCGGTCGGCGCGACGCAGGAACAGCCAGACCACGACGAGACCGATGAATCCGTAGGCGCCGAGGACGTCGCCCTGCCAGAGGAGCAGGGCGTGCACGGCGCCGAAGAGGATCAGCCAGCGGTGTCGCCGTTGCAGCAGGCGTCGCGCGTCCCGCTCGTCGACGCCTGCCGCCTGCTGTCTGGTGTAGAGCTGCCAGATGCCGTAGCCGAAGAGGAATGCGAAGAGGGGGTAGCTGCGCCCGTCGATCATGAGCATCGCGATCGTCTGCCACACCGCGTCGAGCCCGGTCGCGTCGGTGCGGTGGGCGCTGACGAGCGAGGTGGGCGGCCCGTAGAGGAACCAGGGAACGTTGGCCAGCGCGATGAGCAGCAGCATGAGTCCTCGCGCGAGGTCGGGCGCGAGGGCACGGGGTGGCGGTGCGGGCGGACTCGGAGTCGTCATCGTCTTCCTTCGCTGTGCAGGACGGGGCGACCGACGCCGCGGGCGGTCTCCTGCCCACGGCGGGGCGGACTGAGGGAAGGACAGGGCGAACGGGCGTGTTCGCGGGCCGGGAACGGCGATCCGGAGGCGAGTCGGGCGGAGGCTCGGGCGTCGCCGAGTTCCGACGCCGCATGGGATCGGCCGCCGCTCCTGGACACGGTGATCGCCGTACGAAGCGCGCGAAGACGCCGACATCGTCACTGCCCGACGCAGATCGGCCGCCACATCACTTCGCCCGGCCGCGAACAACTCACTTACTATGTAAGTAGATTAACTTACATAGTAAGCCTCAGTCAAGCCGACGCCGCCGCCGATGCCGCGTCCGAACGGGTGAAGCGAGGTCCACCTGCGCCGAGGAGCCCGGCGACGTCCGGCCCGCACCACGGCTACCGCGAGCCGGGCGGTGCCGCGACGCGGAGCAGCATGCGCCGCCAGATATTCTAGCGATAGAATATCGCCGTGGAACTGACCGCGTCCGAGCTGACCGTGCTCGGCCTGATCATCGAACGACCGCAGCACGGCTACGACCTGGAGCGGGTCATCGAGCAGCGCGGCATCCGCCAGTGGACGGACATCGGGTTCTCCTCGATCTACTACCTGCTCGCCAAGCTGGAGAGGCGCGGACTCCTCCACGTACCCGAGGCGCCCGCAGCGGCGAAGTCGCGTCGCGTCTTCCACGCCACCGCCGAAGGTCGCGCGGCCGCCGCCCGCACCGCCCTCGCCCTCGTCACGGACCTGCGTCCGGTCGCACACCCGTTCCTCGTCGGCGCGGCGAACCTGCCGCTGCTCACCGAGCACGAGTACGCCGAGGCGCTTCGGACTCGGCTGGCGCAGGTCGAGGAACGCATCGCGGCCGTCCGGCAGGCCGAACAGGCAACCGTTCCTCTGCCGTCACCCGCGGGCGAGGTCTTCTCCTATTCACTGAGCCTTCTCCAGGCAGAGAGGTCGTGGCTCGCCAGCCGAGTCCGGGTACCCGATGACGAACAAGACTGACTTCAAGAAGAGCCTCGACTCCTACCGGGCCGAACACGGCGAGTTCCGCATCGTGACGGTGCCCGAGCTGCGATACCTCATGATCGACGGTCACGGCGATCCGAACACCTCGCCCGCCTTCGCCGAGGCGATCGAGGCGCTGTACCCGGTGGCCTACAAGCTGAAGTTCGCCAGCAAGCGCGAACACGGCCGTGATTACGTGGTGCCTCCGTTGGAGGGCCGATGGCGGGCGGCCGACCTCGCCTCGTTCACGACGGCGCGCGACAAGTCCCGATGGGACTGGACGCTGATGATCATGACGCCCGACTGGCTCGATCAGGATGCCGTCGCCGCGGCCGTGGAACAGGCGGGCCGGAAGTCGCCGCCTGCCCGACTCGACGACATCCGGCTGGAGACCCTCGTCGAGGGAACGTGCGTGCAGACGCTGCACGTCGGCTCCTTCGACGAGGAGGCCGAGGTGCTGGCCCGGATGCACGAGGAGTTCATCCCGGACAACGGTCTGCGGATGGTCGCCGAACACCACGAGATCTACCTCAGCGACTTCCGCAAGACCGCGCAGGCGAAGCTGCGGACCGTCCTGCGCCAGCCGGTGCGCTCGACAGCCGGGCCCAACGGGTGATCACCGTGCCCTCGCCGGCTCGCCGACGCCGATCACCCGTCACCGGTTCGGAGTCAGATAGCCGCGCGAGAACGCCGCCGCCACGGCCGAGGCGCGATCCTTGACCTCGAGTTTCGCGTACACGTGCAGCAGATGCGTCTTGACCGTCGCCTCGCTGATGAACAGCTGCCGCGCCGCCTCGCGATTCGTCGATCCCTTCGCGATCAGCTCCAGCACCTCCAGCTCACGCTGCGACAGCAGCTCGGGAGCGGGCCTGCGCACCTGGCCCATCAGCCGGGTCGCCACCGTCGGGGCCAGCGCGGCCTGCCCCCGCGCCGCCGCCTCCACCGCGCGGAACAGCTCCTCCCTCGGCGCGTCCTTCAGCAGATAGCCGGTGGCACCCGCCTCGATCGCGGGCAGGACGTCGCTGTCGGTGTCATAGGTGGTGAGGACCAGCACCCGAGACGGCACCCGCCGGCGGGCCAGCTCCCTGATGGCGGCCACGCCGTCGGTTTTCGGCATCCGCAGATCCATCAGGATCACATCGGGTCGCAGGCGCGCGGCCGCCGTGACGGCCTCCGCGCCGTCGCAGGCCTCACCGAGCACCTCGAACCGCCCATCGGCGCCGAACATGCCGCGCAGGCCGTCTCGCACCACCGGGTGGTCGTCGACGATCAGCAGCGTGATCACGAGCCGCACCCGGCGGGGATCGCGGGAACCGACGCCGAGAGCGCCGTGCCGCCGCCCGGCTCCGACTCGATGTCGAGCCTGCCCGCGAGGCGCTGCACCCGCTGCCGCATGCCCGCGAGCCCGAACCCGCCGTCGGCGCCGCCCACCCGCCGGACCTCGGGGTCGAACCCCACGCCGTCGTCACGCACGTCCAGCGTCACCAGATCCTCCATATAGGACAGTGTCAACCCGACCCGGCCCGCCCTCGCGTGCTTGGCCACGTTGGCCAGCGCCTCCTGCGCGGCCCGCAGCAGGGTCACCTCCACGTCGGCGTGCATCGGGCGAGGATCGCCGGTGGTGGTGAGCATGACGTCGACGCCGTTGGCCTCCGACCAGCGCCGGGTCACGTCGTGGATCGCGTCGGCGAGTCGGGCGTCGGCGAGCAGCTCCGGTCCCACCGCGTGGACCGTCCGGCGCGCCTCCGTGAGACTGTCCCTCGCCAGATTCATCGCGTTCGTCATGTGCCGACGCAGAGTCGACGGATCCCCGGTCGTCTGCTCGGCGGCCTGCAACTGGGTGAGGATGCCCGCGAGGCTCTGCGCCAGCGTGTCGTGGATCTCCCGCGCCATCCGCTGGCGTTCCTCCTGCACACCCGCCTCCCGTGCCTGAACCAACAGCTGCGCATGCAGACCCGCGTTCTCCTCCAGCGCCGCCTCCAGCCTGACGTTCGCCTCGTGCAACTCCGCCAACGCACGCTTCTGCTGGTCGTTGCGCCGATAGCCCAGCTCGGCGAAGTGGAAGAACGACGCGGCGAGCACCGACGTGACGAGGAAGAGCGCCGCCCACTCCCACCAGCCGTTGCCGTCGATCGCGGCGACGCCGCCCACGTACGACACGGCCGCGATCATCGCGGTGACGGTGACGCCGACATACCGCCAGGCGCCGCGCAGGAACAGGAAGGCGTGGACGTAGCCGACGAAGGCGAAGATGCCGTACCAGGGTGCGATCGCCGTCAGGCCGCCCGCAAGGAGGGCCAGCCCCGCGTAGTACAGCCCCGTCAGTCGCGGACTCGGGCGGCCCCGCGCGCCCGCCACGTCGAACCAGGCCAGCCAGCAGGTGGTGAGGAACGCGAGGCCGAGCACGGCCGCGACGGGCACCGACTCGCCCCAGACCGGCTGCAGCAGGGCGACGACCGTGCTGACCGCCAGGAGGACGTACGGCAGGACGCCGATGACCGCGATCTCCCGGCGCTCCCACCGGTCGAACTCCTCACGCAGCTCGGCCTCGATGCTCACGAACCTACTCCCAACGGAACCAGCGGGCGGCGACTCCGCCTGCCACGATCGTCCATCCCAGCATGACCCCCAGGTGCAACAGCCCAGGCCAGTGCCCCGCGGCGGCGTCCTGCAACGCCTGCACGCCCGCACCCAGCGGACTGAAGTCGCTGATCGTCCGCAGGACGTCGTTCATCGAGCCACGCGGCACCCACAGACCCGCGAAGAACACGATCGGGAAGAACAGCACCAGGCCGACGGCGCTGGCGCTCGTCCCGGTGGGCGCCCACGCCGCCACCAGCAGCCCGATCGCGAGCATCGACCACGCGGCCAGCAGGTAGACCAGCGGGTAGGCGAACGCCTGCCTGGGCAGGCTCACGTCGAACGCCAGCCTGCCGACCGCGAGCACGACCGTCATCGTCGCCAGGGACAGCGCCGTGCACATCAACAGGTGCGCGCCGAGCAGCAGCGTCGGCTTCACCGGCGTGGTCCGCATGCGACGCAGGACCCCCTTCTCCCGGTAACCGGCGAGCTGCTGCGGCAGGCTCGTCAGCGCGAGGGTGGCGATGGCCATCGCGACGACGATGGGGGTGTACACGTCGATCGCCCGCAGCCCGCCGAGTTCCGTGGAGGGCTCGCGCAGCCCCGGGATCATGCCCAGGATGACGAACAGCAGCGGGGGGAACCCGAGCGCGAAGATCACACTTATCGGCTCCCGGAAGAACAGTCTGGTCTCGGTGGCGGTGAGCCGGAACAGGGCGGACATGCTGATCTCCTCAGGCGTCGACGGGGCGGTCGGTGAGCGCGACGAAGGCGTCGTCCAAGGTGGCCTGCTCGACCCGGAGGTCGGCGGCGACGACCTGGTGACGGGCCAACGCGGTGGTGACGGCGTGCAGCAGGTTCCCGCTGCCGGTCACCACCAGCTGACTGCCCGCCCGCGCGACCGAGGCGACCTCGGGCAGCGCGGCCAGCACGGCGTGGTCCAGCGGAGCCGACGGTCGGAACCGCACCCGCTGCCGGTCGTCGACCCGCGCGACCAGCCCGGCAGGCGTGTCGAGTGCGACGAGCCGACCGGCGTCGATCACGGCGAGGCGGTCGCAGAGTCGCTCCGCCTCCTCCATGAAATGCGTGACCAGCAGGATCGTCACGCCGCGATCGCGAATGTCCTCGATCAGGTCCCACGCGTCCCGGCGGGCCTGCGGGTCGAGACCGGTGGTCAGCTCGTCGAGCACCGCGACTCGCGGACCGCCGATCACGGCGAGCGCGATGGACAGCCGCTGCTTCTGCCCGCCGGACAGCCTGCCGAACCGGGTGTCGACCTTGTCGCCGAGCCGCAGCGCGTCCAGCAGCTCCCGCCAGTCGACCGGGTCGCGGTAGAAGGAGCTGTACAGCCGCATCGCCTCGCCGACCGTGAGCCGTGCGGGCAGTTCGCTCTGCTGGAGCTGCGCGCCGAGCAGTTCCCGCAGCTCGCCGGTGTCCCGTGTCGGGTCGATGCCGCAGACCCGGACGTTTCCGCCGTCGGGTGTGCGCAGCCCCTCGACGCACTCCACGGTGGTGGTCTTGCCCGCTCCGTTGGGCCCCAGAATCCCGAAGATCTCGCCCTGCTCGACGGCGAAGCTCACACCCTTGACCGTGGTGTGGTCGCCGTAGCGCTTGACGAGGTCGTTCACCTCGATGATCGCCATGCGGGCAAGCCTGCCGCCGTGCCGTGAGCCGCACATCGACTGTGCGGCTCACGGCGAGCGGACCTCGGCGGATCTCGTCATCCACCGATCGGTTGATGGCCGGGTCGGCGGAACGGGCAGCCGCCGAGGTCACGGCACGCGCTGTCCGTCGGGGTCCGCCCCGCGAGTCGGCGGTGCGGGCCGCGGCTCCCGGCGGGGCGGCCTCCCCCACGCGAGGCGCCGCCGCGGTCACCCGGCGGACAGATCCAGTTCCAGGTGATCCGACAGCGCCGCGAGGAAGTCGGCCGCGGCGAAGAGCCCGCCCGCCGAGGCGACCCCGCGCGTCAGGACACGCCCGGTGACGATGCGGTCGACCGCCTCCACGGCCAGCGGCGCGCTGACGGCGTAGATGTCCCGACCACGGGCGACGGCCCGGCGCTCCGACTCGCCGGAGCGGACGACGACGTCGACGACGAAGGTCTGCGCGGAGCGGCCGCGCTCGTCGACCGCCTCGGGGCCTGCCGGGCTCGTCGGGTCCGCCGCGGCCAGGTCTCGCGCCGCGTCCACGGCCAGGTACGTGCGCACCTCGGGGACCGCGAGATGGCTGGGGATGGTGACGACGTCGGCCATGGTGAACTCGCTCAGGACCGGCCGTACGCCGAGCGGAGCGGGGAAGTGCCAGTCCAGGACCGACGACACGTCGTCGTGATACGTCAGCGCCCCGGCGGTGTAGCGGACGCCTCGGCCGTCGCGCCGTCGTCGGGAGACCGCGCCGGCCGCGAGCGTTCCGGCCGTGGGATGCCAGCTGCTCAGGCCGTAGGCGACGTGCACCTCGTCGGCCGCCGTCCAGTCCCCCGCCGCCGCGGTCGCCAGCAGGTCGCCGAGGCCGCCGAAGAACGCCATCGCCGGGAGCACGACGGCGTCCGCGGCCCGCGCCCGATCGCCGAAGCGCGCGAAGGTGTCGACGTCGGCCTCGATCTCGGCGGCCACGTCCACATACGCGATGCCCGCCCGCAGCGCGGCCTCGATCACCGGGCCGGCGGTGTCGGCGAAGGGACCGGCGCAGTTGATCACCGCCGCCGCCCCGGCGAAGGCGCGATCGAGCGCGGCGGCGTCCGTCACGGGCGCCTGCCGGACGTCGAGTCCGGGGTGGTCCGCCGCCAGGGCACGCAGCCGCCCGGCGTCTCGTCCCACGGCGATCGGCACGAGGCCGCGGTCGAGCAGTTCGCCCACCACGAAGCGTCCGGTGTGTCCGTACGCGCCGAACACCGCCACCACGTGCCCCGATCCCGGCGATTCTCTGTCCGTGCTCATCCGATTCACGTGAGACATCGTGGCCTGCCCGGTCGGGCGTCCACGAGTGTCCCGAACGCCATCATGCGTACAGTTTCGGACATGCCCACGATCGCGGTGGCCGCCGCCGAGGGAATGCGACACTTCGAGCTGTCGGTGGCCTGTGAGGTCTTCGGCAGCCGGCCTGCCGGGATGGTCGACACCGAGTACGACGTCGTGATCTGCGCCGCGGGTCCGGTGCGGCTCGGCCGGTTCCGGCTGGAGCCCGACCGCGGGCTCGACGCGCTGACCGGCGCCGACACGGTGATCGTGCCCGCCGTGGCCGACGCCGACGAGCCGCCGCCCGCCGACCTGGTCGACGCGGTGCGCGCCGCCCACGAGGCGGGCGCCCGCCTCGTCGCCCTGTGCACCGGGGCGTTCGTCCTGGCCGCCGCGGGGCTGCTCGACGGGCGACGTGCCACCACGCACTGGGCCCACACCGAGTCGCTGGCCGCCCGCCATCCCCTCGTGACGGTCGACCCGGACGTGCTCTACGTCGACGACGGCGACGTGCTCACCTCGGCGGGCAAGGCCGCGGCCGTCGACCTGTGTCTGCACCTGGTGCGCTCGGACCACGGCTCGGCGGTCGCCAACACGATCGCCCGCAGCCTCGTGGTCCCGCCGCACCGCACCGGCGGCCAGGCCCAGTTCGTCACCGCCCCGGTGCCCGCCGAGGACACCCGCCCGCTGGCCGGCCTGCTGCCGTGGGCCGCCCGCCGGCTGGACCGGCCGCTGACCGTGGCCGACCTCGCCCGCCAGGCGAACATGAGTCCACGCAACCTGGGCCGCCATTTCCGGGCCGCCACCGGCACCACTCCGCTGCACTGGCTGTCCACCCAGCGCATCCGCCGGGCCCAGGAACTGTTGGAGACCACCGACGAGAGCATCGACGCCGTCGCGGCGGCGGTGGGCCTGGGCACCGCCGCCACGCTGCGCAGACACTTCCATCGCACGGTGGGCGTCCCGCCCGACGCCTACCGCCGCACCTTCCGGAGCTAGGCCGCCACGCCCGCCGCGGATCGATCCGCCGGGCAGGCCCGGTCTGGGGCAGGCCCGGCCCCTGAGCAGACAGCGACAGCCGAGCGGCCCGCCCGCGCCGCCCGGCGACGAGTCGCCGAGGCCGCACCGCTGGTCACGGCATCGTCGGGACGGCCGAGACGGGACTTCTCCCGCACCCCACCGCGAGCGGCCGCACGTTGTCGGCCGCCCGCACGACCGTGAGCGCAGGCACGATCGTGAGCGCCCGCACCACCGCAGCCGCCCGCCTGTTCACCCCCGCAGGGCACGGAAGAAGGCCCGGACGTCGTCGACGAGCAGATCGGGCGCCTCCATCGCCGCGAAGTGACCGCCCCGGTCGTACTCGGTCCACCGCACGACGGTGTTCTGCCGCTCGGCGAGGGGCCGCAGCGTGACGTCGCCGGGGAAGAGCGCGCAGGCGGTCGGGACGCCCGAGTTCGTCAGCTCGTGGCACCCCACCGCGGGGACTCCTTGTAGATGCGCGTCGACGAGGCGAAGGTCTCGGTGATCCAGTAGATCATCACGTTCGTGAGCAGCGTGTCCCGATCCACCGCGTCCTCGGGAAGCTCCTTCGCCGGGTTCGAGAACGTCTTGAACAGATCGGCGATCCACGCCAGCAGCCCGACCGGGGAGTCGTGCAGCCCGAAGGCCAGGGTCTGCGGACGGGTGGACTGGATCGCCGAGTAGCCCCCGACCGCCTCATAGCCGCCCGTCTCGGCCAGTCGGCGCCGATCGGCCTCGTCCCAGTCGCTGGTGTCCTCGTCCCAGCCGCCGATGGTCAGCAGGCCGTTCACGTGGACGCCGACGACGTGCTCGGGAGCGAGCCTGCCGAGCTGCGGAGCGACCAGTGAGCCCAGGTCGCCGCCCTGCGCGCCGTAGGAGGTGTAGCCGAGCCGGGCCATCAGCGCGGCGACGACCTCCGCATGACGGTCGCTGTCGCCCCGGCCCGCCTCGCGGGTGGGCCCGGAGAAGGCGAAGTCCGGCGGCGACGGGATCACCAGGTGGAAGGCGTCGGCGGGGTCGCCGCCGTGCGACCGGGGATCGGTCAGCGGGCCGATCACGTCGAGGAACTCGACGAAGGACACCGGCCAGCCGTGCACCATCACCAGCGGCAGCGCAGCCGGCTCGGGAGAGCGGATGTGCAGGAAGTGGACGCGTGCGCCGTCGATCTCGGTGACGAACTGCGGGAGCTCGTTCAGGGCCCGCTCGTGCGTCCGCCAGTCGTAGCCGGTGCGCCAGTACTCCACGAGCCCTCGCAGGTAGCCGACCGGCATCCCGTGGTCCCACCCGACGCCGGGCAGCTCGTCCGGCCAGCGGGTCGCGGCCAGCCGGGCCTGGAGTTCGTCGAGTCGGTCCTGCCCGACGTCGATGCGGAACGGGCGGATCTCGGGTGCCGAAGTCGTCATGGCGGCGACGCTAGGACGGCCTTAGGTCAGGATCGCTCCTATGTCGCCGGCAGGATCGGCGGCATGTCGGAGACCTCCGGCCGCCTGCTGCGGCTGCTGTCCCTGCTCCAGGCGCGCCGGGACTTCGCCGGCCGCGAACTCGCCGAGCGGCTCGGCGTCAGCAGGCGCACGATCCGCCGCGATGTCGAACGCCTGCGTGACCTCGGCTATCCCGTGCACGCCACCCGGGGCGCCTCGGGTTATCGACTGGGCGCGGGCACCGCCCTTCCGCCGCTGCTGCTGGACGACGACGAGGCGGTCGCGGTGACCGTCGGGCTGCGCACCTCGGCGGAGAACTCGGTGGCGGGCATCGAGGAGAGCGCGCTGGGGGCGCTCGCCAAGCTGGAGCAGGTCCTGCCGTCGCGGCTGCGCCACCGCGTCGCGACCCTGCACGCCGCGACCATGCGGGTCCGCGACGCCCCCGGCCCGCAGGTCGGCGCGGAGACGCTGATGATCGTGGCGGACTCGTGTCATCGCCGCGCACGGCTGCGCTTCGACTACGTCGGCCCGCAGGGCACGGCGACGGTCCGCACGGTCGAGCCGCACAACCTGGTGAGCTTCGGCAGACGCTGGTATCTGGTGGCCTTCGACGTCGACCGGGACGACTGGCGTGCCTTTCGCGTCGACCGGATGACCCCGCGCGCTCCCCTCGGGGCGTCCTTCGTACGCCGCACCCCGCCGAACGGCGACGCGGCGGCCTATCTGGCGCACCGCCTGTCCGCCCGTACGTGGCCCGCCCAGGCGACGTTCCGGCTGCACCGCGCCGCCGAGAAGGTCGCCGATCGGGTCTGGCCGGGGATGGGCGTCGTGGAGGCGGTCGACGAACGCGGTTGTCTCTTCCACATCGGCGGCGAGACCGTCGAGGACCTCGTCTGGATGGTCACGTCGGTGCGGGTCGACTTCACCCTCGTCGCGGGGCCTGCCGAGCTGGCCGAGGCGCTGCGGGAGCAGGGCAGGCGCTGTCTGCGGGCCGTGGAGAGCGGTTGATCGAGGCCGGCCCGGTGAGACGACGAAACCCCAGGCCATCGGCCTGGGGTTGACGATGCTCCTCCGGTTGGACTCGAACCAACAACCCTTCGGTTAACAGCCGAATGCTCTGCCAATTGAGCTACGGAGGAAGGTCTCTTCAGTTCTTCGCCGGACCCCGTCCGGCGAGACATACTCTAGCGCATCGCGAGAGGGGGTTTTCACCACCCCTCGTTTTCGACGTCCCTCGGTTGAACGGCGGACGATACGGGAACATGGTCCACACGAGCATCGACCGAGGAGGGCACCATGACCAAGCTGTTGCTGGGTGCGGCCATTGGTTACGTACTGGGGGCCAAGGCAGGCCGGGCTCGGTACGAGCAGATCGTGCAGGCCTACCACCGGGCCCTTGATCACCCGATGGTGCGAGACGTCACCGCGAAGGTGCGGGGCCGGGTGGAGCAGCAGACCCGGCCTAGCCATTCGCAGCCGGAAGACCTGCTGGTCTGACAACGCGCGGCGACGCCGGAACACGGGAGGACGGCCGGGGCATCCGCCTCGGCCGTCCTCCGGTTCGGCCGGAATCCGACCGGCCGCCGTCCATCGAGCAGCCTGCTCGAACCGCCGCCACCTGCTCGAACTCCGGCGAGCTGCCCGCTACCTGCACGAACTCTCGCGTCACACGGCCTGTCGCCGCCGGCGGACCGCGACGACCCGCCGGAGACGGCCCACCGCCCGGCCGCCACCCCGCGGCGCCCGGTCCGCCGTCTCAGTCGCGCCTGCGCGCGACGACGAAGATCCGCCGGAACGGGAACCAGGTCACTCCGTCGGCCTGCCTCGGATAGGCCGTGCGCAGCCTCGGGCCCAGCTCGGCCCGGAACTCGGCCCAACCCGCCTGCGTCAGGACGCTCTTGATCGGGCGCAACGCCGTCCCGCTCACCCAGTCCAGGACCGGGTCCTCCCCGGTCAGCCGCTGCACGTAGGTCGTCTCCCAGGCATCGACGTCGGCGCCCACCGCCGCCAGCGGGGTCGCATAGCCCGCGGCGTCCAGGACGGCGCCCGGCGATCGCATGGCCAGCCCGTCGAGTCGATCCCGCCACGCGGGCGAGCCCGCCAGGGTGCGGATCTCGTGGTGGGAGGGCGCGTCGAAGTTGCCCGGCACCTGGAAGGCCAGCCACGCGCCGGGCCGCAGTCGCGTCAACCAGCCACGCAGCAGCTCGCGGTGGCCCGGGACCCACTGGAGCACGGCATTGCTGAGGACGACGTCGACGTCCTCGTCGGGCTGCCAGGCCGTGACGTCGCACAGCCGGGCCCGGACCCCGGCCGCCGTGGCGGCGTCCACCATCTCCGGCGAGGAGTCGATCGCCTCGATGCGGGCGTTCGGCCAGCGTTCGGCCAGCGTCGCGGTCAGATTGCCGGGACCACAGCCGAGGTCGACCACCCGTCGGGGATCTTCGGCGCCGATTCGAGCGACCAGCTCGTGAAAGGGTCTGCCCCGCTGGTCGGCGAAGGTCAGGTAGGTCTCCGGATTCCACTTCGTCGTGGTCATCGCGCCTCCTCTTGAAAACCGTACGTACGTACTTTATTCCTTTCGCGGGGTGATCGGCCCGAGATTGCCTCGATCGAGTGAGAAGTACGCACATCGTCACCGCTTGTCCACCCGCGCCGTGACACGACCGACCCGGCAGGTCGCGATCGGCCACGCGAAGGTGAGCGCGAGGAACACGACGGAACGAAGGCGATCGGCCTGCGCCGCCGGGTCCTACTCGGGGGCGGGGCGGGCCTGCGCGAGCTTCGCCGCCACCTCGGAGGCGATGTCGACCACCACGGCCCGATCGGTGCCGGGGTCCATGCGCACCTGAAGCAGCACGCCGTCACGGCCGGGGACCCGCCGCTGCACGAACCAGGCGCCGCCGCCGGGCAGCTCGCGGTGATGCCGAGAGGTGATCGAGGCGTTCACCCGTTTCAGCACCGCCTCCGGAACCCGACCGGTCTCGGCGAGGGCGTACCGACGCGGCGGCAGATCCGTGAGCAGCTCGGCCTCCCCCGCCATGCCCGCCGACTCGGCCTCCACGACCGTCAGGCCGCCGTCCTTCCAGGCCGCCTTGGAGATCAGATGCCACCCCACGCGCCGGGAGCCCGACACCTCGGGCAGCCACAGCCCGAATCGAGTCGCGACCACCGCACCCCCGCCCTTCGTGGTGGCCACGGCGAGCACCCGCTCGTCGGTCTCCAGCGTGCCGGTGAAGCTCGCGGGCAGCTTCGGCGAACCGACCACCCACAGCCGCAGCCGACGAATGAGCTCCTTCACGACAGTCCTCCCACCGCCTGGTCCTGCAGCGCCTTGCGATACTGCTCCAGACCCACCAGGTCTCCGAACAGCGCGTGATACTCCTCAGGCTCCTCCGTGGCCGACATCCGCTGCAAGCGGGACTTCAGCTCGGCGATCTCCCTCGCCACCACGGACTCCTTGAGCCGGGCCAACAGGCTCGCCGCGTACAGCGAGTCCTCCTCCGACCGGGACCGAGGCGACTCCACCGACAGCTCGGTGACCAGCGACCGGACGGAGGCGTGCGAACAGTGCTCCGTCATCGCCGCGACCAGCGCGGACCCCGAGAGTCCGCTGGACGCGCCACCCGCCGCGAGCAGCGCCCGATGCACCGCCAGGTACGCCGGATGGGTGTAGGCCTGCTCCGAGATCGAGTCGTAGACCGGCCCCGCCAGCGCCGGCCACTGCAACGCGATCTTCAGCGCCTCCCGTTGCAACCAGAGCTGTGGATCGTCCGGCGCGGGCCGGGGCGGACCGCCGTCGCCGTCGGACGCCTGTCTGGTCGCCTGTCCGCGCCGCTGCCGCTCGTTCCGGTCCGGTTCGCGACGCCCGCCGCCGCCCGCCAGCTCACGGACCTCGCGGACCACCCCGGACGTGTCGTCCCAGCCCACCCAGCCCGACAGCCGCCGGGCGTACTCGTCGCGCAGGGCGACGTCGCGGATCCGCGCCACCAGCGGCGTCGAGGAGCGCAACGCGGCGAGCTGACCTTCGGCCGTGTCGAGATCGTGGCTCCTGACCACGCCCCGGATGGCGAACTCGTACAGCGGACGGCGCCGGGCGACCAGATCGCGCACGGCCGGATCGCCCTTCTCCTGCCGCAGCTCGCAGGGGTCCATCCCGTCCGGAGCCACCGCGATGTAGGTGTTGCCCGACCAGTTCTGATCGCTGTCGAAGGCCTTGCGAGCCGCCTTCTGACCCGCCTCGTCGCCGTCGAAGGTGAAGATGACCTCGGCGCCGAGGGACGCCTGGTTGAAGGAGGCGTCCATGAGCAGCCGGGACAGCACCTTGATGTGCTCGTCGCCGAAGGCGGTGCCGCAGGAGGCCACCGCCGTCGGCACTCCGGCCAGATGCATGGCCATCACGTCGGTGTAGCCCTCGACGACGACGACCTGATGCCTGCGGGCGATCTCCCGCTTGGCCACGTCCAGGCCGAACAGCACCTGCGACTTGCGGTAGACCGGACTCTCGGCGGTGTTGACGTACTTGGCCTGGATCGGGTCGTCGTCGAAGATGCGCCGAGCGCCGAAGCCGACCACGTCGCCGCTGAGATCCTTGATCGGCCACAGCAGCCTGCGATGGAACCGGTCGATCGGCCCGAGCCTCCCCTCCTTGGCCAGGCCGGCCTTGTACAACTCCGTCGCCTCGAAGCCGCGGCCGAGCAGGTGCTTGGTCAGCCGGTCCCACCCCGACGGGGCGAACCCGCAGCCGAAGCGGCTCGCGGCGGCCTCGTCGAAGCCCCGGGACGCGAGGAACTCCCTGGCCTGGACGGCCTCCGGGCCGCGCAGGGCCTCGGCGTAGAACTCGGCGGCGGCCTTGTGCGCCTCGACCAGTCGGAGACGGGTGCCCCGGTCGCGCTGCACGGTCGCGCCGCCGCCCACGTAGGTGAGCCGGAGGCCGACCCGGTCGGCGAGGCGCTCCACGGACTCCACGAAGCTGAGGTGCTCGCGCTTCATCAGGAAGGCGATGACGTCGCCGCCCTCACCGCAGCCGAAGCAGTGGAACGTGCCGTGTGTCGGCCGGACGTTGAACGACGGGCTCTTCTCGTCGTGGAAGGGACACAGGCCTTTCAGGGCGCCCGCGCCCGCGCGACGCAGCTCGAGGTACTCGCCGATCACCTCGTCGATCCGGTTCCGGTCTCGTACCTCGGCGATGTCGCTTTCCCGGATGCGTCCTGCCACGGTCGGCGAGTCTATGGGAGGCGGCCGACCTGGCGCCGCCGAGTCGGCGGGCAGGTGGAGAATGCCGGGTGTGAGCCGTGCCGAGGACGAGATCGGGCCAGTCGCGGAGCTGGCCGAGCGCTTCGAGGAGCACCGCCCGCACCTCTTCGGGGTCGCCTACCGACTGTTCGGCACCCGCGCCGACGCCGAGGACGCCGTGCAGGAGTCATGGTTGCGGCTGGCCGCCGTGCCCCGCTCGGATCGGGACGGGATACGCGACCTGCGTGCCTGGCTGACGACCGTGGTCGGGCGGATCTGCGTCGACCGGCTGCGCTCGGCGAGCGCCCGCCGCGAACGCCACGTCGGCACCTGGCTGCCGGAACCGCTCGTGAGCCGACCGGGCGACGGTCGCGCGCCGACGCCCGATCCGCTGGAGCAGGTCGTGCGGGCCGACGAGATGCGGATGGCCGCGGTCCTCGTGCTGGAGCGGCTCACCCCGGACCAGCGGCTGGCCTTCGTCCTGCACGACGGCTTCGCGGTC
This sequence comes from Actinoalloteichus hoggarensis, assembly GCF_002234535.1. Taxonomy (NCBI): domain Bacteria; kingdom Bacillati; phylum Actinomycetota; class Actinomycetes; order Pseudonocardiales; family Pseudonocardiaceae; genus Actinoalloteichus; species Actinoalloteichus hoggarensis. The sequence goes on from NZ_CP022521.1 coordinate 5,257,580, forward strand.
CCCTTCGACTCGATCGCCGACGTTCTCGGGTGCACGGCCGCCACCGCCCGTCAGCACGCCTCCCGGGCTCGGCGGCTGGTGGCCGCCGCCGACCCGCCGCCCCGCGCCGAGGCCGCCGAGCATCGGCGCCTGCTCGAGGAGTTCCTCACCGCGCTGGCCGCCGGGGACACCGACGCGCTGACGCGGGTACTGCATCCCGACGTCGTCTTCCACGGCGACGGCGGCGGCCGGGCCAGGACGGCGCGCAGGCCGATCGTCGGGGCGGACCGGGTCGTCCGGCTCCTGTTCGGGCTCGTAGAGCGGTACGGCACGCGGCTCACTCGGATCGGCGTGCCGGTGCTGGTCAACGGCGATCTCGGCGTGCTGATCGCAGGCGATCGCTCGGACGGCGACCCGGCGGCGCCGGGGGCCGCGGCGGACGGGGGTCGAGGCCTGCCGATCGAACGCCGGGTGGCCTCCATCGCGGTCCGCTCGGGGCGGATCGTGGCCGTGTTCGACGTGGCCGATCCCGACAAGCTGACGCACGTGAGTCCCTGATCCACCCGGCGGATCGGCGTGGCAGGCCGGCTCGTCTCTCACGACGCGCCTCGCACGGCCTCGCCTCTCGCCCGCCCCGTGGTCGTCGGTCCGTCTCTCGCTGAGCCTGTCTCCGCCCGGACCCGCAGGTCCGCCGCCTCGCCCGGACAGGCAGCGCCTCGCCGACGGATCACGCTCGACGGACTGGACGACTCGTCTACCGGCGGCGACGCGACATGCCGTCGCCACCGAGCCGTCGCGGCGCGCGCACCGGATCTCTGCCGGTGAACGGTCCGATCTGTCGACGGGGCATCCCGGTCCGCGACGGACGCGGCGCCGTATCCGAGCAGGGCCGCCGTATCCGAGCAGGGCCGCCGGGTCGCGTGTCGCGGCACGGATGGTGCGTCGCGGTCCGACACGGGCCGGCGATCCGTCGGTGCGGCTGGCCGAGTGGTCCCGGCGATCTGGATCTCGGACCAGTAACCTGAAGATTATTTTCGTTGAACACTGAAGTCATCGTGGCGGCAACATCGGTCGCGGGCAGGTCGACAGGCCGCGAGGCGGCCACCGCGTTCCCGTCGGCCGCGTCGCCCACTGCCGCGCTTCCGCGTGGGGCGGCAGCCTCTCGACCACCCGCACCGACCGAGGATCCACCGCCGAGAAGCGGGATCCGGCTCCGGTCGACGCCGCCCACTCCCCACCCGCCGGCCCGCCGCACTCGTCGGTCCTGCCGCACCCGCCGATTCCGCACCCCGTCGAATCTCCGGACACCGACGGGTCCCGACGACCCCGCACGGGTCTCGGGCGTCGGCCTCCGGCCTCGACTCTCGGCAGGCTGTCGAGGGCTCGGGCAGGCCTCGGACACCCGCGGATCCCGGTACCCGCCGCGCGGGCGACAGCGGCTCGCCCGGCACGCTCCGCGCGACCGGAATCGAGGTGCGCCGCAGCGCCCGCCCGCCCCGGCGACGCGGGCAGGCGGACGGCACGATCCGCGACTATCCGGGGCACGCACGGCGCCGGGCGAGCGGCCGCGCGGACGGACTCAGCTCGGGTCGGTGACGCGGGCCAGGAAGTACACCGAACCGCTACGGCGATGCCGCACCAGCAACAAGAACGGCCGATCGACCCGCACCGTGATCGGCCGCTGCGGAATGATCGCCGCCGCCAGCTGGAACATCGCGGCCGTCGCGGCGGCGCCCTCCAGCCCCTGTTCGTCGATCCGCAGCACCGACTCGTGCAGCACCGAGGAGATCCGCACGGGATGCGACTCGCTCAGCCCGCCGAAGTCCGCGTCGTCCTGGAACATCGAGCGCACTCCGAGCCCGCCCAGCGGCGTCTTCAGGTCCGCGCGTCCGGTGACACGCAGGCGCGGCAGGAACAACTCGACGCGGGTAGCCCGGATCGCGTCGAGCAGGGTGCCCAGCGTCGCGCCGTCCAGTCCGGCCTCGGCTTCGGCGAGATCGCCGTCCGGCAGCAGGATCACCGCCTCGACGCCGCCCTTGGCGGGAAGCCCCACGACCTGCCAGCCCGCGCGGACGGCGTAGGGCATCCGCTCCGTCAGCGTCATCGTCGGCACCTCGTCGACGCCCGTCCTCGTATGGAAGGGCTGCGGGCTGGTGGCGCCCTCGGTGAAGCGGTTGATCCACGCCGTCTTGAGGTACAGGGCGTTGACCAGTGCCGCCGCCGTCCGCTTCTCGACCGCCCCGACGGGCAGCAGCTCCGGGATGAGGCCTCGGGTGAGGTCGGCGACGTCCTCGTTGATCAGGGCCCGCGCCCCCTCCGGGTCGGTCTCGAAGGAGGCTCCCTTCACGGCTCCGCCCGGCCACTGTTCGAGGTTGCGCCGGAACGAGGGATGCAGGACGAGGTCGTCCCTGGTCCACAGTGTGTTCGCCACCGAGAGGACCGGCGGGTCCTCGCCGCTGCCCGAGGTGCTCAGCTCCGCCGAGGCGATCAACGGTCCGGCGACCCGGTGCAGGTCGTTCGGCGCTCCGTCGGTGAGGACCCGGCTCAGTTCGTCTCGGGTGCCGCCCCGCGCGCCCGCCGCCGCCAGGCCGAGGGCGCTGGCCACGGACATCGGTGACCAGCAGAAGTCACCGCCGTCGCTCGGCGCGAGTGCCCGGTGCAGGTTCAGTGCGAAGGAGAGGTGTGCACGGTCGTCCACGGTGATCAACAACCCCTGTCTGTCGTCGACTGGCTAGGGCGGAGGGCGCACGGCGGACCCGTCGGAGGGCGGCCCGGAACCGTCGCGGCGGTCCGCGGCGGTGTCGCCGCCCAGAAGCCCACCCGGCGGGACCCTCCCGCCGTGGCACCGCTGCCACGACCGTCCGGCCGGACCGCCGACCAGCGCGATTCCGCGACGAGACGACCCGCTCGGCGTCGTCGCCGCAGGTGATCACCGGGCGGTGACCCGGCCGAGGATCACGCGCGTCCGGGGCCGCGGCCGCGAGGCCGTCCGATTCCGGAGTGATCCGTACGCCATGACCCCAGTCTGCCGGCCGCGGCACCCGGGCCGGGAGGATCGCTCAGGCGAGACCGGCGGCCTCTCGACCGGTCAGCCTGGCGTGCCACCGCACCGCCTGGCCGTCGGTGAGCGCGGCCACCTGATCCAGGACCACCCGCAGCCGGGCCGCGTCATCGCCCGCGACCTGCCAGGCGGGCCGCAACGCCGGGTCCAGCTCGTCGGGTGCCCGATCGATCAGGACCTCGATCAACTCGCCGAGCAGTTCGCGCTGGACGGCCTGCGTCCGGAGCCGTCTCGGGTCGCTCATCACGTACCGCAGGGCGACCGCCTTGAGCAGCGCGACCTCGGCGACGACCTCGGGCGGGACCACCAGGTCGGCCTGATAGCGGCACAGCGGTCCGTCGCCGAACTTCGCTCTGGTCCCGACGACGGCGGCGGTGGCGAACCGGCCGACCAGCTCGCTGGTGAGCCGTTTCAACGCCACCTGGTCGGCGAGGCTGCCCCCGTAGTCCAGCACGTCGACGACCACGGGCAGCCGCAGCAGCCCGGCCGCGGCGGCCTCCAGCGCCGCCGCCGAGTCGTCGGAGAAGCTCTCGGCGGCCAGCCGCGCCACGACGGCCCGCTCGGTCGGATCGGCCAGCTGGCGCAGGGAGATGCGGCCCGACAGCACCCCGTCCTCCACGTCGTGGACGGAATAGGCGACATCGTCCGCCCAGTCCATGACCTGGGCCTCCAGACAGCGCCGTCGGTCGGGGGCGCCCTGACGCATCCACTCGAAGACCGGGAGGTCGTCGGCATAGACGCCGAACTTGCGGGTGCCCGCGACGCGCGGCCACGGATACTTCGTCGCCGCGTCCAGGGTGGCCCTGGTGAGGTTCAACCCGTGCGAGCCGCCGTCCTCGGTCAGCACCTTGGGTTCGAGCCGGGTCAGGATGCGCAACGTCTGGGCGTTGCCCTCGAAGCCGCCGCACGCCGCCGCGGCGGCGTCCAGCGCGCGTTCCCCGTTGTGGCCGAACGGCGGATGGCCGATGTCGTGCGCCAGCCCGGCGGTGTCGACGATGTCGGGATCGCAGCCCAGCTCGGCGCCGATGCCCCGCCCGATCTGCGCGACCTCCAGCGAGTGAGTGAGTCGGGTGCGCGGCACGTCGCCCTCGTCGGGCCCCACCACCTGGGTCTTGCCCGCGAGCCTGCGCAGTGCGGCGGAGTGCAGCACCCTGGCCCGGTCTCGCGCGAAGGCGGTGCGTCGTTCGGCCCGTCCCGACTCGAGGACGGCGTGCTTGGGCGGCTCGACCAGCAGACGAGCCGCGTCGTGGTCGCGGTAGTCGGACGACACCGGGGCAGCCTAAGGTCCCGGTGCGCGACCCGACAGGGCACCCGTCGCGATGCCGCCGATCGTGGGGTCGGGTGTCGACGCGATCGTCTGCCACGCGGGCCGACGCGGCGTCGACGGTGCCGGATCCGGCCGTCCCGGCGTGCGATTGCTTCGAGTCGAGCCGCCCGACTCGGTGCGGCCTGCACGCGAGGAGCGTGACAGGCCGCCGGGCTCATTTCAGCCCGTTGTCGTCGCCGGCGGCGGGGGCGTGGGTGAGTCGGTAGTGGAGCAGCGCGGCCGTCTCCCGCACGATGTAGCGCGCCTGCGTCTCCCTGGTCTGCACGATCGGACCCCGCCGGGTCGGCGAGACCCAGGCGTCGATGCCCGCGTCGCGGGCCATGGTCCTGGCCCGCAGGGAATGCCACGGATCGCTGACGATCACCGCCGAGTCCCAGCCCCGATCCGAGATGGCCCGAGCGGAGACCCGGAAGCTGCCCAGGGTGTCGACGCCTTCCCCGACGGCGATCACCCGGTCCGGCGGGACCCCGTTCTCGACCAGCCAGATCTCGCTGGCCTCGGCCTCGGTGTAGTTGTCCCCCGCCTGCCTGCCGCCGACCGTCAGGATGTGGTCGGCGACCCCGGACTCGTAGAGCGTCACGGCATGTTGCAGGCGCGCCTCCAGCACGGCGGAGGGTCTGCCGTCGTACTGTGCGGCGCCGAGCACCACGACGACGTCGGCGCGACTGCGATCGTCCTGGCGCGCCACGAACCACACCCGGAACAGGGTGCCGCCGACGACGAACGCCAGGATCAACACGGCGCCGAGGACGGTGCGAGCCAGCAGCCTGCCGAGGCGAAGGCCCCGCGGCAGGCCCTCAGGGTCGGTCATGCCGGAGATCGTCGCAGAGCGGCGGGCCCTGCGGCGACGGTGGTCCGTCTTTCCGCGCCGAGCCCGCGCGGCCGGTTCGCCGCCCGATCCCGTGCGGGCGTTCCACGCGGCCGAACCCGTCTCCCGCCGCCTGCCGACGGCCGGCCCGCGGCCGGGCGCGGTCCCGACGCGGCGAACCCGTCGGCGAGCCGAGCATGCGCGCGGCCGTCCCGCGACGCGCGCGGCGAGAGGTCGAAACGCGAGCCCCCACCTCCGCCAGCGAGGATGGACCGATGCCTGCCCAGCAGCCCACGATCCTCGCGACCTCAGGCGGAATGCGCCGAGGCACTCGCACCGAGCTCGAGTTCGCGCCGCTGATCCACTTCGCCGTGGAGCTGTCCGGCGTGACGGGCAGGCCGCCTCGCCTCTGCCACGTGGGCACGGCCTGCGGCGATCAACGCCCGCAGAACGCCGCCGTCGCGGCGGCCGGCCGGGAGGCGGGCATCGAGGTCACCGCGCTGAACCTGTTCCCCATGCCGCCCACCACCGAACTGGCGGACCTGGTGCTGTCGCACGACGTCGTGTGGGTCGGCGGCGGCTCGGTGGCCAATCTGCTCGCCGTCTGGCGGGTGCACGGCCTGCCCGAGGTGCTGCGGCAGGCCTGGACGGCCGGCGTGGTGCTCGGCGGCGTCTCGGCGGGTTCCCTGTGCTGGTTCGTCGGCGGCCCGACCGACTCCTTCGGCCCGGACCTGCGGATCGTCACCGACGGGCTGGCACTGCTGCCCTACGCCAACGGCGTGCACTACGACTCCGAGGCCGCCCGCAGGCCCGCCGTCCACGCCGCCGTCGCCTCGGGCGACCTGCCGACCGCCCACTGCACCGACGACGGCGCGGGCCTGCTCTACCACGGCACGACGCTGGTCGAGGCCGTCGCCGAGAACGGGGCGGCGGGCGCCTACCTGGTGGAACGGGACGCGACCGCCGAGCTGGGAGTGGTCGAGCGGCGTCTCGACGTCCGCCGTCTCGCGTGAGCCCGTCATCCCTCCCCGACCCGCTGAGAGGGCGCGGCCGTCAGCAGCGATGACGCCGGGGACGGACCCGGAGTCGCCGCGCCGGGCCGCCCGATCCGACACCGCCGGAGACCCGACCGGAGACGCCACGCCGATACCGCCGGAGACCGACCGGCACGGGACGGCGAACCCGTGTCCGAGGCGGCACGCCCGCGTCGTCGCCGTCCTCGCCGACACCGTCCTCGCCCCCGGCGTCAGCCCTCCCAGCGCCGCCCTTCTATGACGCCGCGCTCAGCAGCCGCGCAGCCGGAAGGCGAGATAGTCGTTCAGCTTGTCCAGCGACACCCGTTCCTGCCCGAGACTGTCCCGATCGCGGACCGTCACCGTGTGATCGAGCAGCCCGTCGAAGTCCAGCGTCACGCAGAACGGCGTGCCGATCTCGTCCTGCCGACGGTAGCGCCTGCCGATGGCCCCGGAATCGTCGAACTCGACGTTCCAGCTGCGGCGCAGTTCCGCCGTGACGGCCGCCGCCTGCGGGGCCAGATCCGCGCTGCGCGACACCGGCAGCACCCCGACCTTCACCGGGGCGAGTCGACGATCCAGCCGCAGCACGATCCGCCGGTCCACGCCGCCGATCGGGTTGGGCGTCTCCTCCTCGGTGTAGGCGTCCAGCAGGAAGGCCAGCACCGCCCGGCCCACCCCCACGGAGGGACCGATGACGTAGGGCCGGTACCGGCTGCCCGCCGTGCGGTCGTAGTACGACAGATCGACCCCGGTGCGTTCGGCGTGGGCGTCGAGGTCGAAGTCGCCCCGGTTGACGACGCCCTCCAGCTCATCCCACTCCCGGCCGGGGAAGCCGAACCGGTACTCGACGTCGACCGTACGGCGCGCGTAGTGCGCCAACTGGTCCGCCGGATGCGGATAGTGCCGAAGGTTGGCCCGATCCACGCCCAGGCCCGTGTACCACTCGGTGCGGGCGTCGATCCAGTAGCGATGCCAGTCCTCGTCCTGATCCGGCGGTACGAAGTAGGCCAGTTCCATCAGCTCGAACTCGCGGGAGCGGAACAGGAAGTCGCCGGGGGTGACCTCGTTCCGGAAGACCTTGCCGATCTGTCCGACGCCGAACGGCGGCCGTCGGCGGCCGGTGGCCTGCACGGAGTGGAAGTTCACGAACGCGCCCTGCACCGTCTCCGGCCGCAGATGGTAAGGACTGTCGTCGGCCTCGTCCGGGCCCAGGGCGGTGGCCAGCATCCCGCTGGACAGGCTCGGCGGGGTGAACCGTCCCCGGCTGCCGCAGTCCGGGCAGGTCAGCGCCAGCAGCGCGCGAGCGTCCAGTTCCTCACCCGTCCGCGCCCGGAACTCCTCGACGAGGTCCGCGGCGGGGAACCGGTGGTGACACGCGGTGCACTGGATGAGCAGCGCCACGAACTCCTCGGCGTGACCGGAGGCGGCCCACACCTCGCGCGGCAGGATCACCGAGGAGTCCAGGCCGACGACGTCGTCCCGGCCGTGGACGACGGCCTTCCACCACTGCCGCTTGACGTTCTCCTTGAGCTCGACGCCCAGCGGGCCGTAGTCCCAGGCCGCCCGGACCCCGCCGTAGATCTCCCCGCTGGGGTAGACCAGGCCGCGAGCCCGGCAGAGTCTGACGATGGTGTCGATCCGATCGGCATCGGCAGGCACGGACGCTCCCCAAGGCCTGGTGGACGAGGCGACAGGAGCCGAGCGTAGCGGCCGGTGCCGGACCGGCTGCCGCGAGCGTGACCTGCGCTCAGGCCGAAGCGGGGCCGCGGACGAAGATCTTCTCGGCCGCTCAGGCGAGATCGGGGGTGCCCACCAGGGTCGCGATCACGATCCGGTTGTCCTCGTATCCCGACGGACCGCCGACGTAACGTCCGCCGCAGGTCACCAGGACCAGTCGGTGGACGCCGTCCTGACCGAACAGCTCGGCGGCCCTGGCAGGCAGCTCGTCCTTGTGCAGGGTCAGCACCTCGCTGGTCTCATACGTCCACTCGCCGCCGTCGACGTCGACGATCTCGATGCGCTCGCCGACCTCGGCGCGATGCAGCTGGTCGAAGGGCCCCAGGGCGCCCTGCCAGTTCACATGTCCCGCCATCACCGACGCGCCCGCCGCGGCCCCGAGTCCGGCTCCCCACCAGGTGGCCTCGCCGAGGCTGTCGGGCACGGGGAGCGTGCCGGTGGCGTCGACCTCGTCGCGCACCAGCCGTGCGGAGCCGCCGTCGGCCAGGTAGATCGTGCCCGGCTGCCTGGCATGTTCGGTGGGCGGCGGCGCGGGTGCGGCCTGCGTGGGCTCGGCCTCGCCGGGCGCCGTCTCGACGGGGGCGTTCGACGCGCTCGCAGAGCCGGGCACCACGCTCGGGTTGCCCATGATCCCGCCGACGATCACGCCGATCACCACGGCGGCGAGGACGGCGATGAGCGAGGTCGTCCGTCCTCGCGTCCAGAACCGACCGCGCTCGCGTTCGGCTGCGGCGGAACCGGACGTCGCATCCTCCGAACGGGGTCGTCCCACCGGTCATCAGCTCCTCACTCCGTGTAGCCACGGGCCGACGGTGCCGGTTTCGGATGATGGCAGAGGAGGGAAGCCGGCAGGCAGCAAGTCGACGAAGATGACTCCGAAGCTCACTCGTTCAGCCCAGCCGTCAGGCACCGACCGGGCCCGGCGACCGTCCACAGGCCGTCGAGGACGGGGAGTCCCGCGAAGCCGGCCCGGCGGTCCGAGTCCCGCGGGTGGCGGCCGAACGCCGCGTGCGGAGGGACGGCAGGCGCGTCAGCGACGCGGGACGTCCGGGCCCGCCACCTCGCCCAGCCGCACGCTGCCCCGGTCCCGGGCCAGCAGGCTCTCCTGCTCACGCGGCGACTCCTCACCCGGCACCGACTCCACCAGCACCTCGTGGACGGCGGAGCCGCCGACCTCGGCCCTGGAGAGGAACGGAACCACGTGTTCTCGCACGTCGAACGGCGAGAGCGCCCGGCGATAGGCCACCACCGAGTCGAAGCGGGCGATCAGCGTCCAGTCGACGCCGTCCGGGTCCTGCTCGACGGTCCGTGTGAGCTGCACTCCCCGACAGCCGGGCTGAGCGCCGAGCAGCCGCATCGCCGTCCTGGCCTGGGACAGGAAGTCCTCGATGCCGGTCTCGGGCACGGCATAGCGACAGATGAGCAGCATCGGGCGGGCTCCTTCGGCGGTGCGGGGTGCGAGGATAACCGCTCGCGGATCGGGCGGTGGGCACGTGGAAGGAGACCCGTCGGTGGCAGGCAGAGGAGATCGACGCAGGCGGCTGACCCCGGGCGAGGGGCCGCTGTCGCGGGTCCCGCCCCCGGTGGCCTTCCTCGTCGTCATCGGATTGTTCCTGCTCGGGGCGTGGCTGGGCGGCTGGATCGGCGTCACGCTGCTCGCGACCCTCATCGTGCTGGTCCTGGCCCTGCTGCTCGCCACCTGGCAGACGCTCACGCCGGGTGAGCGTGCCCTGCGGATGATCACCCTGCTGATGTTGATAGTGATTACCGCTACTGTCGGCTACAACAGTCTGGCGACTTGAGCGGAACGAGGCGCCGCTCAGGCGGGCGGCCGATCGGACGCACTCAGGCCGAGGCGACGCGCCACTAGAATGAATGACGGCAGGCGGGCGACGCCCGGACACCGCGCCACGACACCCGAGTCCTGGAGACCGAGATGCCCACCGCAGACGCCATGAGGCACGTGCCCGGCATCGAGCACGCCGCCAGAGGCGTGGCGCTGGCACCCGACGACGTGCGACCGGGCTCGCCGTGCGACGAGCGGGCGGCGTCGGGTGCGCTGCCCATGCCCGCTCCCAAGACGCTCATCGCGGCGGGCGACCTGCTGCGGGCCCTCGCGGCGCCGGTCCGCATCTCCATCGTCCTCCAGCTCCGACAGGCCGAACGCTGCGTGCACGAGCTGGTCGAGTCGCTCGGGGTCACCCAGCCGCTGATCAGTCAGCATCTGCGGGTGCTGAAGTCCGCGGGTGTGGTACAGGGCACCCGGCAGGGCCGCGAGGTGGTGTATCGGCTGGTGGACGAGCACCTGGCTCACATCGTGGTCGACGCGGTGACGCACGTCGAGGAACCCCAGCCGAGCAGCGGAGCGGAGGACACGTGACCACCAGTGAGAGACCGTCGACGACGGTCCCCGGAGTACGCACGACCAGACAACGCACGGCGGTGTCCCGACTGTTGGACAACCAGCCCGAGTTCCGCTCCGCTCAGGAGATCCACGAGGAGCTGCGCCGAAACGGGGAGGGCATCGGCCTGACCACGGTCTACCGAACCCTTCAGACCCTCGCCGAGGCGGGTGAGGTGGACATGCTCCGCACCGACACCGGTGAGGCCGTCTACCGACGGTGTTCGAGCCATCACCATCACCACCTCGTGTGCAGGCACTGCGGCCGGACCGTGGAGGTCGAGGGCCCGGCGGTGGAGCGGTGGACGAACCGCATCGCCGAGGAACACGGCTTCCACCGTGTCAGCCACACCCTGGAGATCTTCGGCGACTGCGCCGACTGCGCGGCCGCCTGACGCAGGCCCGCGGGGCGCCGCCGAGCCGCGTCCGTCTACGAGGCCCTGAGGCGGTGGGATCGGCCGGGTCGGCGGCGTGGGTCGGCGACGGACGGACACGCACCGTGGGGCCGAGCACTGGTCGCGGCTAGTACTCGTACGGGTCCGCCGGGGCCGCCACTGGGGTGACCTCCGAGACGACGAACTCGGGCACGTTGCCGTTGGCCTCGGTGGCCGAGCCGGTACGGACCTCCCCGGTGACCTCCATCCAGCCGTCCACCGGCAGGGCCGCCAGCGTGGCGGCCGACGCGCCGTCGGCGTCCAGCCGGAGCTTGACGGGCAGCGCGTCGGCGGCACAGCACATGATGCGGATGCGCGCGACGTACACGGCGCCGGGTTCGGCCGGGTCCGCCACCGGGGCCGACGTCGCTCCCGGTGCCGAGGCGCCCTGACCGTCGACCTCGTCTCGCACCAGGAATCCGGTGACCGAGATCTGTCGGCCGTTCAGCGCCCCGCCCGCGTCCCAGACCGAGCGCATCACCACGTCGGTGATCTGCATGGCGGGCACGTCGCCGTCGGGTAGTGGGCCGAACAGACCGCCGCCCGACGGCGGTCTATCCGTGATCACCGAACGGTCGCCCGCGCGCTGGACCGAGTCCGAGCCCAGCGCCGGCGGGGCGATCATGAGGATCGCGAGGACCGGCAGCAGGAGCATCCACGAGGAGCGGCCACGACCGTGGCCGTGGTCGTCGGCATGGGCATGGGCATGGGCATGGGCATGGGCATGGGCATGGGCATGATCCGCCGGGCCGTGCTCGACGGGGGACGGGCCGGGGCTCGCCGCCCGCGCCTCGACGGCCGCGGAGGCCACGCCTGTCCGGCTCCCCGAGTCCTCTCCGGTGCCGTCGACCGCCGCCGTCACCCCACCCGCGGCGGCGCCGACGAGGCCGACCGCGGGCAAGGACGAGTCCGGCACCGCCTCGTTCGCCGAGCCGCCCGCGTCGCCGTCGGGCGACCGCCGTCCGGCGGAGGAACGGGGCCGCCCCGGCCGCCGGTCGCGCTCGGCGCCGCCATCGGTCGCGGTGGCACCGCGATGACCCCAGATGTCGAAGACGATGGCGGCCACGCCGACGGCGACGATGATCACGCCCGCGCCGAGCAGCAACGGCAGCAGCGAGGGACGCACATAGCGCAGGTAGGTCCCGTCCCACGAGATCTTCACCAGCGCGCCGCCCAACAGCACCAGCAGCACGTTCTGCGTCTCGCGTCGCATGTCACCGCCTTCTCTCGTCCGACGTCACCGCTCGCTCCGGTGTCGGTCTCGCCCGAGGTCGGCGGCCTCGAGTCCGTTGCGACCGGCCGGCTCCTGGCGTCGACGCGCCGCTTCGCGTCACGCCGAGGGCACCGCGTACCCGCCGCCCCGCCGGACCGTCGGCGAGGGCGACCCCGAGTGTGCCCGATGCCGCCCCGTCGGGCGGCGCCGGGCCGCGTCACCACTCCAGCAGCAAAGCGCTGACGAGCAGGGCGCTGAGCACCGCGACCAGGAAGGTCGCCGGGGCGAACCGCGCGGCGAAGGAGCGGCCGAAGGTGCCCGCCTGCATGGCGATCAGCTTGATGTCCACGGCGGGGCCGACCACCAGGAAGGCCAGCCGCGCGGGCAGTGGAAGCCCCGGCAGGGAGGCCACCACGAAGGCGTCGGCCTCGCTGCACAGGGCCAGCAGGACGGCGGCCACCGACATCACGATCACCGCGAGCAGCACCTGTCCGCCGAGGCTGTCCAGCCAGGAGGGCGGGACCGCGACGTTGAGCACCGCGGCGGCCAGCGCGCCCAGCACCAGATAACCGCCCGCCTCGACCAGGTCATGACGCACCGTCTCGACGAAGCTCACCCACCGGGAACCGGGTCGCTGATCGGGCAGCCTGCGCAGCGCGCGCTCGGCGATCCACTCCATCCGCCCCCATCTGATCCACAGCCAGCCCATCACCATCGCGGTGAGCAGCGAGGCGAGGAACCGGGCGAGCACCATCATCGGCTCGCCGGGGAACGCCACCGCAGTGGAGACCAGCACGATCGGGTTGATCGCCGGGGCGGCGAGCAGGAACACCAGAGCGGCCGACGGCGCGATGCCCTGTTGCATCATGCGTCGCGCCACCGGCACGGACGCGCATTCACAGCCCGGCAGGGCGAGCCCGGCCAACCCCGCGACCGGAACCCCCGCCGCCTCGTTGCCCGGCAGCAGTCGCCGCAGCACCCTCGGCGGCAGGAACGCCGCGATCAGCCCGCTGATCAGGACGCCGAGGACCAGGAACGGCAGCGCCTGCACGCAGATGGCGACGAAGACGGTCGCCCCGGTGCGCAGAGCGGGCGCGTCGAGCAGCTCGACCAGCATGTCCTGAAAGAACATCGCGGCCAGCAGCAGGACGCAGAGCAGTTCCAGCGACGTGATCCGCCGCGAGCGCGGCGCACGCCCGGCCGGTCCCGCCGCAGGCGGCGTGCTGATCGCCGAGACGGGCGCGTCGCCCCCGGGGGAGCCGTTCGACGTCGGTTCCGGCGAGCGCGTCGCCTCCTGACCACCGTTCATCGCCGTTCCGATCTTTCGTCCACGCCGCCCGAGTCCGCTCGCACGCGGCCCGACACGGGCCGCGACGGCCCGCCTCGGCTCACACCCTGTCCTGGCCGCCCGGTCTGTCCTGGCCGCCCGCCGTATCCAGCAGCTCGGTGCGCAGCTGCGAGGCGGTGGACACCACCAGCATCAGCATGGTGCTCAGCGGTGTGGCGCCCATGCCCTCGGCGGGGAAGGCATACCGAAGGGTGACATCCATGCCCTTCCCGGTGCGCACGACGCCGAGCGTGCCGAAGAGGCCCTGCCCGGCGCGTTCGGCGGCCGACTTGGCCAGCGTGTCGTCGTCCGGCAGGTCCCAGGCGACGACGCAGGTGAGGCTCAGCACGGTGAGCCCCTCGGCCAGCTGCATGGCCTGCACCGCACACGGCACCTCGCCATGACGGAAGGTGAGCGCCCCGTCGTCGTCGGTGTGCACCTCGTGATAGCGCTCCAGCGCCTCGCGGGCGGCCGAGAGAAGGGCCGCCGTCTTGGCCGCCTCCCCCGCTCGCTGGTCCGAGGGGATCTCCGAGTCCGTCACTTAGTCAGTGCCTCCGTTCGGTTCTTCGACGACGTCGTCGCCTTCGGCGGGCGGGACGGGCCCCGCCTGCTGGTTCTTCACACCGCCGAAGCGCCGATCGCGCTGGGCATAGGCCTCGCAGGCCCGCCACAGCGCCATCCGGTCGAAGTCGGGGAACAGCGTCTCCATGAACACCAGCTCGGCGTAGGCCGACTGCCAGACCAGGAAGTTCGAGGTGCGCAGCTCTCCGGAGGGACGCAGGAACAGGTCGACGTCCGGCATCTCCGGGTTGTACAGGTACCTCGCGATGAGCTTCTCGTCGACCTTGTCCGGATTGATCTCCCCGGCGGCCACCCGCCGGGCGATCTCCTTGGCCGCATCGGCGATCTCGGCCCGGCCGCCGTAGTTGACGCAGAGCGTCAGGGTGAGGACGTCGTTGTCCTTGGTGCGCTCCTCGGCGTCCTCGAGCTGGTCGATGACGCTGCGCCACAGCTTGGGGCGACGGCCGGCCCAGCGCACCCGCACCCCGTGCTCGACCATGAAGTCGGTGCGCTTGCGCAGCACGTCCCGGTTGTAGCCCATCAGGAAGCGCACCTCTTCGGGGCTTCGCTTCCAGTTCTCGGTGGAGAAGACGTAGACCGACAGCCATTTGACGCCGAGCTCGATGGCTCCGCTGACGACGTCGCTGAGCACCTCCTCGCCGCGTCTGTGGCCGTCGGTGCGCGGCAGCCCTCTGGCCTTGGCCCATCGCCCGTTGCCGTCCATCACCAGCGCGACGTGGTTGGGCACCAACGCGGGCGGGATGGCGGGGGGACGTGCCCCGGACGGGTGCGGGTCAGGGGGGCGGGGCGTGTACTGGTCTCGCCCGCTCCGGAACCGACGCAGCATCAGACGACTGACCTCCTCATGGTCTCCCCCGGCGACGCTGGACAAACACGGTCATCCTGCCCGACGGCGTGTCGGGACCGGTCGGCGGCCGGTCGGTCGCGGGCCGTTCGGCGGGACGGACAGCCGACCGGATGAGGCGGCAGAGGAGAGCCGCCGACCCGGCGGGCGGGTCGGCGGCTCATGAGCGAGGACTCGCAGCAGCTCCCTCTTGCACAGGCACTGCCCCTCGGGGCCTGCCTGCCCGCTGCGAACCATCTAGGGTCGGTCGGCGGGCGCCTGTTCCCGGCGTGCTCCGGCGGGGAGCACGGGCGGGCGGCAGGCGAGTCCTAGTCCCATCGGAAGATCTTGGCCGCGAGCCCGATCAGGACGACCGCGTAGCAGGCCATGACCGCGACGGCACCGAGCGGAGGCCACCCTCCCGCGACGGTGTCCTGGAGAGCCTGCACGCCCGCGCCGACGGGGGTGAGGTCGCTGATGGTGCGCAGCACGTCCGGCATGGCGTCCCTGGGCAGCCACAGTCCCGCGAAGAACATCACCGGGAAGTAGACGACCGTGCCCACGCCCGAGGCCATCCGCGAGTTCGGCACCACCGCGCAGATCAGCAGTCCGACGCCGAACAGCGCGACCGCCAGGAGCACCGTCATCAGCAGCAGGCCGCCGGGGTTGGCGGGCAGCGCGATGCCGTGGACGAAGCGCCCCAGCAGGATCGTGGCGGCGATCGAGGCGAGGGCGACCGCGAGGTTCACCAACAGCTGCGCGAGCAGCAGGTGGAGCGGCGACACCGGCGTGGTCGAGAGCTTGCGCAGGATGCCCCGCTCCCGGTAGGCGGTCATCGTCGCGGGCAGGGTGACGATGGCGACCGTGGCGAGGGCGATCGCGATCATGATGGGCACATACAGGTCGAGCAGTCGCACACCGCCCAGCGCGGGGTCGGGAACGCTGAAGGCCGGGATCAAACCGAAGATCATCAGCAGCCCCGGCGAGAAGATGAAGCCGAAGAAGGCCGCGGTCGGGTCCCGGAAGAAGAGCTTCCACTCGTGGACGAAGATCCTGGTCATTCCGGACATCTCAGTTGCTCCCTGCTGCGACGGGGTTCTCTTCGATCCGACGCCCGGTCAGGGCGACGAAGGCGTCTTCGAGGCTGGCCTGCTCCACACGCAGGTCGAGGGGACTGACGCGAGCGGCGGACAGGGCGGCCGTGACGGCCAACAGCAGTTCGCCGTGCCCGCTGACCAGCAGTTGGCTCCCCTGATGTTCCACCGACCGGACCTCGGGCAGGTCGGTGAGGAACCGATCGTCGATCGGAGCGGACGTCCGGAACCGGATGCGCTGCTCGGCCTGCACGTTCGCGATGAGCCCGCTCGGGCTGTCCACCGCGGCGACACGGCCGCCGTTGATCAGCGCGATGCGGTCGCAGAGCCGCTCGGCCTCCTCCATGAAGTGGGTGACCAGCACGATCGTGACGCCCCGACGCCGGACGCCCTCGATGACCTCCCAGGTGTCCCGCCGGGCCTGCGGGTCGAGCCCCGTGGTCAGCTCGTCGAGGAAGGCGATCTTCGGGCCGCCCACGAGCGACAGCGCGATGGACAGTCGCTGTTTCTGGCCGCCGGAGAGCTTGCCGTAGCGGCTGGAGAGCTTGCCGGACAGGCCGAGGTCCTCGGCGAGAGGTCGCCAGTCGACGGGCTTGCGATAGAAGGAGCTGTACAGCTCCAGGGACTCCCGCACCGTGGCCTTCTCGGGCAGCGCGCTCTCCTGGAGCTGCACGCCGATCAGCTGCCGCAGTTCCTGCCCGTCCCGCCTCGGGTGCCTGCCCAGGACCTCGATGGTGCCGCCGTCCGGGGCGCGCAGGCCCTCGACGCATTCCACCGTGGTCGTCTTGCCCGCTCCGTTGGGACCGATGATCCCGAAGATCTCGCCCTCCTCCACGGCGAAGGAGACGTCGTGCACCGCGACGTGGTCGCGATAGCTCTTCCGCAGATTTCGCACTTCGATGACTGACACTGATTTTCTCCTCACAACGTTCGATTCATAAGAAGGGGTAGGAAGGGGTCATTCGGCGGCGGCGTCGAAGGGAATTCCTCGCACCAACAGGTGGGTGATCAGACCGGGTATCGCGATGCACACCGCGCCGATTACGAGGAACCACGCGATGGCGTTCGAGTCAGCTCCGGGGAAGCCGCCTGCGGGGCTGCCACCGAAATGGAGGATCGACCATTCCACGACGATCACCGGCAAGACCGGAAGCGCGAGCAGCGGCCACCGACCGAGGCCGCTTCCCCGGTGGAAGATCACGCCGATCAGACAGCCCGCGATGAGATGGACCAAGCCGACGACGAGGTTCTCCACCATGATGAGATGAACTTGTTCGATCGATCCGTACAGGTGGACGCTGGTGAGCCGGGTGGACAGCCCGACGGCGTCGTGGAGCAGTCGCTCGACCCAGAAGAAGACCGTGGTACCGATTCCGAGCAGCAGCGCCATGGCGACGGCCACGACTCGCCAGGCGACCAGGAACTCCCCCCGGGTGATTCCGGTCGCGATGGCCTGGAGCAGCTGAACCGTGAGCATTCCCATTCCGATGCCCGCCAGCGCGTATTTGATCGAATACGGGACGATCCAGTCGACGACACTGGCATCGAGTTGACCGAAGAACGCGGCGACGACGCTCACGACGACGATCACACCGAGCACGATGGCCCAGAAGGTCGCCAGCCACGTGCTTTGGTTACGAAGTAGTCGCACGATGAGGGCGGGCAGGATCGGACTGGTCGAGGACACCATGATTGATCTCTCTTCGGGTTCGACGCGATGACGAGAAGGACGGTCCTGTCGGCCGTTCTCTCAGCTGTGGGCAGCCGGATCGAGCAGATCGGCCTTTCGGGGCCGTCGAGAATGCGCACGGCCCGATCGGGCATCCCCGTCTTCACGCCGCCTCGGCATGAGTCGGGAGCACGGCGGGTCGGGTCGGTGCCGGTCCGGCGGCACGGTCCGGGCCCGATGCCGGCCGGGTGCCGAGGATCGACGAAAGGCTCAGGCGCTGCGAACGGGGAGGTCGCGGATCAGCAGCAGGCAGCCGCCCGCCGCGGCCAGGATCGACAGCAGCACGATCGGCGTGCCGACGACGGCCGACAGTCGTGTGAGACCGAGCGCCTCCACCGCCCCGCTGACCCAGCCGGTGGCCATGGTCAGCTCCGTGACCACCACCGGCAGCAGCGCGACGGGGATCAGGAACAGCCCGCGCAGCCAGCCGAGTCGGTAGAAGGCCGCACCGATGATCACTCCCGCCAGCAGGTGCACCAGGCCGAGCACCCCGAACTCGAGGAGCACGAGCAGGACCTGTCCTCGTGAGTCGAACAGGTGCGCCCCGTTCGCCTGGTGGTCGACGGCCATGGTGCCGAGGAGGAAGCCCTCGATCAGCAGCCCGATCCAGTGCGCCACCGCGAACGCCGCCGAGACGAGCACGGCGAAGATCCCGCCGTCCACCAGGAACCGGCGTCGGGTGACGCCGTGTATCAGGAACATCGGCAGGAATATCGTCGGCAGCATGACGCCGGTCGCGAGGAGGAAGTACTTCGGCGGATTGGAGAACGACCAGCCCGCGGTACCCGCCGCATCGCTCGCGCCGAAGATGAACGCCACGAACCAGATCGCGAGCACGACGACGATCAGGACGGCCCAGTAGCCGATCAGGACGGCTCGAAGTCCTCTGATCAGTGCGGTGAGGACGTTGCCCGTGGTAGGAGTCGACCGCGTGGTCATCGCCGCTCCTCCCCGGACCCGGTCAGGTGCACGAACAGATCCTGGATCCCGACGGGACCCAGTTCGAGCCCGTCGGCGCGGGCCCGGTCCCGCTGCTCGGCGGTGAGGGCGCCGAACACCGTCGCCGACTTCGTCCCGCCGAGCCGCTGTTCGTTGAGCACCCGCAGCGAGGCGGTGAAGCGATCGACCGTCTCGGCGGGCCCGGTGACGGCCGCGCCCCGCTCCCGCAGCGTCTCCGTCTCCTCGTGCAGCACCAGCCCGCCGCGATCGAGGATCACGACCTCCTCGAACAACGAGCCGACCTCTTCGATGAGGTGCGTGGAGAGGACGATCGTCCTGGGGTTCGCCAGGTAGTCGTCGAGCAGCTCCTCGTAGAAGGCGTATCGAGACGGCGCGTCCATGCCGAGGTAGGACTCGTCGAAGATGGTCAGCGGGGCACGCGAGGCCAGCCCCAGCGTCACGCCGAGTGCCGACTTCTTACCCCTGGACAGGGCGTCGACCGACTTCTTCTTCTGGATCTCGAAGCGATCGAGCAGTGCCTCGGCGTAGTCGGCGTCCCAGTTCGGCCGGAAGGCGGCGGCGAAGTCGAGTGACGCCTTGACGCTGCCGCCCGCCGTGTCGCCGCTCTCGCGGATGAAGCAGATCTGGCGGACGATCTCGGCGTTCTCGAACGGCTGCTGTCCGCCGACCCGCACGGAACCCGCCGTGGCCTTGCGGAAGGCCGCGATCACCGACAGCAGCGTGCTCTTGCCGGAGCCGTTGCGGCCGAGCAGTCCGTGGATCTTCCCGCCCGCGAGGGTGAAGCTGAGATCACGGACGGCCGTGAAGCTCCCGTAGTCGACCCGAAGCCCGTCGACCGCGATGTCCAACGTCATCGGTCACTCCTCTGCTGTTCCTGGATTCGCTGGACGACCTCGTCGAGGGAGATGCCGACGATCCGTGCCTCGGTCACCATCGCGTCGACGACCTCCTCGAAGAAGCGCTGACGCCGCTGAGCCCGCAGGGCCTCCTGCGCTCCCTTGCTGACGAACATCCCGATCCCCCTCTTCTTGTAGAGCACGCCTTCTTCGATCAGCTGGTGGAAACCCTTGGCCGCGGTGGCCGGGTTGATCCGGTAGAAGGCGGCGTACTGGTTCGTCGACATGACCTGGTCGTCTTCGGCCAGCTCGCCACCGAGGATGTCGTTCTTGATCCGTTCGGCGATCTGTTGATAGATCGGGCTTCGGTCGTCGAACACCTCGGCCCCCTAGTTGGTTGGTTCGTTACTCATGTAACGAACCATAGCACCAAAGAACCACCTCGAGATCCCGCCGCCCGCCCTTGATCCCGGCCGGACGGCCATCAACGCAGGTCACCAGGCCGGAGAATT
Source organism: Actinoalloteichus hoggarensis (assembly GCF_002234535.1). Classification (NCBI taxonomy): domain Bacteria; kingdom Bacillati; phylum Actinomycetota; class Actinomycetes; order Pseudonocardiales; family Pseudonocardiaceae; genus Actinoalloteichus; species Actinoalloteichus hoggarensis. The sequence goes on from NZ_CP022521.1 coordinate 5,277,419, forward strand.
TCTCCAGTTCGGGTCGAGCCGCAGGGATCGGCGCCTGCGGAGGTTCATCACTCGGACCGGCCCCCGTACCCGAGAACCCGACACGGAGCGCTCATCCGCTCAGCGGCCCTGCCGCCGCGGCGGCGCCGACCCGGTCGCCGCTCGACACGAACAGCGCCTGCCGCGGGACCACCGCGCCCGTACGGCGCGGCCGCACGAGGGGCGACGGGTGCGACGTCGTCACGGAGAGGCCAGGACGGTCGACACCACCCGCGCGGACGCCGACCCGCGCCGGTCGAAGGCCTGCGCCCGAACACGAACTCCCCGCCCGACGCCCGCATCCCACGCGGAGCGGCGGGGCGTTCTCGCCGCGAGCCGACCCCGGTCGCTTCGCGGGCGACGGCGGCTGCGGAACGCCGTCCGCGCTCGCTCCGGTGGACCGACCTGCTCGGGCGGCCCGAACGGCTCGGGCGGGTCCTGTTCCGGCAGGCCCGTCTCGGCGGCCGCCGAGACGTCAGACGGGCGCCGACTCCGACGGCACGCCGTCCGGCTCGCCGCCGCGCCGGTCCACCAGCGGCAACGATCGCAGGCTGCGCTCCAGATGCCATTGCAGGTGAGCGGCCACCAGCCCGCTGCCCTCACGCCGACAACGCTGGTCTGAGGCCTCGGCGGCGGGCCAGTCGCCGTGTAGCAGCGCGCTCAGCAGCGCCACGGTCTCCGGAGCGGGGGACACCGAACCGGGCGGCCGACAGGTCTCGCACACCGTGCCGCCCGCGGGCACGTTGAAGGCGCGGTGCGGTCCGGGACGTCCGCAGCGCGCGCACTCCGCGAGCGCGGGCGCCCAACCCGCCTGCGTCATCGCCCGGAGCAGGAAGGCGTCCATGACCAGCATCGGGTCCCGCACCCCGTCGGCCAGCGCCCGCAGCGCCCCCACGAGGAGCAGGTACAGCCGGAGCACCGGCTCGCCCTCCTCCGCGCTGAGCCGGTCGGCCGCCTCCAGGACGGCGCAGCCCGCCGTGTACCGCTGGTAATCGGGGACCAGGCCGGCACCGAAGGCGTCCAGCGTCTGCACCTGGGTGATCACGTCCAGGGTCCGCCCCGTGTAGAGCTGCACGTCGACGTGCCCGAAGGGCTCCAGCCGGGCGCCGAATCGGGAGGACATCCGCCGGACGCCCTTGCCCACGGCACGCACCTTGCCGTGTCTGCGGGTGAGCAGGGTGATGATCCGGTCGGCCTCGCCGAGCTTCTGTACCCGCAGCACCACACCGGTATCGCGGTACAGGGCCATCTCGTCATCGTGCCACCCGCGTCCGACACGGCCGTCGGCTGCCCGTCGGCGGCACGGTCCGAGCGCGGCCGCCTCCCTGCCCGTGTTCCCCGAGCCGCCCGCGACGCCGTCAGTCCTCCTGTCGCCTCTGGCGGTGGCTACTCCGTATGACCGGGTCCGCGATGACGCGACGCGCCGAAGGGTCTGCCGCGGACGCGGGGGCCTCGACCGCTCACGACGTCGGCGGGCGCCACCCGGACCACGGGCCTGGTGAGCCCGGGACACACGGGGCGATCACCGCCTCGGCGTGGCGTCCGCGCCCGAACACCGGATGCCGGACACCGGATCCCTGCCGGTGTCAGGCCCGCGGAGCACGCCTGCTCGTCGTCGGATCGACACCACGCCGGAGGGCACGGCCGCCCCGAGCGATCTCAGAAACCGAGTCGACGCAGCTGCTTGGGATCGCGCTGCCAGTCCTTCGCGACCTTCACCCGCAGATCGAGGAAGATCCTGCTGCCCAGCAGCGCCTCGATCTGGCGGCGTGCCTCGGAGCCGACGTGCTTCAGCCGTTCCCCGGCGCGGCCGATGACGATGGACTTCTGGCTGGGCCGCTCGACGTACATCACCGCGTGGACGTCCAGCATGTCGTCCCTGCCCTCGCGCGGCACCATCTCCTCGACGGTCACCGCGATGGAGTGCGGCAGCTCGTCGCGCACGCCCTCCAACGCCGCCTCCCTGATGAGCTCGGCGACCAGCGTCGTCTCCGGCTCGTCGGTCAGCTCACCGCCCGGATACAGCGCGGGGCCGACCGGAAGCCTGCCGATCAGCAGATCCGTGAGCGTGGAGACCTGATAGCCGTCCACCGCCGAGACGGGGATCAGCTCCGCGAAGGCCATCACCTCCTGGAGGGCCACCAGCTGCTGCGCCACCCGCTCGGCGGGCACGAGATCGGTCTTGGTGACCACGCCGAACACCGGGGTCCGCCGCGCCACCTTGGCCAGTTCGGCGGCGATGAACCGGTCGCCCGGGCCGATCTTCTGGTCGGCGGGCACGCAGAAGCCGACCACGTCCACCTCGGCCCACGTCTCGCGCACGACGTCGTTGAGCCGCTGCCCCAGCAGCGTGCGCGGCCGGTGCAGCCCCGGCGTGTCCACCACGACCAGCTGCGCCTCCGGCCGGTGCACGATGCCGCGGATGGCATGCCGGGTCGTCTGCGGTCTGCTGGAGGTGATCGCGACCTTCGTCCCGATCAGCGCGTTGGTCAGCGTGGACTTGCCTGCGTTCGGCCGACCGACGAAACAGGCGAAGCCGGATCGGTGATCGGCGGGGCTGCTGCTCATCCCCGCATTGTCGCAAGCACGACACGGACGGCTCATCCAGCCGTCGCCCGCGGCGATGCCGATCTCGTCCGCCGACCGGGCTCAGCCGCCGGGGCGGAGGTTCCGTTCGGTCTCCTCCCGGGCGAGATACGGGCCCGCTGCGGTGAATCCCGGCTGCCTCCCGAGCACTCGGTCCACCAGCTCGTCCAGCGGGCCCTGTTCGGAGGAATGGGCGAAGTCCACCTGATCCGGATGGTCCGCGTCGTACCAGACGACGGTCTGATCTCCGGTCCTCGGCAGGTGGGCGACGCCGACGGCTCGCTTCTTCGTGTGTCTTCGGAGCGAACCGTCGGCGTCGGCGTACTCCGCCGTGATCGACACCAGCGGTGCCCCCTTGATCTCGTCCTCGGTGACCTGCACCGAGGCGATGCGGCCCACCACCGGAGTGCCGAGGCGCACCGGCGACGCACCGCCGTCGGCGCCCTGCCGACGGGCCCGCGATCCCGCCGCCCACTGCGCGCAGCCGATGACGACACCGAGGAGACCCAGGGCACCCGCCGCGGCGGACAACCACGGGCGGTCCTCGCCCACCGGCAGCAGCCACCAGACCGACAGGACCGCCATCGCCGCGACGAGCAGTGCCAGCGGAACGATCGCCGCGCGAAGCCTGCCCGCGCCCAGCAGTCCGCCGATGAGCAGCAGACCGCAGAGCCCGACGGTGATCGGGGCCAGGTCCGACAACGGAGTGTCACCGATACACGTCTCCCATTCCGCGTAGGGACATGTGAAGACACCCACCAGTTGATAGGCGAGCAGCGCGAAGCCGACCAGACCGAGAAGGGCCGACAGGAGTGAGATTCCGTGACGGAGAGAAATCGGCCGAGCGATCGAAGTCGCATCGTCCTCGCGGGGCACCATGATCAACATATTAAGACGATCACCGCGCCCACGAGAAATCGTCGAACTCCGAGAGGCCGACAGGATCGGGAATCACAACGAGGACCGGCACGGCGGGCCATCGGAAATCGACGGAAGAATCGCTCACGTGCGGCTGAACGCATAAGACCAGGTCAGAACGCCAGAAGGGCCGACCTTCCACCATCCGAAGACAGGACAGTATACGGATGACGGCGAGCAGGTTCACCGTCCACCACGTCGACGAACCCGCCTGACGGCGACCGGCCGGGCCGGCGACATCCGACGGAGGTTTTCCACCGAGAAATGGGTCAGCATTCCTACCACGCAAGCGGGCGGCGAGAACCAAACCCATACCGCCACGACACGCGTCGTGTAAACGATTTATCCCACCATGTCGACGCTCACCGCCGACGGGGCCGACCCCGCGGCCCGACAGGGCCGCCGACGGGACCTCCGGCGTCCGGCACGCGAAATACGAGCAAGAGACGTGCGACCGCGAGACTCCACCCGATCGATATCTTGCACAGATAGAACAGGTGTTCGATAGTCGGAGTCATGGTCGACCATCCGTTCACCACCGCGGGCAAGCCCTCCGCACCGGCGTCCCGCTTCGCACCGGCGTCCCGTTCCGCGCAGGCGGCGCCCGACGTCCGGACAGCTCCGTTCGTGCTCGCGATCGTCGCCCTGACGGCCGCGCTGTGGGGAGTACCGCCCTCCGCCTCCGCACTCGCCGTGCTCGTCGCGTTCGCCGTGTTCGCCGTTCTCGCCGTTCTCGCCGTGCGGATCGCACTGACAGGCCGCACCCGCGCGAGACGGACGCCGCTCCCCCGTCCGCAGGCCTGTCCAGGGCGGACGCCACTACCCGAACCGGCGGCGCGTCCAGGTCAGACGCCACTCGTCAGACAGATGTCGTCCCCGAGACACCCGGCACCGTCGGGCACCACACCATCGCCATGCTCCGGCGCCCGGCTTCGACGGGCCCCGGTCGCCGCCTCGGGCGCGACCGATGGCGAGCCCGCGCGCTCCGCCGCGACGTCGCTCACGGGGGCGTGCGCGCCGACCGGGCCACGCACCTCAGTCGAGGCCGTGCCGACGGCGTCGGCATCCATGACAGCGGCACCAGGAGCACACCGACGTCCAGCACGGCAACGTCATGACAGGCGCGCCAGCACGGCGAACACCATGACGACGGCACTCACCGCAGGTCCACGAGCGCAGAAGGAGGCAGCGAAGCTCGGAAGGGGACGGCTCGAAGCCCCGGCTGTGGTCGGCTCAGCGCAGCGTGTCGAGCAGCCGGCCTGCTCCGTCGGCCCGGAACAGCGGCGCACGTGCCGAAAGGTCGCGCACGGCAGCGGTGGAGGCCTCGTCCAGGTCGGGCGAGTCGGTGACCACGGCCGCCGCCTCCAGACCGGGCGCGCCGCTGGCCACCGCCGCGGCCACCGCGGCCTGGAGGGCGGTGAGCTTCAGTGAGGGGAGGTCGACCGTGCATGCCGCATAGGTCCGGCCGTCGGTGTCCCGAACGGCCGCGCCCTCCGCGGCACCGGTCCTGGCTCGGCTCGCCCGCGCGAGGGTGATGATCTTCTGATCCTCGCCGTCGAGCACGGCCTCCTCGACCTGCGACGCGGCGGGGGTGCCGACGCCCTTCACTGGCTCAGCCACCGGCCGTGCTCCTCTCCTGCTGCTCGATCGACTCTGCCTCGGACTCGTCGGCCCCGGCGGTCGGCGGGGAGACCCTGGTGACCAGCAGAGTGCTGATTCGCATCCGCCCGCGTCCGTCCTTGCCGCCCTCGGCCCGCAACAGCAGGCCGCTGATCTCGGCCTCGGCTCCCGGCAACGGCACTCGTCCGAGCCTGCGTGCCAGCAGGCCGCCCGCGGTGTCCACGTCGTGATCGTCGAGCTCCACGTCGAAGACCTCGCCGAGATCCGCGACCGGCAGGCGGGCGCTGACCCTGGCGGAGTTCTCGTCGATCCGCTCCACCGGCGGGCGTTCGCCGATGTCCGACTCGTCGGTGATCTCGCCGACGATCTCCTCCAGGATGTCCTCGATGGTCAGCAGGCCCGCCGTGCCGCCGTACTCATCGACGGCGATGGCCAGGTGGTTACGGGAGACCTGCATCTCCCGCAGCAGATCGACCAGCCCCTTGGAGTCGGGGACCAGCACCGCGGGACGCATCACCGTGTCGACCTGGACGTCCATCCGCTCGCCCGCGCCGTCCGGCGCCGCGTCGGTCCACGTCCGGACGAGGTCCTTGATGGTCACCACGCCCACCACGTCGTCCACGGTCTCGCCGATGACGGGGATGCGGGAGAAGCCGGTTCGCAGGCAGAGCGCGAGTGCCTGTCGGACCGACTTGTCCTGCTCGATCCAGATCACCTCGGTCCTCGGAACCATCACCTCGCGGACGACCGCGTCGCCGAGCTCGAAGATCGAATGGATCATCTGTCGCTCGCCCGCCTCGACGACTCCCCGCTGCTCGGCGATGTCGACCAGTTCGCGCAGCTCGACCTCCGAGGAGAACGGCCCTTCCCGGAAGCCGCGTCCCGGGGTGATCGCGTTGCCCAGCAGGATCAGCAGCCGCGCGAGCGGGCTGAGCACCCGACCGAGCAGGCGGACCGGACCCGCCACCAGGCAGCCCACGCCATAGGGATGCTGTCTGCCGATCGTCCTGGGGCCGACGCCCACCAGCACGTAGGACACCAGCAGCATGATCAGGACGGCGATCAGGACCGCCAGCCCGTCCGAGTCGAACGTGGCCACCACGACGATGGTGACCAGCACCGTGGCCGTCAGTTCGCAGGCGAGACGAAGCAGCAGCAGCAGGTTGATGTGTCGGGGGCGGTCCGCGACGACCTCCGCCAGGGTCTTGGCCCCCGCCCTGCCCGTGCGGACCAGCTCGTCCACTCGGGCGCGGGACACCGTGCTCAAGGAGGCGTCCGCGGCGGCGAAGGCCCCCGCGAAGACGACCAGCAGCGCGGCCAGCGACAGCATCATGAACGGGCTCCCCGTCGACGAGTCCGAATCACCGGGTCCGGATCACCGACCCGATTCCGACGGAGGCTCGGCGGCGGAGCCGCCCGGCTCGTCGGTGCCGGTGCGTTCCAGGCCGACCACCCCGAGCACCCGTGCGTCGGCGGACTCGCGGGCCGCCGTCTCCCGCTCCTCGCGGATGGTGGTCTTGAAGTCGGCCAACAACCGGTTCTGCAGGCCGAACATCTCCCGCTCCTCGGCGGGCTCCGCGTGGTCGTAGCCGAGCAGATGCAGCACGCCGTGCACCGTGAGCAGGTGCAGCTCGTCGAGGAGGCTGTGGCCTGCCTTCTTCGCCTGTTCTCTGGCGAACTCCGGGCACAGCACGATGTCACCGAGCAGGGCGGGACCGGAGGCGGCCGTGTCGGGTCTGCGGGCCGAGTCCAGCTCGTCCATCGGAAACGCCATCACGTCGGTGGGACCGGGCAGGTCCATCCACCGCTCGTGCAGATCGGCCATCGCCTCCAGCTCGACCAAGAGCACGGACAACTCGGCGAGCGCGCTCACGCCCATCCGGTCCAGTGCATAGCGAGCGGCGGCGACGATGGAGGTCTCCTCAACCGCCACACCTGACTCGTTGGCGATCTCGATACTCACCGTGTTCACCGTCCCTGTCGGCGGCCACGACCGGCTCGCGCACCGGGTCCGTCCTCGGCGTCGGCCGTCGGATGCTCCTGCACCGTCTGCCACCGCTCGTAGGCGTCCACGATGTCGCTGACCAGTCGATGCCGGACCACGTCGTGGCTGGTGAGCATAGAGAAGTGCACGTCGTCCACGTCGCCCAGGATGTCCCGGACGACGCGGAGGCCGCTGCGCGTGCCGCCGGGGAGGTCGACCTGCGTGATGTCGCCGGTCACCACGATCTTCGAGCCGAAGCCGAGCCGGGTGAGGAACATCTTCATCTGTTCGGGCGTGGTGTTCTGCGCCTCGTCCAAGATGATGAAGGCGTCGTTGAGCGTGCGGCCGCGCATGTAGGCCAGCGGCGCGACCTCGATGGTTCCGGCCTGGGTGAGCCTGGGCACCGACTCGGGGTCGACCATGTCGTGCAGCGCGTCGTAGAGCGGCCGCAGGTACGGGTCGATCTTGTCGTAGAGGGTCCCGGGCAGGTAGCCGAGGCGTTCGCCCGCCTCCACGGCCGGGCGGGTCAGGATGATCCGGTTCACCTGCTTGGCCTGGAGGGCCTGCACGGCCTTGGCCATCGCCAGGTAGGTCTTGCCCGTGCCCGCCGGACCGATGCCGAAGACGACGGTGTTCTTGTCGATGGCGTCGACGTAACGCTTCTGGTTCACCGTCTTGGGCCGGATCGATCGACCGCGCCGAGACAGGATGTCCAGGCTGAGCACCTCGGCGGGCGACTCGCCCGCGTCGGCGGTGAGCATGCCCACCGTGCGTCGGACCACGTCGGCGCTCAGCTGCTGGCCGCGGCCGACCAGGGTCAGCAGCTCGCTGAACAGTCGCTCCGCGAAGGCCACGTCGGCAGGCTTGCCCGTGAGGGTGATCTCGTTGCCTCGGACGTGCACATCGGCACTGAGCAGCTCCTCGACCGCCCGCAGGTTCTCGTCACGAGAACCGAGGAGGTTGAGCACGAGGGCGTCGGGCACGGTGATGTTCGACTTGGCCATGACCTGCTGCACGGCTGCAGCGGCAGCGGCGGCGGCCTGGGCTGACGAGGTGGCGGCCGAACTGCCGCCCTCGGGCGGCGTGATGCCGTTGCCCGCTGCTCGTCGTTCTGAATCGGCACTACGAGCGGAGCTCGCTGCGGTTCCTGCCACGGTGTGTTCCGGCCCACCTTCTGCGCTGTCACGCTGACGGCTGCGGCCTGCTCGCACAGACCGTTTCTCGACACCTCGATGCTAGCCGCACCGCACGACGGAACGCACTCCTGATATGGCGCAGGTCCGGAGAGGCCTCGACGCCGTCGGGCATGCCCACGCACGGCGTCCCGGGGCGCACACGGCGTCCGAAGTCCAGGCGGTGGTCGAAGTCCACACGGCGTCCGGGGTCCACGTCACCCGCCGAGCGGCCTGTCCGGTGTCCGAGGCGACGGCAGGACGGGCCGCGTCCCGGCGGCGTCGCCTCGGCGGCACGGTCCGCCCGCGCACCCCGCGACCGCGGCCGAGGCGAGGGCAGCCCATGGCCGATGGCGCGTCCCTCGGCGTCCGGGGGTGACCGGCCGCCGCGTGGGCCGCACCGCTCGTTCCGACTGCACCGCCGTGCAGGGCACTCCGCCGAGCACCGGGCGTGCCGTCCCGGCGTCGAGTAGGAGATGAGGCGCACCGCGAACACCTCGGCGTGGCCGATGCCGAGGGAGAGCGCACCATTGCGGCGGTCCGCCCGGGAATCCTCGGCCTCGGGCCGCCAGACTCGCCCGCGGTCCTCGACGACATCGCCGAGGGGCCGTCTCCGGCACCTACGGCGATCGGCCACGCCCGCAGGCATGCCCAGGGCGCGGAGGTGCGGCTGTCAGCCCTGGCGCACGGCGCTCGGCTGCGCGCCGACCAGCGGGCCCAGCGGCTGCCCGCCCAGCAGGTGCAGGTGCGCGTGGAAGACCGTCTGACCGGCGTCCGGCCCGGTGTTGAACAGCAGCCGGTAGCCGCTGTCGGCGACGCCCTCCTCCTCGGCGACGTCAGCCGCGACGTGGAAGAGGTCGACCAGCAGGGCGGGGTCCTCGGCGGTGAGGGTCGCGGCGTCGGGGTAGTGCGACCTGGGCACGAGGAGCACGTGGGTGGGCGCCTGCGGGTTGACGTCTCGGAAGGCGAAGGTGGTGTCCGTCTCGCGGATCACGCTGCACGGCAGCTCGCCCGCCAGCAGTTTGCAGAAGAGGCAGTCGGACTCCGAATCACTCATGACGTGCAGGCTAAACCTGTATGACGAACGGGGGCACGAGGTGGTCCTCGGCGACGTGAGCAACAACCCGTCCGACGCACCGCGCGATGGCACGGCGTGACGTCACCGTGACGGCGAGCAGCCGGAATCACGCGGTGGTCCTGCGGAGCGACGCCCCCTCGGCAGTGACCGACAGCCTCGATCCGAGCCGCCCGCCACCAGGACGTCACCGCGGCCTTCTGACCGATCGGCCGCGGGGCGGACCCCGAACGACATGTGTTCACGGCGGCGGCGCTCGCGAGCCTGTGCATCCCTCGCCGCCGGCCGCGACGACGCCCCCCGGCCGGCCGCGCGACCGGCTCTCGGATAGGCGAGCGGCCCCAGTGCAGGCCCGACTCGCCCGGCTCACCAGCGGCCGCTACGCGCCCACAGGGCGGCCAGCGCGGCGACACCCGCCGTCGACGCCCTCAGCACCGTGTCGCCCAGCAGGACGGGGCGGGCTCCCGCCTCGGTGAGCGCGGCCAGCTCGGCGTCGTCGATCCCGCCCTCCGGGCCCACCACCAGCAGCAGCTCTCCCGACGCGGGCAGGTCGACGGAGGTCAGGCGGGCGTCGGCGGACTCGTGCAGCACCAGGGCGAGCGCGGCCGACCGGACCCGCTCGGCGAGCCCGGCGGTGGTCGTGGGCTCGTGCACGGGCGGCAGCCAGGATCGGCGGGCCTGTTTGGCCGCGCTACGGGCCGTGGAGCGCCAGCGCTCCAGCGCCTTGGCGCCGCGTGGCCCCGAGTCCCAGCGTGCGACGCAGCGAGCGGCACGCCAGGGCACCAGCGCGTCGACGCCGACCTCCACGGCCTGATCGACCGCGAGTTCGGCCCGATCACCCTTGAGCAGGGCTTGGGCCATCGTCACGCGCAGTGCCGGCTCGGCCTCCCGGACCCGCTCGCGGAGGACCGCCCGCAGCTCGTCCTTGGTGACCGATATCACCTCGGCCTTGGCGACCTCGCCGCGCCCGTCGGCCAGCAGCAGCCGCTCGCCGACCCGCAGCCGCGTCACCGTGGCCGCGTGTCGCCCCTCCGGCCCGCTCAGCACGATCTGGTCCGCCCCGGCGGGCAGCTCCGTGAGGAACAGCGGCAGGCCGTCCCTGGCCATCGACGAACTCGTCATCGCCGTCCCCCCAGCACGTCATGGACTCCTCGCCCGGTGATGGACATGATCCGGTCCTCGCCTTCCCGACTCCGCGCGGCTCGCAACCGCCGCCTGCCCCGGCCGCTCACCTCTCCGCGCGGCGCGGGGCCGTCCTGGCCAGAGCCTTCCCGGCACGGCCCGGCACACCGCCGACTGCCCGAGTCTGCCCCGGCCCGACGCGTCCTGACTCGAAGCCTCCCCCACCGCGCCACAGCGGGGCGCCGCGGCCGTGCTGCCGGACCGGGGCGTCGAGGTCGTGGCGAGTGCCCGCGCCTTCGCGGGCGGAGTCCACGGCCGGCCCGAGCGGCGACACCGCCTTCCTCGTCGGGTTCGGCGCACGGCGGTCCGCGAGGCCGGACGCCGGTCCGGACACGGCCGTACGGCGATCGAGGCGCCCACCTGCCGGCCTGTCGGTTCGCCACCATCCCGGGTCGACGACCCCCGCCGGCGACGAGGAAACGCGGTCAGCCCCGCGCGGTGACCGGGCCGGGCGAGCCGACCGGGCCGCAATCATGATCAGTACGTCCGTCGTCACGGCAGCCGGACGCCACGATCAGGCCGGCGTCATGGCCGGCCCGCCTCGCAGGTCGCGGAACCGAGGCACGGGAAACGGCCGGTCCCCGCCGTCCGCTTCGAGCGGCGGCACACCGCGTCCGCGCGACGACGGCGAACCGGCGCGCGGCGCTGCTCCCGATCGGGTCGAGTCGCGCCGCCGCTTCGACACGCCATCGGCCTCACCGCGCGCACTCGGACGCCACCGCACGTCTCGCACCGCCGCTCCGCTCCGCCGGACACCACCGCGCCGCTCACGACCGCCGTCGCCCTCAGGACCGCCGCGCCCCCACAAGGCCGCCATGCCCGCAAGGCCGCCATGCCCCGGCGATCACCAGGCGAGAGCCTGCCGCGAACCGACGAGCGGCGAGGCATCCCGTCGACGACAGCCGTGCTCGCCCGCCCCGACGACGGCGGAGCGGACCGGAGCCGACCGCCAGAGCGGACTCGGCGGGACGACGACTCAGCGTGAGCCGAAGGAGTCACGCAGCCGGGAGAACAGTCCGCCGTTCACCCGCCCGTTGCCGTTGGCGGCCAGCTCCGACTCCTCGTCGCGCAGTGCGGCGAGTTCGCGCAGCAGATCGGTCTGTCTGCCGTCGAGCCGCGTCGGCACCACCACGTCGAGGTGAACGTGCAGGTCGCCCCGGCCGCTGACCCGGCCGTTGGAGCGCAGTCTCGGCATCCCCTGACCGCTGAGCAGCAGGCGCGTGCCCGGCTGGGTCCCCGGCTCGACCCGGATCTCCTCGGTGCCGTCCAGCGTCTCCAGCGGCAGCACCGTGCCCAGCGCGGCGGAGGTCATCGGGATCATCAGCGTGCAGTGCAGATCGGAGCCGTCCCGGGTGAACGTGTCGTGCTCGATCTCGTCGACCTCGACGTAGAGGTCGCCCGCCGGGCCGCCGCCCACGCCGACCTCACCCTGCGCGGAGAGACGCACGCGCATGCCGTCGGCGACACCCGCCGGGATCTTCACCGTGATCGTGCGGCGCGAACGCACCCGGCCCTCGCCGCTGCACTGACCGCAGGGATCGGTGATGACCTCGCCGTAACCCCGACAGGTCGGGCACGGACGCGCCGTGACCACCTGACCGAGGAAGGAACGCTGCACGGACTGGACCTCGCCGCGACCGGCGCAGGTCTCGCAGACCGACGGCGTGGTGTCCTCCTGGCAGCCGGTGCCCGCGCAGGTGTCGCACAGGACGGCCGTGTCGACGGTGATCTCCCGGCTCACACCGGTGGCGCACTCCTCCAGGCTCATCCGCAGCTTGATGAGCGCGTCCGAGCCCTGCTGCATCCGGCTGCGCGGGCCGCGACCCGCCGAGGCGCCGGAGCCGCCGAAGAAGGCGTCCATGATGTCGCCGAGACCGCCGAAGCCCGAGAACGGGTCCGCGCCGCCCGCTCGGCCGCCGCCGTTCTCCAGAGGGTCGCCGCCCAGGTCGACGACCTGCCGCTTCTTGGGATCGGTGAGCACCTCGTATGCGGTGGTCACCTCGCGAAACCGCTGTTGGGCAGCGGGGTCGGGATTGACATCGGGGTGCAGCTCACGCGCCAGCTTCCGATAAGCCCGCTTGAGCTGATCCGCGCTGGCGTCCTTGCTCACGCCGAGCAAGCCGTAGTAGTCCCTGGCCACTTTCTCCGGTCCTCCTGCCGCAGCCCGCCCGCCGAACCGCGGCGTTCATTCGCCCGCGCGCCGTCGGCACGCATTCTCGTCGGAATGTCGGGTCCGAACGGACCCTGCCCTGCCTACATCATGCTCTCTTCGCCGACCGGGCCTTCAACGCCCGGCCAGGATCTCCCCCACATACGCCGCGACCGCCCGCACGGCCGCCATCGTCCCCGGATAGTCCATCCGCGTCGGACCCACGACGCCGATGCCGCCGAAGACGTTGCCGGGCGAGCCGTAACCCACCGAGACGACCGAGGTGTCCCGCATCTCCATCGCCTCGTTCTCGACCCCGATGCGCACCAGCACGGTCCCCGGATCGCGCGCCGCCGCCAGCAGCCGCAGCACCACGACCTGTTCCTCCAACGCCTCCAGCACCTGTCGCAGCGAACCGGGGAAGTCCGCGACGTTCCGGGTCAGGTTGGCCGTGCCACCCAGCAGCAGCCGCTCCTCCGGATGGTCGACGAGGGACTCGATCAACACGCTGCACACCCTGGTCAGGACGTCGCGAAGCTCCGGCGCCGCCTTCTCGGGCAGTTCGGCGACCGACGCGGAGGCCTCGGGCAGCCGCTGTTCGATCATGGTCGAGTTCAGCAGGTTGCGCAGCCGCGCGACGTCCTCGTCACCGATCACGTCGCCGAGGTCGACGATCCGCTGATCGACGCGCCCGGTGTCGGTGATCAACACCAGCATGAGCCGCGCCGGGGTGATCCGGACGATCTCCAGGTGGCGGACCGTGGCGCGGGTGAGCGTCGGATACTGGACCACCGCGACCTGCCTGGTGAGCTGGGCCAGCAGACGCACGCTGCGCCGCAGCACGTCATCCAGGTCCAGCGCGCCTTCGAGGAAGCTGTGGATGGCTCGCCGCTCGGCGCCCGACAGCGGCTTGATCTCGCTGAGCCGGTCGACGAACAGCCGATAGCCCTTGTCCGTGGGCACCCGGCCCGCGCTGGTGTGCGGCTGGGTGATCAGCCCGTCGTCCTCGAGGGCCGCCATGTCGTTGCGCACCGTGGCGCTGGAGACGCCGAGGTTGTGCCGCTCGACGAGCGCCTTGGACCCCACGGGTTCATGAGTGGAGACATAGTCGGCGACGATGGCGCGCAACACCTCGAACCGACGATCGTCCGCACTCACCGCCTGACACCTCCGTCCCGCACTCGGCTTCGCCCTCGTTCGACATGTCGACGCGGGAACCGCCTCGGTCTCCGCGTCACCGCATCCGAGTTTACGGTTCGAAGGCCTCTTTCCCTACCCGTCGGCCTCGGGCGGCGCTGGAGGCCGCCTCGCTCCCCGGCCGCGATGCCGCCGCCCTCCGCCGCCGCCGGGCACCGCCGCCCCTGTCCACCGCCGGTCGACGCGGCACCGGCGACAGGCCGACGGCACCCGCCCCCGGCGTACGCGGGCGCGACACACAGGTCGCGGATGCCGCGTTGTGGCGTCCCTCACCGCATGGCGTGCCGCGGGACCGCCGGCTCAGCCGAGCAGGCGATGCACCAGCCCGTCGGCCAGCAGTCTGCCTCGCCGGGTGAGCACGCAGCGTCCGTCGGTGAGCGCGTCCGCCGTCAGCAGCCCGTCGTCCACGGCGAGGCGGGCGGCGCGGCGACCCGACTCGTCCAGGACGTCCGCGGACAGCCCCTCCACGAGCCGCAGCTCCAACAGGACGCGCTCCACCCGGCGGGCGTCGTCGTCCAGCAGCTCCCGACCCGCTCCAGGGCTGCGGCCCTCGGCCAGCGCGGCGTTGTAACGGGCCGGATGCTTGACGTTCCACCAGCGGACGCCCCCGACGTGGCTGTGGGCGCCGGGCCCGAGTCCCCACCAGTCGCCACCGGACCAGTAGCCGATGTTGTGTCTGCACCGGGCGGCCTCGCCACCCGCGCGGGAGGCCCAGTTGGACACCTCGTACCAGCCGAGTCCCGCCGCCGACAGCGCGTCGTCGATCAGCTCGTATCGGCGGGCCAGCACGTCCTCGTCCGGTGCAGGCAGCTCGCCCGCCCGCACTCGCCGGGCCAGCGCGGTGCCGTCCTCGACGATCAGCGAGTAGGCCGAGACGTGGTCGACGCCCGCCGCCGACACCGCGTCCAGCGAGGCGCGGAGGTCGTCGTCGCTCTCCCCGGGCGTCCCGTAGATCAGGTCGAGGTTCACGTGCTCGAAACCCGCGTCGGCCGCCTCTCGGGCGGCGGCCACCGCACGGCCGGGAGTGTGGGTGCGGTCGAGCACGGCCAGCACGTGCCGGGCGGCGGACTGCATCCCCAGCGACACACGGGTGAACCCGGCGGCGCGCAGGCCTGCGAAGAACTCCGGGGAGGTCGACTCCGGATTGGCCTCCGTGGTGATCTCGGCCCCGTCGGCGAGGCCGAAGACACCGTCGATCTCGGCCAGGACGCCGCCGAGGACCTCGGCCCCCACCAGCGAGGGCGTCCCGCCGCCGACGAAGACCGTGTCCACCTTCGGCGGCGCCCCCAGCGCCTTCGCGGCCAGAGCGATCTCCCGGCGCACCCCCTCGATCCAGGAGTCCTGGCCCGCTCCGGAGCCGAGCTCGCCCGCGGTGTAGGTGTTGAAGTCGCAGTATCCGCAGCGGGTGGCGCAGAACGGGACGTGCACGTAGACGCCGAAGGGTCTGCGGCCGAGGCCGTCGAGGGCCGACGCGGGCAGCGCGCCGTCCTCGGGCATCGGCTCCCCGTCGGGAAGTGAGCTGGGCATCCGTCCAGGGTGCCTTGTCCGCCCCGGTGCCTCCGACGCCGGGCCGCCCGGGCTCGGCGCGTCCGCCCGTGTGTCTCGGCGGGTGCTGCCGGTCCGTGTCGCGCCGTTCGCTCGGCGGCGACGCCCGAGGAACCGGGCTCGGAGAGAGAAGGCTCACATCGCCGCCCGCCCGCCGGGCCGCCCGGGCCGAACCGGGTTCCCCGCCGGATCGGCGGCCCGCGTCGGCGGGAGTCGCGGGACGCACGCGGGCGGTGCCGCCGGGTCGGCCTGTCGGGGCAGTCCCCGCTGCGCCGTCGGGCCGCCCGCGCTGCGCCGGCCCGACGAGTTCCCGGATGACGGGACGGCGGCACCTCGCTGACGAGGCCGATACCAGCCTGCGGACGCCGGGCGGGCCGGACTGCGTCGTGCACTCCGAGGCTCGTCTCAGCATCCGGTCGGACCTGGACCGGACTCGGCGCGCCGTGGCAGGCTCGATCACATGACAGCGCGGCGCATTCGACTCGTGACACGGCGTCACGTCGACTTCAAGCGCGTCGCCAGCGCACTGTGCCGAGGCGCTCGCTAGCTCCGCCGTCGTGTTCCCACCACACCCGGCGCCGAGCGCGCCGACGGGCACCCGACCCGGCATCGACCACGGGTGACACCCGACCGCAGCGCGGCGTCTCGACTCTCGGAGGTCGCCGCCGATGACTCCCACGCCGCAGACTCCCACGGTGCGCCGCAGGCGCGGTGAAGGGCAGTGGGCTCTCGGGTATCGCGAACCCCTCAATCCCAACGAACGGTCCAAGAAGGACGACGACCCGCTGAACGTGCGGGCCAGGATCGAGTCCGTCTACGCCGCGGGCGGCTTCGACTCCATCGACCCCGCGGATCTGCGCGGCCGTTTCCGCTGGTGGGGGCTGTACACCCAGCGGCGCCCCGGCATCGACGGCGGGCGGACCGCGGTCCTGGAGCCGGAGGAGCTGGACGACGAGTACTTCATGCTGCGGGTACGCGTCGACGGCGGCCTGCTCACGACCGCGCAGCTCCGCGCGATCGGCGAGGTGTCCCAGACCTACGCCCGGGACAGCGCCGACGTGACCGACCGGCAGAACATCCAGCTGCACTGGGTGCGGATCGAGGACGTGCCCGCCATCTGGTCGGCGCTGGAGGCCGTCGGCCTGTCCACCACGGAGGCCTGCGGAGACTGCCCGAGGGTGGTGCTCGGCTCGCCGGTGGCGGGCGTCGCCGAGGACGAGATCATCGACGGGACGCCCGCGATCGAGGAGATCACCCGGCGTTACATCGGCGACCCGACCCTGTCCAACCTGCCGCGCAAGTTCAAGTCGGCCGTCTCCGGCTCGCCCCGCCAGGACGTGGTGCACGAGACGAACTGCGTGTCCTTCATCGGCGTGGAGCACCCGGAGCACGGGCCCGGCTTCGACCTCTGGGTCGGGGGCGGGTTGTCGACCAACCCGAAGCTGGCCGTCCGGCTGGGTGTGTGGGTGCCGTTGGACGAGGTGCCCGACGTCTGGCACGGTGTCGCCGCGATCTTCCGGGACTACGGCTATCGCAGGCTGCGGCACCGGGCGCGGCTGAAGTTCCTGGTCGCCGACTGGGGAGTCGAGCGCTTCCGCGAGATCCTGGAGCGGGAGTACCTCCACCGCCCCCTGCTGGACGGCCCGGAGCCGCCGACGCCCGATGTGGCGCGCGACCACCTCGGCGTCCACCGGCAGCGGGACGGACGCAACTACGTCGGCTTCGCCTCGGCGGCGGGTCGTGTCTCCGGCTCCACGCTGGTCGGGGTCGCGAAGGCGGCCGAGCGGGTCGGATCCCGCCGAGTCCGCACCACGGTGCACCAGAATCTGCTGATCCTGGACGTCCCGGACGCCGAGCTGACCTCGCTTCAGGAGGAGATGGCGAGCCTGGGCCTGCACAGCGATCCCTCGCCGTGGCGGCGCGGGGTGATGGCCTGCACCGGGCTCGAGTTCTGCAAGCTCGCCATCGTCGAGACCAAGGCGCGGGCCATCCGGCTCGTGGAGGAGCTGGAGGAGCGGCTGGCCGACGTCCAGGCAGGCATCGTCGATCCGGTCACGGTGAATCTCAACGGCTGCCCGAACGCCTGCGCCCGCACCCAGGTCGCCGACATCGGCCTCAAGGGACAGATCGTCACCGACGCCGACGGCGCGCAGGTCGAGGGCTTCCAGGTGCATCTGGGCGGCGGGCTGGGGCTGGACTCCGGGTTCGGCCGCAAGCTGCGGGGCCACAAGGTCACCTCGGCGGAGCTGACCGACTACGTCGAACGACTGGTGCGCCGGTATCTGGCGGCCCGACGGGACGGCGAGCGGTTCGCCCAGTGGGTGCTTCGCGCGGCGGAGGCCGAACTCCGGTGAGCGCCGACATGCCCTTCGAGGCTCCCGGCGGGCAGGGCCGCGCCGTGCCGTTCCACTGCCCGTACTGCGCGGAGGAGGACCTGCGGCCGGAGGAGGAGCCCGCGGGTGCCTGGCTCTGCGCGGGCTGCCGACGGGTGTTCGTCGTGCGGCTGGCCGGCCTGCGACCACGTGGCACGGGCCGGCTGCCACGCGACCAGGGCGAGCCCGATGACGGCCGGGGACGGGGCGCGGCGTCGCCGACCCCCGTCGAGCCAGCGGGCGAGGCGAGCCGCCCGGCGGCATCGGGCTCCGCCGCGGCGGACCACGCCGGGCCGGCCGACGCGCGGGATCGAGAGACGAACCGAGGGCGGGCACGACGAGAGACGAGGTCGTCGGCATGACGGTGGAGACCGAGAGACGAATCGACGAGGGCAGGCGACTGGCGGCCGAGGGTGCCGCGCTGCTGGGCGGCGCGGGCGCCAGGGCGCCGGACGGCGCGAGGCCCGCGGACGCGGCGTCGGACGGCGGGGCCGGTGTCGAGGCGACCGCCGCCGAGGTGCTGGCCTGGACGGCGCGGACGTTCGGCGCGGACTGGATCGTGGCGTCGAATATGCAGGACGCGGTGCTGATTGACCTGGCGACGCGGGCCCGTCCCGGCGTCGACGTGCTGTTCCTGGAGACCGGATATCACTTCGCCGAGACGCTCGGCACCCGAGACGCGGTGGCGTCGACGTACCCGCTGCGGATCGTGGAGGCCGCCCCGACCAGGACGGTCGCCGAGCAGGACGCCGCCGAGGGCCCCCGGTTGTTCGCGTCGAACCCGGACCGCTGCTGCGCGCTGCGCAAGGTGGAGCCGCTGCGTCGGACGCTGGCCGGCTACCGGGCGTGGGTCACCGGCGTCCGTCGAGTGGAGGCGCCGACCAGGGCGAACACGCCGCTCGTGACGTTCGACGAACGGCACGGCCTGGTGAAGGTCAATCCGCTGGCGGCGTGGTCGGACGACGACATGGCCCGCTACATCGAGGAGCACGGTGTGCTGGTCAATCCGCTGGTGTCGGCGGGCTATCCCTCGATCGGCTGTCAGCCGTGTACGAGTCGACCCGCGCCGGGCGCCGATCCGCGCAGCGGCCGATGGGCGGGCAACGCCAAGACCGAATGCGGCTTACACGGATGAGGAGGCGACGATGACCGGGACCATCGCCGGTTCGGCGACGGCGCGCACACCGACCGGGGTGGCAGCGACCGGGGTGACGCCGATCGGCACCATATCGGCCGGCGCGGCGAGCAGGCCGTCGCCTCGGACGCTCTCCGGCCTGGACACGCTGGAGTCGGAGTCGATCCACGTCTTCCGCGAGGTCGCGGGCGAGTTCGACCGGCCCGTGGTGCTGTTCTCCGGCGGCAAGGACTCCACGCTGCTGGTTCACCTGGCCCGTAAGGCGTTCTGGCCCGCGCCGATTCCCTTCACCCTGCTGCACGTGGACACCGGCCACAACTTCCCGGAGGTCATCGAGTTCCGGGATCGACTGGTCGCCGAGCACGGGCTGCGGCTGGAGGTGGCCCACGTCCAGGAGTGGATCGACGACGGCAGGCTGACGGAACGGCCGGACGGCACCCGCAACCCGCTCCAGACGGTTCCGCTGCTGGACACCATCACCGCGCGGCGGTTCGACGCCGTCTTCGGCGGCGGGCGCCGCGACGAGGAACGGGCCCGGGCGAAGGAGCGCGTCTTCAGCCTGCGGAACTCCTTCGGTCAGTGGGAGCCGCGCAGGCAACGCCCGGAGTTGTGGAATCTCTACAACGGCAGGCATCGGGCGGGCGAGCACGTCCGGGTGTTCCCGCTGTCGAACTGGACGGAGCTCGACGTCTGGAACTACATCGAGCGGGAGGGCGTCGAGCTGCCCTCGATCTACTACGCGCACCGACGCCGGGTGCACCGCAGGGACGGGATGCTGCTCACCGCCGGGCCGTGGGGCGGTCCCCGGGACGACGAGGAGGTCGTCGAACGCCTCGTCCGCTATCGCACGGTGGGCGACGGCTCGTGCACGGGCGCCGTGGAGTCCTCGGCGAGCACCGTCGCCGAGGTGATCGCCGAGGTGGCCGCGAGCAGGCTCACCGAGCGCGGGGCCACCAGGGCCGACGATCGGATGTCGGAGGCCGCGATGGAGGACCGGAAACGAGAGGGCTACTTCTGATGAACGCCCCGGATCGGATCGACTCCCTTCGGCTGGCCACGGCGGGCAGCGTCGACGACGGCAAGTCCACACTGGTCGGCAGGCTGCTGCACGACACGAAGTCGGTGCTGTCGGATCAGCTGGACGCCGTCCACCGGGCGAGCGCCGCACGCGGGCTCGCCGAACCCGACCTGTCGCTGCTGGTCGACGGCCTGCGCGCCGAACGGGAGCAGGGCATCACCATCGACGTCGCCTACCGCTACTTCGCCACCCCGCGCCGGTCGTTCGTGCTGGCCGACACCCCCGGCCACGTCCAGTACACGCGGAACACGGTCACCGGGGCCTCCACGGCGCAGCTCGCGATCCTGCTGGTGGACGCGCGGCACGGCGTGGTCGAGCAGACCCGGCGGCACGCGGCCGTGGTGGCGCTGCTGGGCGTCCCGAGGCTGGTGCTGGCCGTGAACAAGATCGACCTCGTGGACTACGACGAGGCCGTGTTCCGCACCGTCGCCGCCGAGTTCGCCGTCCACGCCGCCGCGCTCGGCTATGCCGCCGACGCGGTGGTGTCGATCCCGGTCTCGGCCCTGATCGGCGACAACGTGGTGACCGCCTCGGACCGGACGCCCTGGTACGAGGGGCCGACGCTGCTCGATCACCTGGAGACGGTGCCGGTGGCGCCGGATCCGCACGACGCCCCGTTCCGGTTCGCCGTCCAGTACGTGATCCGCCCGCGTACGGCCGCGCATCCCGACTATCGCGGCTATGCGGGCCAGGTCGCGGCGGGCGTCATCCGGCCGGGCGACGAGGTGAGTGTGCAGCCCGCGGGGCTGCGCAGCCACGTGACCCGCATCGACACCGCCGACGGGCCGCTCGACGAGGCGGTGGCGGGTCGTTCGGTGACGCTGCTGCTCGCCGACGAACTGGACATCGGCCGAGGCGATCTGATCAGCGACGCCGCCGAGGCCCCGTGCGTGGCGACGGACCTCGACGTCACGCTGTGCTGGCTGGCGGAGCGGCCGCTGCACCCCGGCGCCCGCGTGCTCGTCAAGCACGGCGCACGCACGACGCAGGCGGTGGTCGCCGGGCTCCTCGCCCGGTTCGACGAGCAGCGCCTGGTGTCGGTGACCGATCCCGAACAGCTGAGACTCAACGAGATCGGCCGGGTGTCGCTGCGGACGGCCGAGCCGCTGCCGGTGGACGACTACGCGGTCAGCAGGCGCACCGGAGCGCTGCTGATCATCGACCCAGCCGAGGGCGGCACGCTCGCCGCGGGCCTGGTCGGCGTGCCGCTGCGAGTGCTCCGGGACGCCGCGGACAGCGCCGAGGTGCCGGCCGCCGAGTCGGGGCGGGACCACGATGCCGGTCCGGCCGCCGCCCACGACCGGGCCGACGGCCCAGACCACCGGACCGCCGCGGCCGGCTGACCGGACGCCACACCAGACGCTCTCGCCGCCCGTCCCGGGCGTCCTCGACCTCGTCCCCCTCCGCCGAGAGGGCGAAGGCTTCAACCGGATCAGGGAAGGCTGACAGATGAACACGTCTCCGCCGGGACCGCGCCGCGCGGTCTCCGCCGCACTGGTGGTGCCGATCGCGCTGGTCCTGTCCGGGTGTTCACGGGTCGAGCGCACGCCCGAAGAGCAGGGCACCGCCGTCTACCAGGGCCCGGCCGACGTGGTCAACCTCGGCTACTTCCCGAACATCACCCACTGGTCGGCGCTCATCGGCGTCAGCGAGGGCCGGTTCGAGGAGGCACTGGGCGACACGCGGCTGGAGACCCACACGTTCAACGCGGGCCCGGACGCCGTCAACGGCCTGCTCGGCGACTCGCTGGACATCCAGTTCATCGGCTCCAACCCGCCGTTGAGCGCCTACGAGCAGTCGGACGGCACGCACACCCGGCTGATCGCGGGCGTCACGTCGGGCGGCGCCCAGCTCGTCGTCGCCCCGAACATCGAATCCGTCGACGACCTGCGCGGCGGCACGATCGCCACGCCGCAGCTCGCGAACACCCAGGACGTCGCGGCGAAGAAGTGGCTGTTCGACAACGGCATCGGCCAGGGGTCCGGCGCCGACGAGATCGAGGTCTCCAACGTGGACAACTCCGAGACGCTGGCGTTGTTCCGCGACGGCCAGCTCGACGGCGGCTGGCTGCCGGAGCCGTGGTCGTCCCGACTGGTCGTCGAGGCCGACGCCGAGGTCCTGGTCGACGAGCGGGACGAGTGGCCGGACGGACGCTTCCCCACCACGGTGATCATCGCGCGCACCGAGTTCCTCCAAGCCCATCCGGAGACGGTCGAGGCGGTCCTGCGTGCCCACGTCGAGACGGTCCGGTGGGCACGGGAGAACCCGGAGGAGGCCAAGGATGCCGCGAACGCGGAGCTGGAGCGGCTGACCGGCAACCCGCTGGAGCAGGCCGTGCTGGACCGGGCCTGGGACAACATCGAGCCCACCTGGGACCCGGACACCGCGGGATTCCCGCAGCTCGCGCGGAACTCCGTGGACGCGGGGCTGCTGGACGAGGCACCGGAGCTGACGGCCTTCAGTGATCTGCGGCCGCTCAACCGGGTCCTCGCCGAACTGGGCGAGGACCCGGTCGACGACGCGGGCCTGGACGACGAGTCCTGACCGGACGGAAACGAGGGACTGGCATGACGGTGACGCTCACCGACGAGGCGGACGTCGACACCCGAGGTCGACCGGCGGTCTCGGTGTCGAACGTGGTCAAGCGGTTCGGGCACGGCCCGGACGCGGTGGTGGCGCTGGACGGGGTGGACCTCATCGTGCGGCCGGGCGAGTTCGTGTGTCTGCTGGGTGCCTCCGGGTGCGGCAAGACGACCCTGCTCAACCTGCTCGCCGGATTGGACCGGCCCACCTCGGGCACCGTCACGGTCGACGCCGCGCGACCCGCGGTGATGTTCCAGGAGCCCGCGTTGATGCCGTGGCTCACGGCGCGCCGAAACGTGGAGCTGCCGCTGCGGCTGGCGGGCATGCGCGCCGCCGAGCGCCGCCGGAGAGCCGCCGACCTGCTGGAACTGGTGCGGCTGGGCGGACAGGGCGACAAGCGTCCGCACGAGTTGTCCGGCGGAATGCGGCAGCGGGTCGCGCTGGCCAGGGCGCTGGCCTCCACCGGGCACGCCCCGGACGCCGCCGCCCGACAGGTCACCGAACGCGCGGCGGCGTCGTCGACGGGCGACGTGGCAGGCCTGCCGGCCGGCGAGGCCGCGGCGGGACGACGCCGGGAGCCTGCGGACGGGCGCCGGGACGGCGTGGCCCGACGTCGGGTGCGGCCCGCCGCGGCGGCCTCGGGCAGCGGCGAGGCGGATGCGACGACACCCGCCGCGCTCCACCCTCCGCGGCCTGCCGCGCGGCCGAGCCCGGACTCGGCGCATCGGCTGCTGCTGATGGACGAGCCGTTCGGCGCCCTGGACGCCATCACCCGCGACGTGCTTCAGGCGGAGCTGCTCCGCGTCTGGCACGCCACCGGGACCTCGGTGCTGTTCGTGACGCACGACGTGCGGGAGGCGGTGCGACTCGCCCAACGGGTCGTGCTGCTGTCCTCACGACCGGGCCGAGTGGTGCAGCAGTGGTCCTCCGACGGCGGCACCGCGCTGGTCGAGGAGATCACCGACCGGCTGCGGGAGGTGATCTCCAGTCATGCCGGAGCCTGACCTCGATCGACGACCGGTCGAGGCGGCCCGCGGGCCCGCCGAGGAGGTCGACCTCGGCCGGGTGGGCGCGGGTCTCGACGCGCTCGACACCCCGCCGGAGCACCGCGCCCCCGTCTGGCGTCGGCTGCTGTCCGGGATGCTGCCGCCGCTGGTAGCCGTGGGTCTGCTGCTGGCGGTCTGGCAGGTGTTGTGGGCGCTGGCGCTGTGGCCGGAGTTCCGGCTGCCCGCACCCGCCGCCGTGGGCGCCGAGATCACGGATCTGGTGCGCTCGGGCGAGATGCTTCCGGTCCTGTGGACCTCCCTGCACCGCGCGATCCTGGGCTTTCTGATCGCGGTCGCGGTGGCGACCCCGCTGGGACTGCTGGTGGCCAGGGTTCGGGTGGTCCGCGCCGCCGTCGGCCCGCTGATCACCGGCCTCCAGAGTCTGCCCTCGGTCGCCTGGGTCCCCGCCGCCGTGTTGTGGTTCGGGCTGACGCCGACGACGATCTACGCGGTCGTCCTGCTCGGCTCGGTGCCCTCGGTGATCAACGGGCTGGTGGCGGGCATCGACCAGGTGCCGCCGATCCTGACGCGGGCGGGCCAGGCGATGGGCGCGGGGCGGATCTCCGGGGCACGACACATCCTGCTGCCCGCGGCGCTGCCCGGTTATCTGGCGGGCTGCAAGCAGGGCTGGGCGTTCTCCTGGCGTTCACTGATGGCCGCGGAGCTGATCGCCGCGTCACCACAGCTGGGCATCGGTCTCGGCCAGACCCTGGACCAGGCTCGCTCGTTCAACGACATGCCGGGCGTGCTGGCCGCCATCCTGCTGATCCTGCTGGTGGGGGTGAGCGTCGACCTACTGGTGTTCCGACCGTTGGAGCGGCGGATACTGCTCGCCAGAGGTCTGTCGGGAGCGGTGTGATCGGCGGGCGTGCCACCGAGCATCGGGGTGCTCGTCGGACAGGCGGCCCCGGTCCAGAGGCCTCGGTTCGGGGGCTTCGGTGCGGCGGCCTCGGCCCGGGCGCGGGGCGTGACGCGGTGATCCGGACATGTGATCGGGACACGGTGGACCTGCGGACCGGCGGCCGGGAGGATCACCGGGGGAAGCACGTCCGGATCGGCTGACTCGCGCGTCCCGGGGGAAAGCGCGGTCCAGCGGGGTCGACGGCGACGGTGGCGGCGACACGGGCTCGGCGGCGGGCTCGTTCGCCGTCGGGCGGGGACGGAGCAGCAGGAAGGATCGACGTGGTGAGTCCGACGCTGGTGGCCGTGGCACACGGCAGCCGGGACCCTCGGTCGCCCGACACGATCGGCAGGCTCGTGGCCGCTGTGCGGCGCGCCCGACCCGACGTGCCGGTGCTGCCCGCCTACCTGGAACTGTCGGCGCCGTCGCTGGCCGAGGTGCTCGACGGGATCGACACGGGCGCCGTGCTGGTCCCCCTGCTGCTGGGTCATGCCTACCACGCCGGAGTGGACGTCCCGGCCGCCGTCGACGAGGCGCGACGGCGGCGACCGTCGCTGCGCGTGGCGATCGCCGACGTCCTGGGCCCGGACGAACGACTGGAGCGAACCGTCCTGCGGCGGCTGTCGGCGACGGGCATCCGGCCGGGCACGAGCTCGGTCGGGGTCGTGCTCGCGGGTGCCGGCTCGTCGGCCGAGCGGTCCAATGCGCTGATACGCCGGGTCGCCGAGGACTGGGCGCGGCGGCACGGCTGGGCGGGCGTGGTCCCCGCCTTCGCCTCGGCGACGGGCCCGACCGCTGCCGAGGCCGTCGCGACGCTCCGCGCGGCGGGCGCGCGGCGGATCGCCGTCGCCCCGTGGTTCCTCGCGCCGGGCCTGCTGTTGAACCGGGTGATCGACGGCGTGCGCGCCGAGGAACCGACGGCCGTGCTCGCCGAGCCGATGGGCGCGGCACCGGAGCTGGTCGAGCTGGTCCTCGCCCGATACACGGCGGCGGCAGCCGCGCTGAACTGACGTCTGGCCTGACGTCGGAGCCGGGCACCCGAGTCCCGCACGCCGATGCCGTGACGCGGGCGCGGCGACCCCGGCCCGCCTCCATCGGCCCGATGACGTGGACGCCGCCTCGGCGCGGGCCACGGGCTCGGCCGCACCGGCGATCCCGCATGGGAGCGCGTATGCCCCAGGGCAGCCGACGGGGCCGCGCCACGCCCGGGCACGGGAGAGGCGGCCAGGCACGGCAGAGGGCAGTCCGGGTGCGTCAGAATCTGGCCCCGTGGTGACCAGCGATTCGGCCGAGCCCGGCCGCGGACCGTCGCGGCCCACCGGCAGCGAGGCCGGGCACCCCGAACGCACGCGCAGCATGCCCGTTCGCCGCGGGCGCAAGGCTGCGACCGACCCTGCCGGAATCGGCTGATCGTCGCCTAGGGTCGCCGGATGACCGAGAATCTCGTGCGGCATCGCGTCGCGGACGGCACGGCGACGATCACGCTGGACTCCCCGCACAATCGCAACGCCCTGTCCGCCCGGCTGCGCCACGAACTGCGCGAGCTGCTCGTCGCCGACATCGCCGACGAGTCGGTGCGCGTCATCGTGCTCGACCACACCGGGCCGGTCTTCTGTTCCGGGATGGACCTGCGGGAGTCCCGGGGCGCGGGTGCCTCGGAGCAGGGGGTGAACGAGTTCCCCGAGCTGCTGGAGCTGATCTGGACCAGCCCCACGCCGGTCGTCGCCCGCCTCGCCGGACCCGCGCGGGCGGGCGGGGTCGGCCTCGTGGCCGCGGCCGACATCGCGGTGGCCGCCGACACGGCGACCTTCGCGTTCTCCGAGGTACGCCTCGGCGTGGTGCCCGCCGTCATCTCGGTGACCGTGCTGCCCCGGTTGGCCGCCAGCGCGGCCCACGAGCTGTTCCTCACGGGCGAGACCTTCGACGCCGCCCGCGCCGTCCACATCGGGCTGATCAACTCGGCCGTGCGAGCCGAGGACCTCGACGCCGAGGTCGATCGGATGACACGCATGCTGGCCAAGGGCGCGCCGACGGCGTTGGCCGCGACCAAGGCGATGCTGCGCAGGCCCCGATCGCCGCGACTCTCGGAGGAGTTCGCCGACATGCTGGCGCTCTCCGCACGTCACTTCGCGAGTGAGGAAGGGCAGGAGGGCATGCGGGCCTTCGCCGAGAAGCGTCCGCCCTCCTGGGCCGCGCCCGCCGAGCGACCGGAGCAGGCCGCGGACCCTGAGCGCGGGCCGGACGAGACGCGCTGAGGACGCGGTGGCCGCGGGCTCGGCCTCGGCCGGGTCCGCGCCGGGCCGTCTCCCCGGCCGATTCCGGGTCCGGCACCCTGACGCCGTCTGCCC
Organism: Actinoalloteichus hoggarensis; assembly: GCF_002234535.1. Classification (NCBI taxonomy): domain Bacteria; kingdom Bacillati; phylum Actinomycetota; class Actinomycetes; order Pseudonocardiales; family Pseudonocardiaceae; genus Actinoalloteichus; species Actinoalloteichus hoggarensis. The sequence goes on from NZ_CP022521.1 coordinate 5,304,328, forward strand.
GCCGGACGAGCCCGCGCACAGCTCGACAGAGGAAAGCCGGGTCATCGACGATCTCATCCCCACCGGCGGCAGCGCTTCGAGCCGGCGGGCGTGCTGAAGGCGCACAGGACGAGGCCGCATCCGCACGGCGTGCGGGCGTGTCCTCGCCGTCGGCCCGCGCGGGGCGCTCGGCACGCATGCTCGGCACGCATCTCCCGCGATCGGCCTGCCGACACGCCGCCCGCCCGCGTGAGGGCTCGCCGCCCGATCCACCTCGTCCACGCCGACGAAGCGCGCCGCCCGCCCGCGCGGAGGCTCAGCCCGCCGGACCACCGTCGACCAGCAGGCCGGCCGTGCGCGAGTGCGCCCGGCGTGGATCGCGTCGGCGCCGTCGCCCTGGCACGCCGACAGCCGACATCGGCGGGACCGGCGGCGGCAGCCGAACAGGCGGGCACGAAGGGGACCCGATTCCGAGCGGGACGCCGCGACCGTCCTGAGGCGCACTGCGTGAGCGGACGGAGCAACCGCCGCCAGGTCCGCCACGGCGGGACCGGCGCACCCCGCACGCGTGAGCAGCGGCTCGGCTCGGCGTCACGGCGGTGGAGCAGCTGTGACGCGTACTCCCCCGCGTGAGCAGCGGACTCGGCGACGCCCGCACCGGGGACATGCCCGCTTCGATCCCCATCGGACGGCCCCGCCCGAGTCGGACGGCATCCCTTCGTGTCTGATCGCCGGTCCCGACGGGGAGACGCGGCAGGCGCCCCCGGTCTGTCGAGCCGCCGATTCGACGGGAACTCCTACACTGGGTGTCGAGTCGATGACGGAGGGTGGAGTGGTGGCGATGCGCCAGCAGCGGGAGCAGCCGGAGCCTGCCGAGATCGTCGTCCCATCGGAACCGGGGGCGACGGCCGGGCCGTCCGGAGCCGCCGATCCGAACGACCCGGCCTACGAGCGGGCGTTCGCCGCCTTCCTCGCGCACACCGACCAGAAGCGCAGGATGTGGGCTCATCTCGAGTCGATCGTCGCCGACCTGCCGCGCAGGGACGTGCTGATCGACGCGGGTGCGGGCGAGGGCGGCACCACCGCATGGCTGAGCGGCTCGTTCCGACGAACGATCGCCATCGAGCCCAACGCCGTGCTGCGAGACCGCCTGCAGACGGTCTGTCCGACCGCGACGGTGCTGCCGAGCCGAATCCTGGAGACCACGCCGGACACCCCGGGCGACCTGGTGCTCAACTCGCACGTCCTCTACTACATCCCTCGGCCGGAATGGCCTGCCGTGCTGGCCAGGCTCGCGTCGTGGATCTCTCGGCGCGGCGAACTGATCGTCGTGCTGCAGAACCCCGACAGCGGCGCCATGGGGATGGTGCGCAGGCTGACCGGACACCGCTTCGATCTCACCTCCGCCGCCGAGGAGTTCATCACCGGCGACGCGGGCGGGCGGTGGGTCGTCCGGGTGGAGACGAGCCCGGCACGGGTGCGGGCGCCGGATCTGGGGACGGCGACGTCGGTTGCCGAGTTCATCCTCGGCATCACGCCCGCGGCCGCGCATCCCGACCGCGCCGCGGTGTCGCAGTACGTGCAGGAGCACTTCATCGCCGCCGACGGGTCCTACACGATCGACTGCACCCAGGACTTCCTCCGCCTCAGGCGCCCGTGATCCGCCGCGCGGGCGCCGCGCCGCAGCGGGTCGGGCGACTCGCATCCGGACCCGCCGGGTGCGCAGGCGACCCGGCACGGCCCCGTCCGCCCGGCCGAGCCGCCGTGGCGGTGCTCACCGCTCGGTGCCCGGCGACGGCGAGCGGCGAACGCGGACGCGGACCGTGGGTCGGCGGGTCCACCCCAGACCTGCGGGCCGACGGGCACGGCAGGCGGGAACGACGAGCCGGGTGCCGCGGGGGCCGGCCTGGACGGGACCCGGCTCAGACCTCGACGAAGACGACGGACAGCCGCCGGCCACCCGACTCGCCCCGTTCGGCGGCGTCGAGCACCGCGCGTCGGACGCGGGAGAAGTCCGCCGGAGCGCGGTCGGCGAGGCTCGCCGGGTCGACCCAGACGAGTCGATGCTCCCCTTCGTCCAGCCAGGACAGATCGGTCAGGCAGTCGTAGAGCGCGTCGAGATTGCGGCCGAAGGTCTCGGGGAAGGCGAGCAGGCGCGCGATCGCGTCGATGACCTCTGTGGAGTCGGCGAGCTCCCGACCGTCCAGGACATGGGCCCACGCCCCGGCGGCCTGCGCCTGCTCGATCGCCTCGACGACCGGTTCCCAGCTCATCGCTGCGCGAGCCAGGCCACGAGGACCAGCAGGATCAGTCCGAGCAGGACGAACGTGATGCGACGAGGAGAGTTCATGCCGAGCCTCCCGTGGCGCGTCGGACTCCCGTGTCCACCGCTTCGCGGACGTCGTCGGGTTGTGGCGTCCGGCCGCTGCGCCGGGCGAAGAACGCGAAGAAGCGGTCCACGCCCCGGTCGATCAGGAACGCGGCCAGCCAGCACAGCGGGGCCAGGATCACCAGGACCAACACGAACTGGAGGACGAACGGCGACTGGACGAGCCACAGCTCGACCCCGTCCCACCACCCGGTCACTGACGACACCACGCCTCGGAGCCTACGCGGTAGGTTCGAGGCATGTTCGCCGTATACGCCAGTGCACCCCATGCCGACGACCCGATGGCGGGACTGACCATCGGCGAACGGCCTGAGCCGTCGGTGCCCGAGGGTTGGGTGCGGGTCGATGTGCGGGCGGCCAGCCTGAACATGCACGACGTCTGGACGCTGCGCGGCGTGGGCATCGCGGCCGAGTCGTTCCCGATGATCCTGGGCTGCGACGGCGCGGGCGTGCTGGCCGACGGGACCGAGGTGCTGATCCATCCGGTGATCAACGCGCCGGGCTGGCGAGGCGACGAGACGCTGGACCCGCGACGGACCCTGCTCACCGAGCGCCACCAGGGGACGTTCGCCGACTCGGTGGTCGTGCCGGCGGGCAACGTGATCCCGAAGCCGCCGGAGCTGTCGTTCGCCGTGGCGGCGACGCTGGGCACCGCCTGGCTCACCGCCTACCGGATGCTCTTCGTGCAGGCCGGGGTCCGGCCGGGTCAGACGGTGCTCGTGCAAGGTGCCTCCGGCGGCGTGTCCACGGCGCTGATCCAGCTCGCGAGCGCGGCGGGCGCGCGTGTCTGGGTGACGGGTCGCACCGAGGAGAAGCGGGCCCTGGCGACCGGCCTCGGCGCCCACGCGACCTTCGAGGCGGGGGCCCGCCTCCCCGAACGGGTGGACGCGGTGTTCGAGACCGTCGGCAAGGCCACCTGGTCCCACTCGCTGAAGTCGCTCAAACCGGGCGGCACCGTGGTCGTCGCGGGCGCCACCTCGGGGCCTGACCCGAGCGCCGACCTCCAACGGGTCTTCTTCCTTCAGCTCCGCGTGCTCGGCTCGACGATGGGCACCCGGCAGGAGCTGGTCGATCTCGTGTCGTTCCTGCGACTGCACGACATCCGGCCGCAGATCGGGCTGACCCTGCCGTTGGAGCAGGCCACGGACGGTTTCCGGGCGATGCTGGACGGGGAGACGACGGGCAAGATCGTGTTCACGAGATGAGTCCGGCGCGCATCGAGGCCGTCCGACTGGGCGAGACCGCGCCCGCGGTCATCGACCTGGCCCGGCGCGCGCAGGCAGCCGTGGGACAGCCGGGGGCAGACCGGGCGGCAGGCCATCTCGCCGGACTCGAACCGGTGCCGGATCTTGTCGCGCTCGGGGCGTATCAGCGGGATCGGCTGGTCGGGGCCCTCGTCGGCTGGCCGTGCGGGGCGCGACCTCTCTGGGCCGCGCTGGTGCGCCCCGCCCTGGCCGCCACCGGACATGCAGCGTGGCTGACCGGCTCCTTCGAGGTCGCGGAGCTGCACGTGGAGCCCGAGTTCCACGGCACGGGAGTCGGCACGATGCTGCTCAGGTCGCTGGGCGAACGGATCGAGCAGGACCGGCTGGTGCTGCAGGCCGACGTGACCAACCGCCGCGCCCGCGAGTTCTACCGTCGCCGCGGCTTCCGGGTGCTCACCGGCCCGTTCCAGACGGTGAATCGCCGCCGAGCGCTCGTCCTCGGCGTCGCCCTGCCGCTGAGCTGACATCGCCTGCCGCATCGGCCGAGCGCTGAGCCCCCAGGCGCATCAGCCCGCGTCGCGGGCTCACCCGGCCGACTCCGCGGCACTGCGCATTCGCCCGGCGGGCCCGTGGTGGACGCTCGCCTGGAGATGATCGAGTCGCCCCGGAGCAGCAGGAATTCGACACATCGGCGTCCGGAACGCGCGTACCGCCCGTCAGCGGGTGGCCAGGGCCATACGGCCGCGGGCGTCCTCGGCCCAGGCCGCGGGGAGGTCGTCGAGTGCCTGAGCGACGTGGGCGTCCAGTTCCCGCCGTCGGCCGCGAAGGACGCCGAACACCTCGGCCACCGTCACACCGTGGTCGGGCGTGCTCAGAGCCTCGATCGACGCCCCGGCCCACACTTCGCCGGGTTCCTCCACCGCGAAGTAGGCGCCCGGTCTGCCGTGCTCGGTGAAGCGCTTGACGAAGCCCGTCGCCGACCAGAAGCCTGCGAAGACCCGGCAGGGGATCCGGGGGCCGGTGACACGCAGGACCGTCTCGCCCACCCGTAACCGCTGGCCGATGACGAGGTCGTTGACGTCCGTCCCCCCGACGCTCAGGTTCTCGCCCGCGTTGCCCGGAACCAGCTCGCGGCCGAGCACCGAGGACCAGTGGGCGAGGTCCTCGATCCCGAAGGCGTACACGGCCTGGCACACCGCGCCGTGGTTGGCGGTGTCCACGACCGTGTCGCCCGTGACGCCGCCGACGGAGACGTGCACTCGTCCCGGCGCCGGGCGCTTGTCGATGCCCGTACGACCCAGCCGGCCCGTCCAGTCGCCGGTCCGGACCACGGCGAGGTTGACCGAGTGCACTGTGCCCATGAGCGGCAACGCTAAAGAGTCCGCGTCCTGGCTGTACAGGGCTTTTCGTGTGACCATCGCCCCGTTCCCGGCGGACCCGGACGCCGGGGCCTGCCCGGACGGCAGGGCGACCGATACACGGGCGCCCGCCGAGGTGACCTGGCCGGATCAGCGCGGCGCGCGTCGCGATCCGGGAACGGGTCGACGTCGACTCCGGCACCCTCCGTCGCCGACGTGGCGTCTCGCGGCGTCTCGCGGCGTCTCGCGGCGTCTCGCGGCGTCTCGCGGCGTCCCCCATGGCGGACGATCGGGCCCGCGCCCCGAGAAGCGGCTGGTCGGCGGTGCGGACTTCCACTCGATCGATATCTTGCAGACATAGAACACATGTTCGATAGTCGTGCCATGACCTTCTACCTGCTCACCGCACTCATCGCTCTGGCCGTGTCCGCCGGGCGGGCCGTGTCCGCAGATCGGACCGCGTCCGCAGATCGGGCCGCGTCCACCAACCGCGCCGCATCCACAAGCCGAGGCGTGTCCACCAGTCGAGGCTCATCCATGCCCTGGCCCGGCGTTCCTTGCCTGCACGGGCCCCATGTCGCGGTGACCGCGTCGTCTCCGCATCCGCGAGCACCCCCACCGAGGGCCTGCGCCAGAGGAAGCGGCCGAGGAGGCGAAGCCTGTTCAGCGGGCCTCCGCGTCCCAGGCCGTCACGAGTTCGGCGGCGGGGCGGTCGCTGGTCGTGTCCGCGCCGAGGCCCGCCCAGGCGGACATCCGTTCCGGGTCCTCGGCGGCGCCTGCCGCCGCGCGCACCGGGGCGGTGAGGTGGTGGACCTCCGGGTAGGCGGCGGGCGCCTGATCGGTCAACGCGAGCATCATCTCGTTGACCAGCCCCCGCGCGGGCCTGCCGGTGAACGCCCTGGTGAGCGCGGTCTTCCGCCGCTGGGTGAGCGCTAGACGGTGTGCGGGCCGGGTGCCTGCCTCCGGGGTGCGCAGCAACGCCGTGCCGAACTGGCCCGCCTGAGCCCCGGCCGCGAGCGCCGCGGCGAGGTCTCGGCCGTCGGTCAGGCCCCCCGCCGCGATCAACGGGAGGGCGCTCTGACCCCGGACGAGCCGGATCAGATCGAGCAGCGGATGTGCGGGGCCACCGGCCTCGGTATGCCCGTCATCGGTGAAGACGGCTCGATGGCCGCCTGCCTCGATGCCCTGGAGACACAGCGCGTCGACCCCGACCGACTCGGCCGCGGCTGCCTCCGCCGGAGTGGTCACGGTGCCCACCACCCGACTGCCCGCCTGCTGTAGGCGTCGCACGTCCTGGGCGCTCGGCAGGCCGAAGGTGAAGGAGACGACCGGCACCGGGTCGTCGAGCAGGAGCGCCAGCTTGGCGTGGTAGTCGTCGTCCTCCCAGCGGGGTTCGCCCGGCGACGCGCCGAGGGGACGGCCCTGCTCGGCGACCAGCGCGCGATACGCCGTCAGATCCGCGACGGCGGGCTCGCCGGGGACGAAGAGATTGACACCGAACCGGCATCGACTCAGGCTGCGGACTCGATCGATCTGAGATTTCACTCGATCGGGTGAGAGATAGCCGGTGGCGAGGAAGCCGAGGCCGCCCGCCGCACCCACGGCGACGACCAGTTCCGGCGTACTGACCCCGCCCGCCATCGGCGCCGCGACGATCGGAACACGCAACCCATCCATCACGTCCGCCACCGTAGTCGCGTCCGGGTCGCCGAGAGGGTGCGACCGAAGGAGACCCGGAGCACACTGGACCTCCGGACCCGCCTCCATCCGTGCGAGGGAGCGGAACATGAGAATGAATCAGTATCTGCCGGTCGGGCACCCGTTGAACAAGATCTATCGGATCGGCACGGGGTTGATCGGCGCCGGGCTCATCGTCTTCGGACTGCTCGGCTTCATCAACCGCCTGACCTTCTTCTCCACCGAGGGAGATCGCATCCTCGGCCTGTCCAGCAACGGCCTGCTCTCCCTGATCTCGGTGCTCGTGGGCGCGATCCTGATCGGCTCGGCCGTGATCGGCGGTGTCGTCGCCTCCACCACGGCGGTCGTACTAGGCGTGGCGTTCCTGCTGTCCGGGCTGGTGAACCTCGCTTTGTTGGAGACCCGGTTCAACCTGCTCGCCTTCGAGATGCGGAACGTGGTGTTCAGCCTCGTGGTCGGCATGCTGCTGCTCTTCCTGGGTCTCTACGGCAGGCTGAGCGGCGGACTGAGCGAGGACAACCCCTTCGTCCGAGCCCGACACCACGAGGACCCGCACGCCGACCACCGGGCGGAGGAGACGGCCGAACGCAGGCGGCTCGCCGAGATCCGGCCGCTGGCCGACGCCGAGAACGCCGTGGCGCAGGGCATCGCGACTCCGGAACAGGAGAGGCTGGTGGCCGAGGACGCTCGGGAGCGCTCGGAGGCCGCGCGCCGCGAGGCCTATCGCCGCTATGAGGAGGAGCACGCCGCCGATGCGGTGCCTGCTCAGGAGCAGCGCAGGCAGCAGTCGAGTCGACGCGGGTCACACGGTCGCCACCGCCGGTGGCCGACGATCCGCACCTGAGCCCGCGCGTCCCGCTTCCCGCACCCGCCGGGGGCACCCGATCGGCGTGGCGCTCTCCCGCACGGCGGCCACGACAGCCACGACGGCACGGCGGCCACGGCGGCGTCCGCGCGGCGTCCAGCCTGCCGCCGGGCAGGCCGAACTCGATCCGCGGGGTACGACAGGTCCGCGGGGATGCCCGCCGCGACGCCTGCCCGTCGCGATGCCCGCCCGCGTCCACGGGGTCGTCCGTCCCCGCCTCATGCGGGCCCGGATCGACGCCTCCTTCGGGACGCGCCGAGTCCGCGGGCGCCGATCAGCCGACGTATCCGCGGCTCGACGGGTAGCGTCGATGCCGTGCTGGCGTTGATGCAGACGGACCCGACCGGTCTCTCCTCCACCACCGGAAGGTTGATCATGGTCGCAGGCCTGGCGGCCGCGCTCGTCGTCACCGCGTCGGTGTGGTGGCGCAACCGACGACGCTGATCCACTCGCCGATGCGACATCGAGCCGGGGCGGCGCCGAGCACCCGCGCCGCTCCGGAATGCCGCGTGGCCGCACCGGCCCGTCAAGGCGCCGCCCTCCCGGCGCGGACTCCCGGGCGACGCAGGTCCGACGGCCTCGGCCACCCGCGGCGCGGCGTGGGCGGCGGGCTACGGTGGTAGGGATGCGACACACCGCCTTCCGCTCCGCGATGGCTCAGGAGTTCGGCCGAGTCCGAGCCGAGATGCTGGCCAGAGATCACGTGTTCTCCGAACTCGGTGGGCGCACCGTCGACCAGGCCCTGGAGGCGGGCGTCGAACCCCGGCAGGTCTGGCGCTCGGTGTGCGAGGCCTTCGACATCCCGTCGGAACGGCGCTGATCTGGAACGACACCGGCCTGGAACGACACGGGTCCGAGGCTGCGACGCCGACCGGCCTGCGTGCCCCGACCGACGCCCGTCCGCCCGTCGGTGGAAGCCGCCGTCGGAGGCGGGGCGACCGTCCCACGCGCACTCATCTGGCTGCCCCGGCCTCGCACGCCGGTCACGACCCTCGCCCGCTGACGACGCCGAAACAGCGGCACCCTCAGCGGCATGCACCCTCAGCGGCGGCGCGGTCATCCCCGGCGCGGCTGACGACGGCGCCGGGAACAACGGCGCGGACACGGCTCCGCTACGCGCGGCACCGCTACGCGCGGCACCGCCGGTCAGGTCCCCGGCTGGATGCTCGCCTCGAAGTAGTCGGCCAGCTCGTCGGCCGTGAACTCCTCGACATCGGAGCTGTTGGCGAGCACGAAGCCGACCAGCGGCCGATCCGTCACGGTGAACACGAGAATGCCCTGGCCGTCGCTCACCGCGGACTGATAACGCCCCTCCAGGCCGTTGCCCGCCCAGCGGGCCTCGACGAGATCGCCCTCGCTGTGGGCGAGCCAGGACTCGGCGGTGGTGCTCGCCGCCTCCACCGAGTCCGCATGGTTGTAGGCCAGCGCGTAGCTCTCGGTGGCGTCGCTGAACTGGCAGGTGACGATGCGGCTCTCGCCTGAGCCGGTCGCCTCGGCGTCGCCGGGGCCGCAGTCGTGCCGATCGGGCACCGTGCCCGCGAGCTGCCGTAGACATGCGGTGAAGCCGTTCTCGTCGGCCTCCCCGGCCGAGGCGCATTCCTCGGCGGTGGGCAGGGACTCCTGCCCGAACAGCAGCATGCCGCCGACGACGGCGCCCGCGATGAGGACGACCGCACCGGTGATCGCCGAGATCAGGACACCCGTCCGGCGCCGCTTCGCCGGTGCGCCCGACGCCGTGCTGCTGGTGTAGGCGGGCGGGCCGCTCGCGGCCATGCCGTGCGGGCCGCCGGGTCCGGGGATGCCGTGCGGACCGCCGGGTCCGGGGGCACCGGGTCCGAAGGCCGGACGGCTCGGCACGTGGTGATCCGGCGCGAGGTGCCCCTGCCCTGCGGGGGTGAGCGCCTGCTGTGCCCCGGTGCCGGGATAGGCGGACGACGTGGGCTGCGCGGCCGTGGGATAGGCGGGCTGCGGTGTGGCGAAGCCGCCGACGGGCCTGCCCTCCGCGGGCGTGCCCGGCGCGGAACCGCCGCCGTCCGGGGTCTGCGGCGCCGCGGCGATGAACTGGTCCGGGTCGAAGTCCTCGGTGCGCATGGTCGCGCCGTCCCTCGGGACGTGGTGCGCCCCGAGCGCCACCGCCGTCTCCGGCTGGTCCAGGCTGGTCGCGACGACCTTGGTGTGCTCCGCGATCAGCGTCGCGACCAGCGGGATACGGCTCGATCCGCCGACGAGGTAGATGCCCGCCAGCGCCTCCGGGGCGATGCCCGCCGCCTGAATGGTCGTCTTGAGCAGTTCGACGCTGCGCAGCATGCTCGGCCGGATCAAGGCCTCCAGCTCCGAGCGGGTGACAAGCACGTCCTGGAAGGGCTCCGGCAGCGGCACGTCCGTCTGCGGATGCCGCGACAACGTCTCCTTCGCAGCCTGGACGTCCTCTCGCAGCGCGCGCTGTGACCGCCGATCGCCGGTGCTCTCCGGGCGAAGCAGCCGCTGCCAGCCGCTCGGGTCGTGCTGCGACACCTGGCGGCCCACATGCTCCAGAAGCACCTGATCGACGTCGAGGCCGCCGAGGTCGGGCAGCCCGTTCTCGGCGAGGACCACGAAGCCGTCCTGCGTCGCGCCGACCACCGCGCAGTCGAAGGTGCCCGCACCGAGGTCGTACACCGCCAGCGCCCTGCCGGGCGGCAGCGAACGGTCGGGGAACGAGGCGAAGTGGGCGGCGGCCGCGACCGGCTCCGGCACGAGCACCAGGTTGTCGCCCAGGCCCGCCAGTCGGGCGGCGGACAGCAGCACGTTGCGCCGGGTGGCGCCCCACTGGGCGGGGTGGGACAGCCGGACCTCGTCCGGGCGGCCGCCGCCGAGCTGCCTGCTGGTCTCCTCCGCCACTCGCCGCAGGACGGCCGACATGGCGGCGGTCACCGAGACCACGCTGGTGCCCAGCAGCAGCGAGCCCTCGTCTACCCGCCGCTTCGGATTGGGCTCGAAGCGAGCCGGATCGAGTCGGGCTCGACGTTCGGCGTCCCGGCCGACGACCAGCGTGCCGTCCTCGTCGGCGAAGACGGCGGAAGGCATGGTGGCGGACCCGTCGACCTCGATGACGCGAGGCTCTCGGCCGTGCGCGGACAGCACCGCGACGGTGTTCGACGTACCCAGGTCCACGGACAGGACGCGCACTGCACTTCTCCTCGACGCTCTCGTCGGTGCCCCCGCTGTCTCCGTCGGCGGCGAGACGGCCTGTCGTCGCAGTCACGAGACGGCAGGGCCGGGGCTGCCGGGACGCCGTGCTCGTCATCGCCGAGCGCGAGCCGCCGCCGCGGTCGGACGCCGACCACAGGTGATGCGGGGGACCCCGAGGAGATGGTGCCACGCCGTCCCCACCCGGTCGGCGGTTTCGGGGAGAACCGCGATCGTCTGGAGACCTCGCGAGACGCATCGAGTCGAAGTCGTCGGTGTGCTGGGCGAGGATGGTCGGATGAGCCCAGGCCGAGTCGTCGTCCCCACAGCCGACGGCGACGCGCAGCGTGGCCTCGAGCTGTTCTCCCCCGCCACTCGGGACTGGTTCGCCGCCGCCTTCCCCGCGCCGACCGCTGCTCAGACCGGCGCCTGGCGGGCGGCGGCACGGGGCGGACATGCGCTGGTGATCGCGCCGACCGGGGCGGGCAAGACCCTCGCCGCCTTCCTCTGGGCGCTGGACCGACTCGCCGTCGTCGGACCGCCCGCCGACCCTCGGGCTCGCTGTCGGGTGCTCTACGTCTCGCCCATGAAGGCCCTGGCGGTCGACGTGGAACGCAATCTACGGGGCCCGTTGGCCGGAATCGGACGCTCCGCCACCCGTCTCGGACTGCCTGCCCCCGACATCACGGTCGGGATGCGGACCGGGGACACCGACTCGGCCGCCCGTCGCGGCTTCAACCGGACCCCGCCCGACGTGCTGGTGACGACACCGGAGTCGCTGTTCCTCCTGGTGACCTCGGCGGCGCGGGAATCGCTGCGCGGTGTGGAGACGGTGATCGTCGACGAGGTGCATGCGGTGGCGGGCGGCAAGCGCGGCGCACATCTGGCCTTGTCGTTGGAGCGGCTCGACGCCCTGCTGCCGAAGCCCGCCCAGCGGATCGGGCTGTCGGCGACGGTCCGACCGGTGGAGGAGATCACCACGTTCCTGGCCGCCGGGACGGAGGTGGCGGTGGTGCGGCCCGCCCACCCGAAGGAGGTGGCGGTCCGGGTCGAGGTCCCGGTTGCCGACATGTCTCGGCTCGACGAACAGCAGGCTCCCGCCCCGCCGTCGGGGAGTCGGCGGCGCGGTGACGCGGCGGGCGCGGGGCAGGCGGAGGCGGCGTCCGCCGTCGATCCGGCGTCGATCCAGCCGGCCGGATCGACGGTCTCGGACGGGAGCGGCACGGCCCGGCCACCGGAGACACCGGAGCCCGAGGCGGTGCCCAGCGCCTCGATCTGGCCCGCGGTGGAGCGGCGGGTGCTCGACCTGGTCCGCGCGCATCGGTCCACCATCGTCTTCGTCAACTCGCGGCGCCTCGCCGAACGTCTCACCGCGCGGTTGAACGAGCTGGTCGCGGAGGAGGCCGCGGCCGAGTGGCACGGGCAGGCGGGCGCCCTGCCCGACACCGCCTCCGCCGGACGGCCGGGTGTCCCCGCCGCCGGCGTCGACGGTTTGCGCACCGACGTCGAACCGGTGGACCTGGACGAGATGCAGGCCGCCGAGTCCGACACCGTCGCCGGCGAGGCGGACAAGGACGCCGAGGCCGCCGCTCCGGGACCCGACCCGCTGCACCGAAGGGACTCCGCCCGCGCCGACGAGGCCGACAGCCGGACGGCCGGGGCGGCCGACGACGGGCACTCGGCAGGCAGGGGCGGCGTGCCTGCCTCGAACCGGGCAGCGGAGACGGGCGAGGCCGCCACCGCCGACCAGCACACCGGCCTCGGCGGGACGGTGGGAGCCGCGCCGCGGGAGTCCGGTCCGCTCGCGGGCGCGGCCCGATTCCCGGCGGAGGCCGTCGGACAGTCGGGAGTCGCCGCAGGCGCCCCGCCGGTGATCGCCAAGGCTCACCACGGCTCGATGGCACGCGCGCAGCGCACCGAGGTCGAGGAGGAGCTGAAGGCGGGACTGCTGCCGTGCGTGGTGGCGACGTCCTCCTTGGAACTGGGCATCGACATGGGCGCCGTGGACCTCGTGGTGCAGGTGGAGGCGCCGCCGAGCGTGGCGGCGGGCCTCCAGCGGGTCGGCCGGGCCGGGCATCACGTCGACGCGGTGTCCACCGGCGTGGTGCTGCCGAAGTTCCGAGGCGATCTCGTGTCCTGCGCGGTCGTCGCCGAACGGATGCGCGGCGGCGCCATCGAGGAGGTCCGCTTCCCCCGCAATCCGCTGGACGTCCTGGCCCAGCACGTCGTCGCGATGGCCGCCATGGAGCCGTGGCCGGTGGACGCGCTCGCGACGCTGGTGCGGCGGGCCGCGCCGTTCACCGACCTGCCCGACTCGGCGCTGCACGCCGTCCTGGACATGCTGGCCGGGCGGTATCCCAGCGAGGAGTTCGGCGAGCTGCGCGCACGCATCGTCTGGGATCGGACGGCGGACGTCCTGCATGCCCGGCCGGGGGCGCAACGGCTCGCGGTGACGTCCGGCGGCACCATCCCGGATCGGGGGCTGTTCACCGTCACCACCCCCGGCGGCGAGGGGGAGCCGGGCACACGCGTGGGCGAGCTGGACGAGGAGATGGTCTACGAGTCGCGGGTGGGCGACACCTTCCTGCTGGGCACCACGTCGTGGCGGGTGCAGGAGATCACCCACGACCGGGTCATCGTGACTCCGGCGCCGGGTGTGCCCGCCCGGATGCCGTTCTGGAAGGGCGACGCACCGGGCAGGCCGCTGGAGCTGGGCGTCGCGCTCGGCGGCTTCGTCCGGGAGATCGTGGCCGCCGACCCGGCCTCGGCGCGTCGCCGAGCCGAGACGGCGGGCCTCGACGTGTGGGCCTGCGACAACCTGCTCGCCTACCTCGCCGATCAGCGCGCGGCCACCGGTCGGGTGCCCGACGACCGCACGGTGCTGCTCGAACGGTTCCGCGACGAGGTGGGCGACTGGCAGTGGGTCGTGCACTCCCCGTTCGGCGACCGGGTCAACGCGCCGTGGGCGCTGTTGATCGCCGCCCGGCTGCGCGACCGGCTCGGCGTCGATCCACAGATCGTGCACTCCGACGACGGCATCGTCCTGCGGCTGCCCGCAGAACTCGCCGAGGAGCACGGCGAGCACACGGTCGCCGCCGAGGACGTCCTGTTCGACCCGGACGAGGTGGAACGGCTGGTCGCGCAGGAGGTCGGCTCGTCGGCCCTGTTCGCCGCCCGCTTCCGGGAGTGCGCGGCCCGGTCGCTGCTGCTGCCGCGCTGGGACCCCCGGCGGCGCAGTCCGCTGTGGCGGCAGCGGCAGCGGTCCGCGCAGCTGTTGGCGGTGGCGGCCCGCTACGAACGGTTCCCGGTGATGCTGGAGACGATGCGCGAGTGCCTGCGCGACGTCTACGACCTGCCCGGTCTGATCACCGTGCTCCGCGACGCCTCGGCGCGGCGGATCGAGGTCGTGGAGGTCCAGACGTCGACGCCGTCGCCCTTCGCGCGGGCCCTGCTCGTCGGCTATGTGGCGATGTTCCTCTACGGCGAGGACGTCCCGCTGGCCGAACGCCGGGCGGCGGGCCTGACACTGGACGCGACGCTGCTCGGCGAGCTGCTGGGTTCCGAGGCCGTGCGCGACCTTCTCGACGTGGCCGTGCTCGCCGAGGTCGAGGCGGCCTTGCAGCGCACCGACCCGGAGCAGCACGTCTCCGACGCGGAGGGCGTCGCCGACCTGCTGCGCTTCCTCGGCGATCTCAGTCGAGCGGAGCTGGCGGCCAGGGGCGGCCTGGCCGAGTGGGCGGCCGAGCTGGTGACGGCCGGGCGCGCGGTGCCGGTGGTCGTGGCGGGCGAGCCGCGCTGGATCGCGGTGGAGGACGCGGCCCGGTATCGGGACGCGCTCGGCACGGAGCTGCCCGGCGGGCTGCCCGCCGCGCTGCTGGAGCCGGTCTCCGACGCGCTGGGCGATCTCCTGATCCGGTACGCCCGAGGTCGCGGGCCGTTCCGCGCGGACGAGGCGGCGACCCGCTTCGGGCTCGGCGTCGGGCCGGTGACCGAGCGGCTGGATCGGCTGTGCGCGGGCGGACGGCTGGTGCGCGGCGAGCTGCGACCGGTCGAGGCCCAGAGCGTGCTGCCCGGCGGCCTCGGCACGCCGACGGAGTACTGCGACGCCGAGGTGCTGCGCCGACTGCGCCGCGGCTCGCTGGCCCGGCTGCGCGCTCAGGTCGAGCCCGTGGAGCCCGCCGCGCTGGGTCGGTTCCTTCCCGACTGGCACGGCGTGCTGCCCGCCCCGCAGGCCCCCGCCGTCCCGATCGAGGCGGCGGACGGCACGCGGGCGGGAGCGGGTGATCCGAACAGTCCGGACGATGACGAGAGGCGGGACGGCGCCGGTGACCGGGGCGGTATGGGGGCTGGGGGCGACGGGGGTCGGGGTGCCGGGGTTCGGGACGACACGGGGCCGGGAGGCGACACGGGCGAGGTGCGGGCACATCGAGGGGGTGTGGCGGAGCACGCCGCCGGCGGTCGCGCGGATTTCGGACTCCGGTCCGGGGTCGCCGCGGCGGGTCCCGACGAGGTGTCGGCGGTGATCGAACAGCTCGCGGGGACGCCGATGCCCGCGAGCGCGGTGGAGTCGATGATCCTGGGCGCCCGGCTGCCGGGCTATCAACCCGCCGCGCTCGACGAGTTGACCGCCGCGGGCGAGGTCGTGTGGTGCGGATGCGGACCGTTGGGCGCGGGCGACGGCTGGGTGGCACTGGCCCCCGCGGACCTCGCCGAGCTGATCCTTCCGCCGCCGTCGGCCGACGATCCGGCGCTCGACACGGAGCTGCACCGGGCGCTGCTCACCGCCCTGGCCTCCGGCGGGCTGTTCTTCCGGGGGATCGTCGACCGGATCGCCGCCTGGTCGGCGGAGCGCGCGGAGCCGAGGCAGTCCGAGGCGGATCTGGTGGCCGCGTTGTGGCAGCTCGTGTGGGCCGGACTCGTCACCAACGACACCCTCGCCCCGCTGCGCGCCCTGCTCGGCGGCGGCTCGGCGACGCATCGACCGCGCAGGCAGGCGCCTCGGGGCCGCCGCGCGGCGCTGCGCATCGGCGGCCGAGGCAGACCGTCGCCTGCCGCGAGCGGACCGCCGACCGTCGCGGGCCGCTGGTCGCTGGTCCCGCTGCGGGAGACCGACCCGACCCGGCGGGCCCACGCACAGGCCGAGGCACTGCTGGCCCGGCACGGCGTGCTCACCAGGGGTGCGGTGGAGGGCGAGCGGGTGCCGGGCGGCTTCGCGGGGGTGTATCGGGTGCTGCGGGCCATGGAGGAGTCCGGCCGGTGCAGGCGGGGGCTGCTCCTGCGGGGCGCGGGCGGCGCCCAGTTCGCGGTGCCGGGAGCCGTGGACGGGCTGCGCGCCTGGTCCCGGGAGGCGGGCCGCCTCGACGCCCCGCCCGCCGCCGTGGTGCTGGCCGCCGCCGACCCGGCCCAGCCCTACGGCGCGGCACTGCCCTGGCCCGTCTCGATCGGCGCGGGGGGCCATCGACCGGGTCGTAAGGCGGGTGCCCTGGTCTCGCTCGTCGACGGGGAGCCGGTGCTCTACGTGGAGCGTGGCGGGAAGTCGCTGCTCTCCTTCACCGAGGACGAGAGCGCGCTGCGGTCGGCGACGGCGGCCCTGGTCGACGTCGTACGGACCGGCCGGAGCGAGCCCCTCGTGGTGTCGCGGGCCGACGGTGAGCAGGCGTTGGGCTCGCGACTGGCCTCGGTGCTCCAGGCGGCCGGTTTCCGCGCCACGCCGAAAGGCCTGCGACTGCGCGGCTGACCGGTGGACGGGGCCGTGTCGGGATGCGGCGGGCCGGGTGTACCGGGCCGGGGTGTGCCGATCAGAGCACGACGTCGAGTCCGCCCTGCCCGAGGTCGTCGCGTTGAGTTCGACGAGTACTCGACCGCCGAACCCGGCCACCGGAGCCCCACGACCCGAGCAGGACCACGGATGGACAGCAGGCCGCCCGGCGACCCGACCGTTCCGGACGGCGAGCACCGCCTGCCGGAGTCGAGTCGCCGGACACCACGCGCGCAGGCGGGACGCCGACACGCGAGCGCGCGAACCGATCGGCCCGGCCCGACGAGCACCGCGATCCGCCGCAGGCGGTTCGGAAAGGCAGGCGTCGGGCGACACGCCGGACCACTCCGAACCGATCACCGGGTGCGTCGATCACCGTCCGATAACATCGCGGTGCACGAGAAAGGATCGTCCCTGCACAGCCAGGGTGGCACCGGCCTTCCAGGGCCGGTGAGGATCGCAACGCCTTTCGGCAGTCCCCCAACGCGGCCCGACCGATCTGTGGCACCGGCCTTCCGGGGCCGGTGAGGATCGCAACACTGTAGAGGGTTGCGGCGGGACCACCCCGAAACGGGTGGCACCGGCCTTCCGGGGCCGGTGAGGATCGCAACAGCGGTGTCGAGGCCGAGTGGTTCGACCTCTACCTGGGGTGGCACCGGCCTTCCGGGGCCGGTGAGGACCGCAACGACAAGGTGAGTAAGTTGATCGATCTCGTGGCCGGCAGGTGATCACGGTGACGCCGTCGACGTCGCTGTCTCGACGCGACCGAGGGCGGGGTACCGCAGCGATGACGGTGCGGCGGTCGTGCAAGCCGGTGAGGAGAACCGCATCGTCCGACGCGAGGCAGGTCGCGACATCGCCGGCATCGGTTGCCTCGACGCGAGGTGCGCTGACTGGTCATGTGATGCGGCACCTCCACGCGCAGCTCACCGCCGGCTTCACACGATGTCCAGCGACACTCTGTTGATCTGTCAACCGCGCGATGGCGACTACGCGCACAGTGGAGATCCGATGACGACGACCGGCATGTACCCCGTCTCGATCAAAGGTGTCGTCATCCGCGACGGCGCCGTGCTCCTGTTGCGCAACGACAGGGAGGAGTGGGAGCTTCCCGGCGGACGCCTGGAGCTTGGCGAGACCCCGGAAGAGTGCGTAACACGGGAAATCATCGAAGAGACATCGTGGCCGGTGAGGACGGGACCGATCCTCGATGCCTGGCCGTACCACATCACCGTGGCGCGAAAGACCGTCCTGATCGTGACCTACGGCTGTTATCCAGACACCGAAGCCGAACCGGTCCTCTCCCATGAACACGCGGAGATCGCCCTCGTGCCTGTCGATGCAGTCGAGGCTCTGCGCATGCCCGAGGGATACAAGCGGTCGATCGCGACCTGGTCCGCACGCCGCCACACTCCGGCCGCGTGAACCCCGCCGCCGACCGGCACTCTGGCTCTGGCCGACCGCGAGTGGAGTGCCGTTGCGTTCGTCAAGTCACCCATCATCGGGCCGAGCAGGCACGCCTTCCATACCTGACGGAACCGCAGCGGCGAGGCAGATGTGGCACCGGCCTCCGGGGCCGGTGCGGATCGCAACGCCGCCTGCCGCCCCGCGAGGACGTCGCCGACGGGTGGCACCGGCCCTGAAATACCGGTGCGGATCGCGGTCACAGATCGTGGTCGCCATCTGCCGGTTGACGTGGCACCGGCGCTCCAGCGCAGCACCGACCACGACAACACGAGCGTCGACGCCGGCCCGTCTCAATCCCGCCTAGGACCCCGCATCCGCGCGGAAGGACCTTGCCACCCACCGTCTGAACGGGGACGCGGCGGGCGACGTCGGCCGCAGGCGATCCGCTCGGCAGCACCGCATCGCAGACACGGCGGCTCGGGCCGCCCGGCCGAGCCACGCCCCGCCTACGCCCCAGGACCCAGGACCGCAGACCCAGGACTCAGGACCGAAGAGCCAGGACTCAGGACCGAAGACCCGGCCCCCGGCGCCCAAGACCCAGCACCCGCGCCTATCGGCGCACGGCCCGGCGGCGGCAGGCTGGAACCACCGCCGCCGGGCCGTCTTTTCACCGGGTGGCCACGTTCAACAACACCCAGAGCTGGGCGAGCGCGTCGGCGTCGCCGTCCATGGTGACCGCCCAGTCCGGCAGCCTGCCCCAGAGCCAGAGGTAGACGTGGAAGGGGTCGCCCGAGACCGTCGCGTCGACCTTCGGCGTCGCGTCCGGCGGCAGGGCCCGCACCGTCGTACCGGTGGCGCCCGCGTGCGTCAGCCAGACCCGGCCGCCCGTCCGTACCGCCACGGTGGCCTGCCGCGACGCGGTGATCGCCAGCTCGCCGAGACGGTGATCGAACCACAGTGTCAGGACCTCGTCGACGCCGTCCACCGCGATGTCGGTGTCGACGTGGTCGCAGCGCACACCCGCCGCGGCCTGCACGTCGACCCGGTGCACGATCGTCTCGTGGGTGAGACGCCGCGCCCAGAAGCCGAAGCTGCCGTCGGCGGGCCACCACGTCGGGCAGCGCTCCTCGGGCCGGTGCGCGGACAGTTCCCCCGCCACCTCGGCGAGCCCGGTCCGCAGATACTCCGCGAGCGGCCGATCGTCGCCCTGCCGGGGAAGGTGCACCTCGCGGGCCGGGACGGGGGTCCCGCCCGGCGAGCGGGTCCAGTCCGCGGTGGACCGGTAGACGTCGCCGAGCCGCCGCGCCGTCTCGGCCAGGGTCAGGCCGGGGCAGCCCGGCACCGGACTGTCGCCGGGCGCGCTGCCCACACAGGAGGCGAGCCGTTCGCCGTCGATGGACAGGACGTCGAGGAACCGCTCGTAGTCGATCGCCGTCACGCGCCTCATCGCCCGCCTCCCCACACCGCCGACTCGGCCAGCGCCGTGAACTGATGCACCTGGCGTTCGAGGTCGTCGGCATCCCGGACCGACACGGCGCGCAGGACGCCGGCCTGCACGGCCGCGTGTCGGGCCGCGCAGGATTCGAAGAAGCCCGCCCACTCGGCGAACTCCGGCGCGGCGCTGGAGAGCAGCCACCACACGCTGCGCGGGCCGCCCGGGCTCGGCTCCGGCCGGCTTCTGGCGGCCAGCACCGCCGTGCCCGCGCGCAGCGCACTCAGATAGGAGTGCAGGTAGCGGTCGTGGTGACTGATCGCACGGCAGGACTCGGCCAATGCGAGACGGGCCTGTTCGAGAAGGGCGAGCGCAGCGGAGGAGGGCACGGGCGCGGGCCGCATCGCCGGGACTGTCCGAAGGGGAAGGACCCGGTGGGCGGGTCCGTGGTGGATCACGGCGGAGTCGTACTGAACGGACACGGCGGCCTCCGAAGGGAGCTTGCTCGCGAGGACGAGTCAGACTTGGTTCGAACTGATGTTCGAACTTCTCCACAGTAACCCGAGATGCCGACAACGCGCCAGGCGTGATCTGATGAACGGGTGAGCTCGATCGAGCACCCCGGTGTACGCAAGGTCGTGGCGGCGCTGGCCGAGGCGGGCCTGCCTGCCGCGGCGGAGGCCGTTCGTGTCCTCGAAGCCGACGTCCGCACGGCCGCGCAGGCCGCCGAGGCGGTGGGCGTCGACGTCGGTGCCATCGCCAACAGCCTGGTCTTCGACGCGGGTTCGACGCCGTTGCTGGCCCTCACCTCCGGCGCGCATCGCGCCGACACCGCGCTGCTCGCCTCGGCGATCGGCGTCGCGGCGGTCGGCCGGGCGACGCCCGACTTCGTGCGCACCCACACCGGCCAGCCCATCGGCGGCGTCTCCCCGGTGGGACACCCGGCACCGATCACCACGCTCATCGACGCGAGCCTCGCCGAGCATCCGGTGATCTGGGCGGCCGCGGGCCACCCGAAAGCACTGTTCCCGATCACCTTCGCGGAGCTGGTCACGCTGACCGGCGGTCGGGTGCTGGACGTCGCCGAAGCGGGGGGCGCTCGCAGGTGAGCGCGGCAGCGGCAGCGGGCGGAGACCGCTTCGTCGAACTGTCCGCCGAGGACATGCGGACGCGACTCACCGAGGCACTCCACATCTACGTCACCGCGATGCGCTACCCGCCCAGCGCCATGCACCACCGCGGTCCGACCTGGCTCTCCCACGCGAGCCGCGAGGGCTGGCGGGGCGTCGCGGCCCTCGATCACCGGGGCGGCATGGTCGGCGTGGCCTACGGATACCGGGGCGCACCCGGTCAATGGTGGTACGAACAGGTGAATCACGGGCTGCTCGAGACCGGCGACGCCGCAGGCGCCCGGCACTGGCTTCGTGACTACTTCGAGCTGACCGAGCTGCACGTGCTGCCCAAAGCACAGGGACACGGCATCGGCGAGGGGTTGCTGCGAATGCTGCTCGCCGACGCCGAGGGCGCCGACGTCCTGCTCTCCACCCCGGAGGGCCCCAGCCGGGCCTGGCGGCTGTATCGCCGTGTCGGCTTCAAGGACGTCCTGCGTGACTACCGCTTCGCGGGCGACTCCCGTCCCTTCGCGGTCCTGGGCCGCACCCTGCCCCTGGACTGACGGGCGCGACCTGCGCCGGGGGTGCCGCGCTCGGCGCCGCTGCCGCCGGATCGGCGCCGCCCGAACCCCGACGCCAGACGCCACCGAGGGCCGCCTGGGTGTCCGGCGCGCGGCGAGGCGCGGCCGCCACCGGTCGCAGGACGGCCAGGCAGCCCCGCGCGCGGGAGGAGCAGGCGCCCCGACATCGACCGACGGCGGGGCGCCTCGGCGGCTCACAACCGCGCGAGCTGCTCCCGGAGGTCGTCCAGCCCCAGCGCGCCCATCGCCAGGGCGTCGCGGTGGAAGGCCTTGATGTCGAAGTCGGCACCGCCCCGCTTCCTCGCGTCGTCCCTGGCGGCCAGCCAGAGCCGCTCGCCGAGCTTGTAGGACGGGGCCTGGCCGGGCCAGCCGAGGTAGCGGTCGATCTCGTCGCGCACCAGGTCCTGGTCCTCGATGGTCCTGGTGAGCATGAACTCCAGGCCCAGCTCCGGCGTCCAGCGCTCGCCCTCGTGGAAGCCGGTGCCCTTCGGGATCTCCAGCTCCAGGTGCATGCCGATGTCGACGATCACCCTGGCCGCCCGCAGCAGCTGCGCGTTGAGCATCCCCATCAGGTCGCCGTCGTCGGAGAGGTAGCCCAGTTCGCGCATCAGCCGTTCGGAGTACAGCGCCCAGCCCTCGCCGTGTCCGGACACCCAGCACATCAGGCGTTGGAACCTGTTGAGGCGCTCCCGCTCGTGGACGGCCGTCGCCACCTGGAGGTGATGCCCCGGCACGCCCTCGTGATAGACGGTGGTGACCTCACGCCAGGTGGCGAAGTCGGCTCGGCCGGTGTTCACCGACCACCACATCCGGCCCGGCCGGGACATGTCGTCGCTGGGGCCGGTGTAGTAGGCGCCGTTGCCGCCGCCGGGCGGGGCGATCCGGCACTCCAGGTTCATCAGCGCGTCGGGGATGTCGAAGTGCACGCCACGCAGCTCCCGCAGGGCGGCGTCGGAGAGGTTCTGCATCCACTGTTGGAAGGCGTCCTGGCCGGTGATCTGGTAGCGCGGGTCGGCGTCCAGTGCCGCGGCGGCCTCGGCGAGCGTGGCGCCGGGGCGCAGGACGCGACCCGCGACCTCCTTCATCTCCGTCTCGATGCGGAAGAACTCCTCCCAGCCCCAGGCGTAGGCCTCGGCCAGGTCCAGCCGCGCGCCGATGAAGTAGCGCGACCACAGCTGGTAGATCTCGGGCCCCGAGGCGTCCTTGGCCGGGGCCTTCGGCGCGAGGTCGGCGCGGAGGAACCGGGCGAAGTCGGCGTAGGCCCGGGAGGCGGCGTCCGCGCCCGCCGCCAGCTCGGTGCGCAGCGTGGCGCTCACGTCCGTCCGGTCGTCGGCGCCCTTGATCAACGAGGTGAAGAAGGAGTCGACGTCGCCGCCGCCGGACCAGGTGTCGCACTGTTCGGCGACCTTCTGGACCTGGCGCACCGCCGCGCAGCGCCCGGCGTCGGCGCCCGCGCCCAGCGACACCCGCAGGCCGGCGAGCGCGTCGGGGACGGCTCGCATCCGGGCGGCGATGTTCTCCCACTGCTCCGCGTCGTCGGTGGGCATCAGGTCGAAGATCTCGCGGATCTCCTGGACCGGGCTCGCGATGACGTTCAACGCGGAGGAGTCCAGTCCGGCCTGGTGGATCTCGTCGTGGAGGCCGATGCGCTCCTGGAACACGGCCTTGGCGATCCGCTCGGCGGCGTCGGTCGGCTCGGCCGCCGCCATCGCCCGCAGTGCCTCGGTCCCCAGCTCGTTCCTGGCCGCGAAGCCCTCCGGGGAGAAGTCGGTCAACTTGTGGTCGTGCCCCGGGACGCCGAAGACGGTGGCCTCGTTCGGGGAGAGCGCCACGAAGTCGTCGACGTAGCGGTCACTGATCTCATGGACGCCCTGGGCAGGAGGAGTGGAGGACATGCGGGCACGCTACCTGTTCGTCCCGCGCGGGTCGGCGGCTTTTTCGACCGAGGCCGACGGCGCGGGCAGGCACCCGGGCGGCGCTCCGGCGGGCCGTGGCGGGCGGCGGCACGATGGTGTCATCGGCTCGGCGGCGCCGCCGTGACTCGTGCGGCGGAGCCTCCGGCCGACTGTGCGACGGCGTCGGCGCGAGACGCGGTCTTCCCGACTCGGGCCCTGCCGGAGTGGTCGTCCGCAGGCGTGTGATCAGCGACGACGCCGTAAGACGAGAGATGTTCATACTCCCGAGTGGACCCCTGCTCATCTCAGGCGCGACCGCGGAACCTCCTGCGAAGATGAGCCGGTGGCCCCGATGACCCCCGTGACGCCCGCTCGTCGAAGGGCGTCGGCACTCGCTCTGCTCCTGGCGCTCATCGCCGTGCTCGCGGCCGGGTGTCTACGGCTCGACATCACGATGGCCATCAACGACCAGGATCGAGTCGCGGGACGGTTCGTCGTCGCCGCGCTGCCCACCCGTCCCGACGACGTCGGCCCGGTGATCCAGGTGCCGCCCGGGATGGACCAGCTCATCACCGTCGAGCCGTACGACTCCGACGGTTACGTCGGCACGCTGCTGACCTTCGACAACCTGACCTTCGAACAGCTCCAGGAGCTGGTCGCCCACGGCCCGCAGGCCACCCGCTATCGCTTCAACCTGCGACAGATCGGCGAGAACCTGTCCTTCAACACGACGATGGACCTGAACCAGGTGCGTGAGGAGAACGCCGACATCAGGATCGCCGTCACCTTCCCCGCCGAGGTGGACAACACCAACGGCCGCACCGAAGACCGCACGGTGACCTGGCAGCCGCGGGCGGGCCAGATGAACACCCTGCGGGCCTCGCTGGAGCACGGCGGAGCCGGCGACACCTGGATCTGGGGAGCGGTGATCATCGGCGCGCTCACCGGCAGCGCCTCGGTGCTGATCGGCATCCTCGCCCTGCACGCCCACCGGTACAGCCGCAGGCTGATCCGCCGCTGATCACGAGGGCGGCGCAGGCCGAGCGGGGCCGCGCCGCGATCGCCGCCGAGCCACGCCGCGTCGGTCCGGCCGTCGCGAAACCCGGCCGGACGCCCGACCGCCGCCGATCCGGCGACCGGGCTCAGCACCTCGCGCAGGGTCGCCGCGCGGCCCTCGTCATCAGGGCCGGACCGGCAGCAGTCCCAGCCTGCCGACCACCTCGCGTGTCGCCGTCGCCCTGTTGAGCGTGTAGAAGTGCAGTGCGTCGACGCCCTCGGCGAGCAGCGTCGAGCACAGCTCGGTCACCACCTCGATGCCCTCCGCGCGAAAGGCCGCCGGGTCGTCGGCATGGCGTTCCAGCCTGCGGGCCAGCGCGGGCGGCACGTCCGCACCGGACAGCTCGACCGTCTTGGTCAGCATGCGCTGCGTGGTCAACGGCATGACGCCGGGCAACAGCGGTACGTCGCAGCCCCTCGCGGCGAGCCGGTCCCGCAGTCGCAGGAAGTCGTCCGGCTGGAAGAAGAGCTGGGCGATGGCGAAATCGGCGCCCGCGCGAATCTTGCGCACGAGGTGATCGGCGTCGACTTCCAGATCCGCCGATCGAGGATGGCCGTAAGGAAAGGCGGCCACGCCGACGCAGAACGGCCCCAGCTCCCGGACCAGCCGCACCAGCTCCTCCGCATAGGTGATGCCCTCGGGATGCGGCACCCATTCGCCCATCGGGTCGCCGGGCGGGTCGCCGCGCACCGCCAACACGTTGTGCACGCCGACGGCCGCATACCAGCCGATGACGTTGCGCAGTTCGTCGAGCGAATGGTTCACGCCGGTCAGATGCGCCATCGGCACCAGGGTCGTCTCCTGGGCGATACGCCCGGTGGTGCGGATGGTGCGATCCCGGCTCGAACCGCCCGCGCCATAGGTGATGGACACGAAAGCCGGGTCCAGCGGCTCCAGCTCACGAACCGCACGCCAGAGCCTGCGTTCACTCTCATCGTCGCGTGGCGGGAAGAACTCCACGGAGAACACCGGGCGTTGCGCTCTCAATCGATCCACGACGGCCGTCATGATTTCCAGACTAGGGCCGTCCACATCGTGAACCGCTGGAGGAACGGACGATGCACATGCCCGCTCCGGCTCGATCACGACCCCGCCTGGAGTGACCCCCGTCGCCTTTCGGAGGATGGGGCCCGTGCATTCCTCCCCCCGATCGCCCGCCGTTGCCGATGACGACCTTCCTGACCTGGTACGCGCCGAACTCGTCTCGTTCTTCGAGGCCAGGCAGGCAGCGCTGCGGACGTCGGTGGACGAGTTCGCCGAGGCGACGGATTCGCTGATCGAACTCGTGCTGGGCGGCGGGAAGCGACTGCGACCTACCTTCGCATGGTGGGGCTGGCGGGCGGCGGGCGGCGAGCCGTCGTCGCCGCAGGCGCGTTCGGTGCTGCGCGCGGCGAGCGCCCTCGAACTGATTCAGGGCTGCGCGCTGGTTCACGACGATCTGATGGACGACTCGCCCCGGCGGCGGGGGCTGCCCACGGTCCACGTCACCTTCGCCGAACGGCATCGCCGGTCGGGCTGGGCCACCGGATCGGACCGGTTCGGGATGGCCGCGGCGGTGCTGCTCGGCGACCTCTCCCTCGCCTGGGCCGATGACATGCTCCGGGAGTCGGGACTGTCCACGACCGCCGCGGCCAGGGCCGCCCGGCCGTGGCAGGCGATGCGCACGGAGATGCTGGCGGGGCAGTACCTCGACATGCTCGCCCAGGTACGCGGGGACGAGGACCCGGAGACCGCACTGCGAATCGACCGACTCAAGAGCGCCGCCTACACCGTGGAACGGCCGCTGCACCTCGGTGCGGCGATCGCGGGCGCACCGCCGGAGGTCGTCGACGGGCTCCGCGCCTACGGCCGGGCCGTGGGGGTGGCGTTCCAGCTTCGCGATGATCAACTCGGTGTCTTCGGGGATCCCGCCGTCACCGGCAAGCCCGCGGGCGACGACCTCCGGGAGGGCAAGCGGACGCTGCTGATGTCGATCGGGATGCGACGCGCCGCCGAACAGGCGAACGACTCGGCCTCGGCGATCCTGCGGGCCGCGGTGGGCAACGCCGAGCTGGACGAGGACGGCGTGGCCGCCGCGCGGGCCGTGCTGCTCGATCTCGGCGCGGTGGCGGAGGTCGAGGAGGAGATCGACCGGCTGACCGACCAGGCGTCGACCGAGCTGGCGACCACGCCGATCACGTCGGTGGCGCGCGAGAGGCTCATCGGCCTGGCGGCCTCGGCCACTCGACGTGACCACTGACCGGCGTACCGGACGCCATCACCCGTTCAGCCGCAGGGTCGCTACCCTCGGTGATCACATCGACACTGATGGACACACGATCATGGAATCAGGACTGCGGCAGGCCGAGTGCGCCGGGCCGCCTGTGGGACCATGGGGCCGCGATGCGCGGCCATGACGCCCCCACCACCACAGCCGTGACCACTTCGGCAGCAGGCCGCACCGCACTCAGCCCGCCGAATCACCCGTCGAGAGAACACGCCGTGAGCAACGCGCCCGATCGACTCCACCTTTTCCGCAGGCTGGCCGTATTCCGAAGGCTGGTTCCGCTGCGCATCGTGCTGATCGGCGCGACCGGATCGGTGCTGATCGCGCTCGGTGCGGTCGGTGCGGCAGGCGTGCTCAACCACGATCCGCTCCTCGCGGGCTCCGGGCTGAGCTGGGTCCGATTCGGACACGGACGCGATCTCGCCACCGGGCTGCTCTATCTCGGGCTCGGCCTGCTCGTCTGGGCCTGGGTCCGGCTCGGCCGAGAAGTGCGGATCGAACGAGTCGGCACCCATGGCGTGCTGGCCGCGATCGGCGGCTGGCTGCTGCCGCTGATGTTCACCCCGCCGCTGTTCAGCCGCGACGCCTACAGCTATCTCGCGCAGGGAAACCTCGCCGCGCACGGCATCGATCCCTACGAGATGGGACCCGCCGCGCTGCCGGGCCCGCTCGCCGACAACGTCAGCTGGGTCTGGCAGAACACCCCCGCGCCCTACGGCCCGCTGTTCATCCTGGTCGCCAAGACGGTGGTGATGATCACCGGGCAGAACCTGATCCTGGGCGTGCTGCTCATGCGGCTGGTGATGGTCCTGGGCCTGGTGCTGATGTGCTGGGCGCTGCCCGGCCTGGCCCGGCACCTCGGCGGACGCGGCGACGTGGCGTTGTGGCTGGCGGCGGCGAACCCGCTGATGCTCGTCCACCTGGTGGGCGGTCCGCACAACGACCTGCTCATGGTGGGCCTGCTCGCGGCCGGTGTGCTCGTCACCCTCGACCGCCGCCACGTCCTCGGCATCGTCCTCATCATGCTGGCCGCCGCGATGAAGGCGACGGCGGTGATCGCGCTGCCGTTCATGGTGTGGATCTGGACGGCCCGACTGCACGGCTCCGCGCGCTCGCGCTTCCTGCGGGCGGCGAGCGCCACGCTCGCCGTGTCGCTGGCGGTGTTCACCGCCTGCACGCTGGTGGCGGGCGTGGACCTCGGCTGGATCAGCGCCCTGCAGACCTCGTCGCTGATCGTCAACTGGCTCTCGGTGCCCACGGCGGTGGCCCAGATCGCGCATCTGGTGACGGGCTGGTTCGTCAGCGCGAGCCTGCCAGGCTTCCTCACCGTCACCCGGATGCTGGGCTTCGCCGCCTTCGCGGCCGTCGCCCTCTGGCAGTGGTGGAAGGCGCGACGCGGCGGGCCCGAGGCGGTCTACCACGCGACGATCACCCTGTTCGCGCTGGCGCTGCTCTCCCCCGCGACACTGCCCTGGTACTTCAGCTGGCCGCTCGCGCTGGCGGCGGCGCTGAAGTGGCCCGGCTCGGCGACCGTGGCCGCGGTGTGCGGCTCGGTGTGGCTGCTGCTGGTGACCTTCCCCAGCGGCGACACCGCGCTCTACTCCTGGTTCTACCTGCTCGGCGCGCTGGGCGTGTCGGTGCTGGCGGCGGTGTCGCTGGTCCGCCCGGACCCGCTGCGGCTCTCGAGCAGGGACCGGCGCGCCCATCCGGTCGGCTCGCCGCCGTCATCCGGCTGAGGCGCGCCGCGGAACACGCTCGCGCGGATCGCTGTGACCGGGGTCGGGCCGCCGGCCCGGCCCCGGCTCCGTCCCAGGGGGCTGGGGCTCGGTCGGCGCAGGCGTGTTCCGCCGTTCGTCCGCGACGACTCCGACGACTCCGCGCCGACCACGACGCGGTCACCGCGGGGCGCTCCATCACATCCGGCGACGCGACGGACACGGTACGCGCCGGGAACAGCGGCCTCAGGCAGGTTCGTCGCCGAACAGTCCGAATCCCAGGTGGGGCACGGTCTCGCCTGCGCCGTCCGAGGTGACCGACCGCGCGTCCGGCCTGTGCTGTCGCAGGCAGGCCCGCAGACGCTCGTCGGCGCACTCGATCACCCAGCTGGTGCTGTCGAAGGCCACCAGGGCGATCACGGGTGTCCAAGGCAGCCGAGGAACCAGCCGTCGATCACCTGGAGATCGGGCGCGGTCAGCGCGAGCAGTCGCAGAGTGTCGATCTCGGGACCGTCCGAGGCCGCCACCAGGTCGGCCCACCGGGGACGCGCGGCAGCCTCCTCCACCGCAGCGCCAACGCAGCGCCAAGCCGTCGTGGCCGAGACACACCACCAGCTCGGCGAGTGGGAGGTACCTGCCGTCGCGCCAGGCGGGCAGGCCGATCAGTCGGCGACGGTCGCGGGCCGCGGCCGTCGACCGAACCGCGTCGGACGGCGCTGCGGCCGAACGACCGCTCGGCGGCGGCATGCCGGGCGGTGGCGGGCCCGGCATCGGCGGACTCGGCGTCAGCGGACTCGGAGCGGGGGCCCGTATGGAGAGGACCCGGCGGCGGAGGACGGGGCGGACCCGGGGCAGACAGACTCGGCGCACGCGCACACGGCGCAGCCGGACTCAGCACAGGCACCGTCGACCGACGCCGGACGCGATCCGACGCCGTCCCCTCGACGATCGGCGGACACCCCGCCCGGCGGCTCGCCCTCGGCCGCCACGCCGCGTGCCGCCGTCAGAAGGCCATGGCCTGGGCGCGGCGACGCACCTCGCGACCCCGGTTCTCCCGCAGCGCCGTGAGCGGCGTGCCGGGCAGCGTCTCATCCTCGGTGAACATCCACCGCAGGATCTCCGCATGACTGAACCCGCCGTCCCGCAGGACGGTGACGGTGCCCGGCAGGCCCTTGACGATGGTGTCGTCGGTGAGGAACGCGGCGGGGACCACGGCGATGCCGTCGCGCCGCAACGCCAGCAGCAGGCCGTCTCGCAGCATCTGATGAACGCGGGTGAAGGGAACGCCGAGCCGATCGGCGACGTCCGGCAACGGCAGGACCTCCACCTCGGGGTCGAGCACGTCCGGGGCGGTGGGGAACTCACTCACACCCACAACCCTGCCACAGTCCGGCTGCGCCGCCCTCCACCGGTGGAGGTGGTGGTGCTCCGTACGATCGCAGGTGTGAACCGACGGGAGGCGCACGTCATCGGCACGACGCTGGAGGGCCGGTACCGAATCGACTCGGTGATGGCCAGGGGCGGCATGTCGGTCGTGTATCGGGGTGTGGACCTTCGGCTGGATCGACCGGTCGCCGTCAAGGTCATGGATCAACGCTTCTCCGGGGACGCGAGCTTCGTCCGGCGTTTCGAGCTGGAGGCCCGGTCGGCGGCCCGCCTGCATCATCCGTCCGTGGTGACGGTGCACGATCAAGGCGTCGACCGCTCCCAGGCAGGCGACCAGGTCTTCCTGGTGATGGAACTCGTCGACGGCGGCACGCTGCGCGATCTGCTGCACGAGCGCGGCACGCTGCCGCCGGACCTGGCGTTGAGCGTGCTGGAGCCGGTGCTCGCCGCGCTGGAGTCGGCGCACCGCAACGGCATCGTCCACCGGGACATCAAGCCGGAGAACATCCTGATCAGCCGGGACGGCGCCGTGAAGGTCGCCGACTTCGGCCTGGTACGGGCGCTGGCCGACGCCAAGACCACCAGTGACAGCGTCATCCTCGGCACGGTGGACTATCTCGCGCCCGAGCAGGTGACCACGGGCGAGACCGATGCCAGGGGCGACGTCTACGCGACCGGCGTGGTGCTCTACGAACTGCTGACCGGGGTGCCGCCGTTCACCGGGGACACGCCGTTCTCGACGGCCTACCGCCATGTCAACGATCGGGTTCCCGCACCGGGAACGCAGATCACGGGGCTGCCACCCGCGTTGGACGAGCTGGTGCTCCGGGCCACCCGGCGGGAACAGGATCAGCGGCCCGCCGACGCGGGCGTGCTGCTGCGAGAACTTCGGGAGACCAGGGCGGCGCTGGGACTCTCGGCGGTGACCGTGCCGGGCGTGGCCCCGGCCGCGCCCGCCCCTGACGCGGGTGGCGGACGGGCGACCGTCGGGGAGCCGGACGTCGAGACGGCGGCACACGGCGTCGACGGAATCGGACGCGACGCCGGGCCGTCCGCCGATCTGGACGCCCCGACCATCCGCACGGTGCTACCGCCCAGGGGAGGACCCGGTGGCGGCCCCGGCGCGCCCGCAGGCACGCCCGCCGGTGCGGGCGCAGGCCCCCGGGCCACCAGGGCGCTCTCCCGATCCGAGCTGCCGCAGCCGGAACAGGAGTCGCCCGCACCCGTCCACGCCGCGCGGGCGGGCGGCGTCGGCGGTGATCGAGGCGAACGCGGCAGGCGGGGGCGGCGGGGCAGGGCGGGCCGCGACGGGAGAGGCGGGGGCGGCGGCCTGTTCGCCCTGACGTCGAAGCGGATGATCGCCCTGGTCGTCGTGCTCGTCCTCGGGCTGCTGCTCTGGTGGTGGAACAGCTCGCAGTGGACATCGGTTCCGTCGCTGGCGGGCATGGAGTCGGAGCGCGCCGAGTCGGCGTTGCACAACGCCGATCTCGAGGTGCGGCTCGATCCGACCCCGCACGACGAGATCGAGGCCGGTCAGGTCATCGAGTCCGTGCCGGATGAGGGGCGGCGGCTGCGGCGCGGCTCCGAGGTCCGGCTCCGGGTCTCCACCGGCCGGCCGACCGTGCCCGAGATCGCGGCGGGCGCCACTCGGGAGGAGGCGCTCGCGCAGATCGAGGAGGCGGGACTCGAACCGGTCGTCGACGAGGAGCTGGCCGAGTTCAGCACCGAGGTCGAGGAGGGCGCGGTGGTCCGGGTCGATCCGGAGGTCGGCACGGCGCTGCCCATCGACGGCGAGGTGACGGTGATCCTGAGCAAGGGACCGCCGCCGGTGCCGGTGCCCGATGTCGCGGGTCTGTCGCGCGATGACGCCTTCAACACCTTGCGTGAACAGGGCTTCGAGCCCGTCGAGCTGGAGGCGGAGTTCTCCGAGGACCTGGACGGCGGGCACGTGATCCGCACCGACCCCGCCGCCGAGACGATGATCGCCCAGCCGGGGGCACAGGTCGGGGTGGTGCTGTCCAATGCGGTCATCGCGCCGTATGTCACCGGCGACACCCTGAGCGAGGCACGCGAGGCCATCCGGCGGCTGGGGTTGGAGATCGAGGTCAACCAGCTCTTCGGCGGCGACAACGCCAGGGTGCTCGGTCAGTTCCCGAGCTCGGGCGCCCGGTTGCGCCCCGGGGACACGATCACGGTGAACACCCTATGACCACCAGCATGTTCGATTCGGGTAAAAACGGCCTGCGCGGCATCTATGCTCAGGCTGACTGGACGACAGTCGAGGCAGGGAGCACATGATCGGCAGCCGGGGTCGCGTCACAGGAAAGATCGGGCCCGGTCTGGTCGGCGAGGTGATGATCAGTATTCGCGGCGGGGTGGAGGCGTTCTACGCCTATCCGGCCGAGGCCGAGGAGATCATCGAGCCCGGTGAGCAGATCCTGGTCGTGGACCACCAGCCGCCGCGCAGTGTCTACGTGCAGCGCTGGCTCCCCCTCGGCTGATCGTCTTGTTCGGCGGCGAGCCATTCGTCGCCGTCCGACTTCTACCGTTCTGGGGAGCACCACATGCCCGAGGGAATTCTTCTCGTCACCGTCTCGGTGGTGGCGGGAATCCTCGTCTTCATCGTCCTGCTGCGATTGCTGTGGAAGGTCGCCGAGCCGAACGAGGCATTGATCATCTCCGGTCTCGGCACCGGCTCCACGCCCAAGAGCAGGCCGGACAGCATGGGCTTCAAGATCATCACCGGTAAGGGCACGATGGTCATCCCCGGTTTCCAGGTCGCACGCAGGCTGTCGCTGGACACCAATGGAGCGAATCTTCAGGTCTCCTGTGTGACACAGCAAGGACTGCCGGTGACCGTCCGCGCGGTGGTGATCTACAAGGTCGGTGACGACTTCGTCTCGATCGCCAATGCGGCTCGACGATTCCTTGATCGTCAGGACGGGATGAACAGCACCATTCACGAACTGTTCTCCGGACATCTCCGCTCGATCTGCGGCGGGCTCACCATCGAGGACCTGATCCACAATCGGGACGCGCTCACGGGCGCGGTGCGGCAGTCGTCCGCCGACGAGATGAGCAAGCTCGGCCTGGTGATCGACTCCCTGCAGATCCAGGAGATCGACGACGAGTCGGGTTACATCCTCAACCTGGGCAAGCCGCACGCCGCCGCCGTCGCCGCCTCCGCACGGATCGCCGAGGCCGAGCGCGACCAGGAGGCCACCGAGGCCGAGCAGCAGGCGGCGGCGAAGAAGGCCGCCTCGGTGCGGGAGAGCGAGATCCAGCAGGCCGGCTACCAGGCCGAGATGGACGAGGCACGGGCCCGGAGCAGCCAGTCCGGGCCGCTCGCCGAGGCCAGCGCGCGGCAGGAGGTCGTCGTCCAGGAGACCAGGGCGGCCGAGCTGGAGGCCAACCTCTCGGAGCAGCGGCTGTTGTCCGAGGTCAGCAAGCCCGCCGACGCCAAGGCGTACGAGATGCGCACCGTCGCCGATGCCGAGCGCGACGCCCGCATCGCCAAGGCACAGGCCGAGGCGAAGGAGACCGAGCTCCGCGCCGCGGCGGACGCCACCAGGGTGAAGACGGCGGCGCAGGCCGAGGCCGAGGCCACCAAGGCACGTGGTTCCGCCGACGCCGAGGCGACGCGGGCGACCGGTGAGGCAGAGGCCGCCGCCGCACGGGCCAAGGGTATGGCGGAGGCCGACGCGGCCAGGGCCAAGGGTCTCGCCGAGGCCGAGGGCATCCGGGCTCGCGCCGCGGCGCTGGCGGAGAATCAGGAGGCCGTGGTCGCCCAGCAGCTGGCGGAGAACTGGCCCGAGATCGTCAACGCGGGCGCCAAGGCGTTCAGCAACGTCGACAACATGGTGGTGCTCAACGGCGCCGACGGGATGTCCGAGCTGTTCGGCAAGGCGCTGTCCCTCGGGGGCACCGGCCTGGGCCTGGCCAAGACGCTCATGCAGTCGATGCAGCACGACGGCGTCGCGGAGAAGTCCACCACGCAGAACGGGACCGTGCACACGATTCCGGTGGAGCGGGACGAGCAGCCCAGCCAGAACTGACTCCGCGCCGACGTCCATGCGTGTGGCACCTCTCGGCTCCTGCGGCCGTCCGTCGGCCGGTCGTTCGTCGACCGGCCGACCGTCGGGTGCCCCGGGGGCCTGTGTTCGGCCGACGGGTATCCCGGCCGAGGACGAGCGCCGCGCGTGGATGGTCGGGCCGGGGCGACGAGCCTCGGAGGGCTCCGACCGGGCCGCGAGGTCGATCACGGCGGGACTCCTCCCGGCCCGCCCGTGACGACGCGGTGCCTCGACGCCGACGCGCGGGCCTCGCAGGTCCGTCGGCTCCGGCGGACGCACGTCGGCGGGCGGAGCGCCGATCGCGACCTCCCCCGCCGCCCGCCGACAACCTCCCCCGCCGCCCGCCGCCCGCCGACAACACCGACGACGCCGCTCAGCGCGCCTCGTCCGGCGGCTCCGACCACTGCGCCGACTCCTCCGGCCGCGCCTCGTAGGTGACGGCGGGGTCGTCGTCGGCGGGCGGCTCGGGGTCGAGGGCCTCCTCCGCGCGGGTGCCGCGGTTCGCCCTCGTCAGACCCTCCACCTCACTGCTCAGCTCGTCGTCCAGCCGAGCACCATGCTTGTCGCTTCCCCGTTGCACCATGTCGGTCTCCTCCAGTTCGTCGGCTGTGTCTCCGCTCCCCACTCGGGGGTCGGCGTCGGCCCGCCATGGCGGATCACCGAGGTATCGGGAACCGCAGCAGCGCCCCGACGCCGTCGGGCACGGCACTCACCGGGTCGATCACGAAGAGCTGGGCGTCGGTCGCGGCGGCGGCCAGCGCCACGGCGGAGTCGACCCGACCGATGCCGGTGTCCTGTGGGCCCGTGTCCTCGTCGCCTGGATCGAGCCGGATGTCGGTGACGTCGTCGCCGACCGTGACCGTCCGGTCCATTCCGTCGGACGGCAGCAGGATCGTGTCGACCGCCCCCGCCTGCAAGGCGGCCACCACCCGTTCCGGCCCGGTCACCGCCAGGCCGGCCCGGCCGGCGGCGAGCTCCGCCCGAAACCGGTCCAACACCTGTCCCGCCTCGTCGGCGAGGAGCTCCGCGGCCAGGCGTTGAACCTCCTCGGCCAGGGCGGCCCGATCGGTTCCGGCGGCGCGTCCGCCGTGTTCGGCCTCCACCGCGATCGACCTGCTGCGTGCGGGCAGCGCGGCCAGCACCTCGGTCCGGGCCTGCACCTCACCGGCGATCACGATCATCCGAGTGCCGACCTCGGCGGCGGCCCGGTCGACCTCGTGCGCGATCTCGGCGGCGTTGTGCGCGGCGGTGTTCTCCACCCGGCGCTGCACGCGATTCTGCGACCAGCCCAGGCCGCGCACCTTGTGCACCGGACGGTGGGCGCCGTCCACCGTCCGGTCGGTGCGCCAGCCGCCGTCCCGGACGTGCACTCCGATGTCGGCGCCGATCCGGTCGACGACCGCCACCACCACCGGCTCCTCGGTGGCGACGGCCGCCAGCAGCGGGAAGACGTCGGGCACGCGGGAATAGGCGGTGATCGTGTTCTCGGGAGGCTCGGAGATCAGCCGGTCGAGCAGGATGGTGCCGTCCTGTGCCACGACGGCCCGGCCCGCCCGGCCGACGGCCCACGGTTCCGAGCTCAGGGCCTCGTCCAGGGCGGACAGCGTGGCGGCGTCCACGCCCCGATCGGCCAGCTCCTCCTCGACCGCCCGTCGTCGTAGCGCGATCGCGCGGTTGGCCTCCTCGGTGTCCCGCGTGACGTCGAGATACGCCACCGCGCAGGGCCCCGACCTCGTGGTGAGCTCTCGCAGCAGGCCCAGCTCCATGTCGTCACACTCCCCACTCGTCGCCGACTCGTCCGGTCGTCGACTCGTCATTCGACTCACTCGACGGTTCCTCTTCGCATACCCCGACAGGGCGACCACCACACGTGGCCGCCCTGGAACGGGATCACCGGGGCGCCACGACGGGGTGCATGAGTTTCCTCGGACGGGGGTACTCCCCCCGATGCAGCCCGACAGCCGACAGGAGGAGTGCGATGAGCGAGCACGAGCTGCCGCAGCCCGGTGCCAGTGACCAGGAGCTGCTGTCGGTGTCGGAGGAACTGGACGAGGACCAGCTCGACGTCGATCCGCTGGAGAAGGGCGTCGAACCGCCGGAGCGGTGGTCGCGGGAGTCCGAGGCGGGTGTGACACCGCGAGAGATGGTCGAGGGCGAGACGCTCGATCAGCGGCTCGCGGCCGAACAGCCGGAACGGGTCCGTGACGACGCGCCGGACTGGCCGCCGACGGAGGTCCCCCTGGAGGATCTCGACACGACGGTGGACGAGGTCGCCGTCGACTACCCGGTGGACGAGGACGGGGTCAGTCAGGGCGACGTCGACCTGGAGGAAGGCGTCGAACCGGACGAGGGAATGGAACTGCAACCGTCCGACGTGGGGCCGACGGGCGAGGCCGAGGAGGACTTCACCGCGCTGCGGGCCGACCCGACCGGGTCCGCCGAGGAGGCGTCCATCCGTCGCATCGCCGAACCGGAGTGAGCGGGGGTCCGGCGCCGTGCTCGACGCCGGACCCCGTCCCGGTGTCACCGGAAGGGACCCTGCCCCGGTCCCCGAGGACTCCGACCAGGTCAGGAGGATTCGGGCCGGTCAGGAGCACCTGCCTCGCAGGCGGAGCATCCTGACCCGGTCGAGGCCGACTCGCGTCCGGCCGGGGTCGGCCCTGCGGCGGCCGCCCCCGATCCTGTCATCGGGCGGCGGCGGACCGGTCAGCCCGCCCGCAGGACCTCACGCAGCACCTGCGGATAGTCGGTGATGACGCCGTCGACGCCGAGGTCGATCATGGCGCGCATGTCGGACTCCGCGTTGACGGTCCAGACGTTGATGTCCAGGCCGAGCGCGTGCACCTGGTCGACCAGAGCCTGATCGGTCAGCGTGTGACGGGGGTTGGCCTGCTGGGCCCAGCCCGCCGCGTCGGCCAGCTCGGCATCCGTCGGACGGGCGCCGAAGAGCAGCCCGACGGAGACCTCGGGCAGCTCGTCGTGGAACGCCCGGGTCTCGTCGTGGTCGAACGACTGCACGACCAGCGAGTCGGTGGCCACCGCACGCGGCAGGTAGCCCGGGATCTCCCGGAGCGCGTCGGCGACCGCCTTGCCGAGGTCCTCCTCGCCCGCGCAGACCTTCACCTCGAGGAGCAGATCCGTACGCGGGCCGAGTGCCCGGATGCCCTCGCGCAGCGTCGGGATCGGCTCGCCCGCGAACTCCGGCGACAGCCAGGAACCGGCGTCGAGTCGGGCCAGCTCGTCGCTGGTGAAGTCGCTCAGCGCGTAGGACTCGCGGTCGGGGAAGACCTCCTCGACGTCGGTGGTCCGTTCCAGCGTGCAGTCGTGAAGGAGCACCAGCTCGCCGTCGGCGGTCCGCTGCACGTCGACCTCCACGGAGTCGGCGCGATGCTCGCGGGCCGTGGTGATCGCCGCGAGGGTGTTCTCCGGTGCCACGCCGGAGGAGCCGCGATGAGCGATCACGTCGGGCCGGTCGGAGCGGCCCGGCTCGCCTGCCGCGGCGGTCGCGATCGGTGCCGTCAGCCCGGCGACGAGGAGGGAGACGACCAGGGCGGGCCGGGCCGATCTGGAGAGACGCATGGGGTTTCCTTTCGACGTGCCGTCGCGGTACGGAGTGCCACCGCAGGTCACCCTGGCAGATCCGTTACCGGATCGACACCCCCGAAGTCGATCGTCCGCCACGCCTCCGGAGCTGTCCCCGTCCCGGCGCGTCAGCCGCCGACGGCGGCGAAACACCAGGTAGACGGCTTTCCTTCGTGGAAGGCGGCGGCGAGGTTCGAGCGAGGCGGGGCGAGGTCAGTCGTCGCGCAGAGTTCGCGTGCCGGTCGATCGGCGTTGGTCGGACGGACGCGAGACGACGACCGGTCACCGTCACGAGGCCGGGTCGCGCCGTCGGTTCGCGGGCGGTCGGCGGAGTCGGAGGCCGTTGGAGGGTGGGGCGGAGGCGCGGGCATGTCGGGTCCGGGTCGGTACGCGGGCTCGGCGTCGTGAGCACCGAGCCGCGTCCGTCCGGTGCGACGCGGGCCGGATCGGCGGCGCGCTCGGCGGCCGACGGACGTCGTCGTGCGGGCGGTCAGGCCACCAGCGCGGCGACCCGGGTACGGACCTCCTCCAGGGTGGGGGCGAAGACGTCGCCGGGGCACTGGGTCACCGTCCAGTCGCGATGTCCGGAGATGGTCCGCACCGTCCTGGCCGCGCCGCCGGTGGGGCTCGCGTAGTGCGTCGTCCCCGTCGGGTCGAGCCCGCACAGCAGGCATAGCGCGGCGAGCGTCTCCACGAGGGCGTCGATCGCCGCCCCGGTAGGCGGTGCGCTGGTGAAGTCGCCGAGCAGGCAGACGCCGATGTTGCCCGCGTTGTGGCTGCCGACGTGTCCGGCGAGGACGGAGCGCGCCGCGCCCGCCGCGGGAATGCCGTCGAACACCGGCATCGTGTCCGAGCCGGAGAACCGTCCCTCGTAGACCCGGCCTTCCGGGTCGATCAGCAGGTGGTAGCCCAGATCGCCCCAGGCCCGGTCCACCGCGTGGAAGCGGTAGATCGCCCGCACCGAGGCCGCCCGGTCCTCCTCGAGTTCGATGGCGGAGTGGTGCACGGTGAGGCACTGCACCGGATCGAACGTGGCGGGCCAGTTGCGCAGGGACTCGTCGGCTCCCCAGCCCGCACGGCTGATCGCCTCCAACGTCGCACCGGGCAGTGGCAGCAGCCGGGGGCCGGAGGTGTCGGCGGCGGGCCCCGCGAGCACGGCCACCGGCTCGAACGGGCCGACGCCCTCCGCGATCTCCACCTGGAATCCCGTCGCGCCCTCGGGGGCGAGCACCAGGTCCGACGCCGAGGCGGGCTTTCCGTCGGGGGCCTCGGCGGAGGGCCGCAGCGGTCGCCACGGACCGAGGCTCCCGTTCGTCTCGAATCTGATCCCGCCGAGGGCGGCTCGTCCCGACCGGTCGGGTTCGGTTCTCGTGTCCGAGGGGAACACCACGCCGACGTGGTCGAAGTCGCCGGGTCGGATGACGCCGTCGGAGTCGGGTTCGAGTCCGACGCGGCGGGCCGCGCCGTCGCCGGTCACGTCGGCAGGGGCGGCGCCCTCGGGGGCGGCGAACACGGCTCCGGGCGATCCGACGATCATCCAGGCTCCGGCGCTCAGTGCGGCGGTCAGCATCTCGCGACGAGTGGGCACGGCTCTCCTTGGCGATCGAGGTGCGGACATGTGGTGGCCAGGAAACCCGCGGCGATGACTCGAATCAACTACGACAATTCCTTGTGAATGAATCTCAAGAAAAACCCCCTGTCCGAGTGGTGGATATCCACTCGGACAGGGGGTTCCCTATCTCAGACGAGTATGCCAAGGCCGCGTGCGGCTCGTGGCGAACTCGTCAGGACGTCCGGGCGCGGGCCGCGTCGGCGTCGCGCGGTCGTCAGCTAGTTCGCGAACGGAACGCGCAGTTCGGAGACGAGTCCCTCCGCCGCCGTCGCGGCGACTCGCAGATCGGTCGACGACTGGCCGATGGCGCTCCAGACCTCGATCCGCACCGTTCCCCCGGTCAGGTCGCCGAGGCTGCCGCTCTCGCTCACCAGCGTCGCGTTCGGACCGTACTCCTCCCAGCCGGGGACGGGGTCGGTGGCGAAGTAGGCGTAGGTCTCGACACGATCGAACGTCCCGTTCCCGGTCAGGTCGTAGCTCACCCGCAGCTGGGTGCCGTTGCCGACGGTGTTCCCCGCGTCGAGGAACAAGGAGAAGGCGGTCTCGCCGCCGTCGAAGGACGCGGTCAGACCGTCGATCTCGTACACCAGCGGCTGATGCGGCGTTCCATCGTGATTGCCGCCCGCCGCCGAGGGGATGACGTCGACCGCGGCGCCGGTGCCGGGCGCCCGGCCCAGCCCGTTGCCGCCGAGGTAGAGCCTGCCGTCCACGAGGTCGCCGGGCTCGCCGGGCTCCTCGGGCTCCTCCGGCTCGCCGGGCTCCTCGGGACCGCCCCCGCCGCTGCCCGTGGTGGAGGCGAGGGTGCCCGCGGGCACGTCGAGGGTGGCGCCGTCGGAGAAGGTCACCGTCCTGGCCGAGGAGTCGGGGTTGAACGCGGTGTAGGTGCGCTGTCCCCCGTCGGTGAAGACGGCGTAGTGCGCCGCGTCCGCGGTCACCGAGGCGTCGACGTTGCCGACCTCGGCCAGCGTGGACACCCACTGGTAGGTGTGTGCCTTGGACGAACCGGCCTCCGGCTCGTAGGTCTGCCACTGCGACTCGAACGCGGCCAGCCCCGAGGCCGGATCGCCCATCGCCTGATAGGCCCAGTGGATGTCGCGCCACACCTGCGGTTCGCCGCCGATCCGGTCCACCAGCGACTGGTGCATCGCCGTCACGTGTTCCGGCCGAGTGCCGTGGTACAGCGAGGAGGCGGTGATCGGCAGGTAGTTGATGCCGTAATGCTCCTCGTCGGAGCCGTCCCACCAGATGCCGTAGTCGCCGCCGTCGCTCCACACCATGCCGACGACGTCGGCCGCGTAGTCGGCGGGGAAGGTGTCGGAGTCGGCGTTCTGCCAGTACGGCGCGACGGTGCTGGCCTGCGTGGCATGCAGGTAGACGCCGAGGTCGCGGATGTCGTCGTCGCCGGTCAGCGAGCCGAAGAGCGCGACGGCGCCCGCGAAGTGCATGCCCTCGGAAGACGACTCCTGGTTGTTGCCGGAGCCGAAGCCCGCGTGTCCGGACGCCCAGCCGTGTCCCGCGTAGGGCGAGAAGGCACGCAGCAGCGGGAACCGGTCGTCGGTCCGATCCCAGTTGTTGGCGTCCTTGATGATCAGCTTGACCATGCCGCCCCACTGTTCGTCCGAGGCCCAGGCCGGGTCGTACCTGGCCAGGGTCGCGGCGGCGGTGACGAAGTAGCCGAAGTGGAAGTCGTGGTCGTTGAGCTCCTGGTCGGCGCCGAAGCTGGCCGGGTAGCCGGTGAGCGCGCCCCACTCCGCGTCGTACCGGAAGAGCGCCGAGTCGCCGGGGCCGGAGTAGGTGAGCCAGTCCTCCATCTTGCCGCGCACCAGGGCGAGCAGCTGGTCACGGCCCTCGGTGTAGCCGATCGAGTCGGCGATCGGCACCAGCTGCGACAGCCTGCCCAACGCCTTGCCGACCCAGTAGGTGTCGGTCGAGCCGCGCCACGGGTCCTCGTGGTCGATCTCCTCGTCGATGAGCTGCCGAAGCCGATCGTGGTCGGCGGCGGCCACGGTCGGCAGGCTCGGCAGGATGCCGTTCGCGGGCAGCTCGGTGCTGAAGCCCGTGCCCTCGACGACCCGCATCTCGCCTCGGGGCGAGACGTAGGTCAGGTCCGTCACGTCGCTCGTGGCGTTCTTCCACTGATGCGGGTAGAGCGCGACGAGGGTGCCGGTCTGCGAGCCCTCCTTCGCCTCGGTCTCCACCTGGAAGTCGGTGGTCAGCGAGGCGCCCGCCTCGTCGTAGTCCCAGGTCACGGTGGTGCCGGTGACGAAGGAGTAGGCGTAGGTCTCGAAGGCGGCCAGGTCCGCGGGGTCGGGCAGCACCGCGACGGAGAAGTAGCCGTCGGCGCCCAGCTCGGCGGTGAAGGTGTTGCCCGAGGAGGTCCAGGCCGAGGAGGAGGGGGCGAACAGCGCGTAGTGGTTGCCGTTGACCGTGGCCCCGACGACGCTGCCCTCCTGGTGCCAGACCTCCGGGGGCGCGCTGAACTCGACGTCGGCAGGCCCGCCGCTGCCCTCGGCGTACACGAAGGGCAGGCCGTGTCCGATGGTGGTCCGCAGCTCACGGCTGCCGTCCGACCAGTACGGGGTGACGGTCCAGTCGCTGTAGGAGTCCACACGGGTGTCCGGGGACGCCAGCCCGGAGAGGCCGAGCCGCAGGTCCTCCCGGAAGCTGTACTCGTACTTCGGAGCGGTGCCCACGATGCTCGACGAACTCGGGTAGCCCACGGCGAGGCCGTCGCCCCAGGCGTGGAACGCCAACGGGTGCGGGAACATGTTCTCGCCGTGCGGGTTGTCCGGTGCGTATCGCTGGAAGATCAGCGACGACCACCAGTCGTTGGTCGGCGCGGGGCCGGTGAAGTCGTCGGTGACCTTCGGGGAGACGGGCAGCCCCTGGATGTCCGACGGTCCTCTCGCGCCCGCGGGCAGTTCCGTGGTGTAACTGCCCGCACCGATCGACACGGTCTCGGCTGAGGCCGTGCCCTGCACGAACACGAAGATTGAGCAGGCTAACGCGGATGTGGTCACCGCTGCCAACCATTTGGGCATCGTCGCCCTGGCCATGGTCCGACCTCCTGGTCGTCGCGATCCCTCGCGGACGATCGACCGTCACGGCCCGGCGACGGAGATTCGCCTGCGCACGTGATCGTCCGACGGGTTCTCGGGTCTGACTCGCACCTGCGCCGGCTCTGTGAGAGCGCTCTCTCAGCGAGGTGGGGAAAGTTAACAACGAGATCACGAGCACGGTCAATGGGCCGAACGGAGTAGCCCTGGGACACCGAGTGCGCCGCCGAGGACAGA
Organism: Actinoalloteichus hoggarensis; assembly: GCF_002234535.1. Lineage (NCBI taxonomy): Bacteria > Bacillati > Actinomycetota > Actinomycetes > Pseudonocardiales > Pseudonocardiaceae > Actinoalloteichus > Actinoalloteichus hoggarensis. Next base: position 5,346,159 of record NZ_CP022521.1, read on the forward strand.
AAGCCGCCCGAGGACAAACTGCACTACCAGGGGATTCGTCGCCGATGACGGTCGCCTACGACACGAATGGAGCAACGCCGAATCCCGGCGAGGGAAATCACGGATTCGGACTCTTCGGGCGGAACGGGGGCGTAGACGACACCGAAGACTCCTGCACGCCGAGGCCGCCCGGCAGGAGAGCCCCGGCCGTCGTCGAGCGTCAGCCGAGCCGATCGGCCTTGACGGCACCGAGGAACGCACCGAACGTCACCTGGGCGACGACGAGTGTCTCACCCGCCCGGTCCTTGGTGTCACGGATGCCGACGACGCCGGAAGCCTGACCGACCTCGACACAGGAATTGGCTCCCGCGCTGCGGCTGGACTTCCGCCACCGCTTGATGTCGTCTCCGACCACGTCATCCCTCCATCTCGGACAGACGCCGCCTGATGAGGCGCAGCGATTCCCGCCCGCTCAGCACGGTGGCCCTCAGGCTGGCCGCGGCCCTCGTGTATCCCGCCACCTCCGCGGCGTCCACGACGAACATCACGCTCAGAAGGCTGTCCAGCGCGACGAGGGGCACGGCCACCGGGAACTCGAAGAGCTGGAACTCGGCCTTGGAACAGCTCGTCGGGACCAGCACGGCGGCACTGGCCGAGCTGCGGGCGAAGCCGGACGAGTACGAGAAGGCCGAAGCCGCGGCCGAGTCTCAGGCGGCCGGATCTACCCCGTCGACGAGGAGAAGCCGTCGATCCTGGTCGTCACCATCAGCACGCGGGCCGACGCCTACCAGCTCGTCCGCCGACATCTCGGCCGACGACCACAGCGTGGCACAGCAGCGTCATGGCCAGTCCCTGCCAGGACGACGGCGACCCCGCTCTCGTGCCGGGGCCGCCGGCTCGTCCTGGAGTACTCCGGCGCGTGGTGATCGTGGCGTCGTGCCGTGATCGTGGTTCGGACCGGGGCATCCGGTCAGGCGCGCAGCATCTCCGCGACGAGGAACGCCAGTTCGAGGGACTGCTGGGTGTTCAGCCGGGGATCGCAGGCGGTCTCGTACCGGCCCGCGAGGTCGGAGTCGGTGATCTCCTGGGCGCCGCCGAGGCATTCGGTGACGTCCTCGCCGGTCAGCTCGATGTGAATCCCGCCGGGGTGGGTGCCCAGGCCGCGATGCACCTCGAAGAAGCCCTGCACCTCGTCCACGATGCGGTCGAAGTGGCGGGTCTTGTACCCGGTGCTCGACTCGTGGGTGTTGCCGTGCATCGGGTCGCACTGCCAGATGACCTTGTGGCCGGAGGCCGTGACCTTCTCGACGATCGGCGGCAGGACGTCGCGGACCTTGGCGTTGCCCATCCTGCTGATGAGGGTCAGCCTGCCGGGGATGTTGTCCGGGTTGAGCCGCTCGACGTACTCGACGGCCAGCTCCGGCGTGGTCGTCGGGCCGATCTTGAGACCGATCGGATTGGCGATCAGCTCCGCCAGGGCGATGTGCGCGCCGTCGAGCTGCCGGGTGCGTTCGCCGATCCAGAGGAAGTGGGCGGACAGGTCGTACAGCCTGCCCTCGTCCAGTCGCAGCAGCGCGCGCTCGTAGTCCAGCAGCAGCGCCTCGTGGCTGGCGAACATCTCCACGGTCTGGAGATTGGAGTCCTGCACGCCGCACGCGGCCATGAACCGCAGGCCCCGGTCGATCTCGTTGGCCAGCGCCTCGTACCGCTCTCCCGCCGGGGAGTTGAGCACGAAGTCCTTGTTCCAGTCGTGCACCTTGGCCAGCCCGGCCATGCCACCGCCGGTGAGGGCGCGGACCAGGTTCATCGCCGCGCCGGCGTTCGCGTAGGCGCGAATCATGCGGGACGGGTCGGCGACCCGGGCCTCCGGGGAGGCGACCAGCGAGTTGACGATGTCGCCCCGGTAGGACGGCAGGCCGAGGGCGTCGATGCCGGAGGAACGCGGCTTGGCGTACTGACCCGCGATCCGTCCGACCTTGACGACCGGCATGCTCGCGCCGTAGGTCAGCACGACCGCCATCTGGAGCAGGGTCCGGATGTTCGCCCTGATGTGCGGCTCGTTGTTGCTCGCGAACGTCTCGGCGCAGTCACCGCCCTGGAGCAGGAAGGCCCGCCCCTCGGCGACCTCGCCCAGCTGGGTGCGCAGCCGATCGACCTCGGCGGGGACGGTGACGGGCGGCACGCTCTCCAGCACGGTGCGCACCTTGCCGACCGCGTCCGGGTCGGGCCAGTCGGGTTGTTGGGCGGCGGGCTTCGACAACGCCGTGTCCAGCCGGTCCCGAAGCTCTGCGGGAAGCGGGGGCAGCGACGGAAGAGTCTCGACCGGTACGTCGACGGTCCATATCACAACCCCCAGCCTAGCGGTCGGGCTCGCCGACCTGCGGCGACCGTCGTCGCCACCCGGGGATCGGCGGCGGGCGGCCGGGCAAGGCCCTTCCGTCGCGATCTCACCGACCGAAGAGGCAGAGAACCGCTGCCCGTAAAGGCAAGGTATGAAGGCGGACAGGGAATCGACATATCGCGGTCCCACCATCCCCGATCAAACCGAGCAGTCTGGTGTCGTCGTCAATCCGAAGGCGCGTGCGCTGTGCGGGATTCGCGTGACTCGCTCGGGACGGAAACCAGTTTCACGCTCAGGCTCCGACGGGCCCGAACAACCAGATGGAGAACATCACGGTCATGCCCGAGTCGTACCACAGGATCGTGACCGGTCACCAGGCCTACCAGGACCGCATGGCCGGAAACTCGAACCCGCTCCTCATGGTGTCGTGCCACACGGGTGCGCCGGAGAAGAAAGAGGCGTCGAAGTTCACCGACGCACTACGCCAGAGCGGCGACCATCGGTTGGTCTACGCCCCGGACAGCCTGGCGAGCCACGGGGTCATGCCGGATGACCAGGCCGTCATCTCGGTTGATCGAGTCAACAGGGTTCCCACTGGATACAACGGATTCTGGCTGGAGAACTGGATGACGGCGAACAGGCAGGCGGATCCGGCGCCGAGACGGGGTGACCACCCCTCGACGAAGGCGAACATCGGATGAGAGGGTCGATCACCACGGCGACCCGGTTCTCGACGCTCCGCAGGAGTCGGACGAGGATGGGCGTCTGTGGCGGTGCGCCACCCGACTGTGATGCTTGGAATGACGCCGGTTCGTCTGCGCGGCGTCCGCGGGCCGAGCAGACGAGGCGAGACACCGGTGAGTTCTGTCCGCTCGACGGACGACGAGCATCAGAGAGGGACCGACGATGAGTAATCCTTTAGTGGCTGATGTGGTGGATTCGACGTCGTCGACGTCGGGGTTGTCGTTGGTGGAATCGGTGAACTCCACCAGCACCGCCATTCAGAACGGCGACTGGCTCGAAGCGGGCCTGGGCACCGCAGACCTCGTCATGACCGCCCTGGACCCCTTCGCCGCCATCATCTCCAACGGCGTCGGCTGGCTCCTCGAACACGTCGGACCCCTCTCCGACGCACTCGACTCCCTCGCAGGCAACCCCGACGAGATCCGCTCCCACGCCGAGACCTGGACCAACGTCGCAGGCGAAGTCAACTCCGTCTCCACCGAACTCGGCAACCTCATCAAGTCCGACATCACCACCTGGACCGGTGCCGCCGCCGACGCCTACCGGGAGCGCGCCGCCGACACCGCCAACCTCATCCTCGCCGCGGGCAACGCCGCCCAGGGAGCCGCCGACGGCATCCAGCTGGCGGGCGAGGTCGTCACCGCCGTCCGCGACGCCGTCCGCGACATCATCGCCGACGTCGTCGGCTCCATGGTCTCCTGGGCACTCCAGGTGTTGTTCACCCTCGGCATCGGACTCATCTGGGTCGTCCCCAAAGTCGTCGCCAAAGTCGCCCAGACCGCCGCCAAGATCGCCCAACTCATCACCAAGCTCACCTCGTCCATGTCCAGACTCACCCCACTACTCAAAAAACTCGGCGACGACTTCGCCAGCGCGGGCAACGGCCTCAAAGCCATCAAGACCAGCGACAACCACCACGCACGCAGCCTCGACGCACCCCCGACGATCAACCCCAGCGCCAGCCGAGGCGGCGGCGACTCCGGACCGGCCGTCACCCCCGACGCCACAGGCGGGCCGACCAACAGAGGCGGCGGCGCATCGGGCGTCTCGCCCAACAGCACCACGCCGGACACCTCCCGAGGCGCACCCGACATCAACACCTCCGGCAGCGTCAATCAGCCCCGGTCGGCCCCCGGCAGCACGATGCCCGGCCTCGGCGGGAACAACACGCCGGCGGCACCCGCCCCCGCGCCCGGCCCGTGGGGAGCCAACCCGCCGACGATCGAGGGCAAGCCGAGCCTCGGATTCGGCATGTGGAACTCGAAGTTCTCGGCCGACAAGGTCACCCAGCACACGATCAAAGACCAGCACGGGCGGCCGCTCGGCGTTGGATTCCCGTCGCAGAAGCAGGACGTCAAGGCCGACACCATCTGGGGTGCGAAGCCGAACCAGGCCTGGAAGTTCAAATACTTTCAGGCGCCGCACGACCCGAAGAACCCGAACGCCACGGAGAGGCCGGCCCCGTGGGCGATCAACTCCCCGCTCGGGTCGACGCCGTTCCCCGTGCTGGCACACGGCAGCAAGAACAAGTTCATCGTCGAGGCCGCCATCGGGCCCGGCGGGGCGAAGATGGACGTCGAGCTCTCCGGCAGCGAGTATCACAAGCTCCTCAGCAGTCACCAGACATACAAGAACGCCATGAACGGCAACGAGAATCCGCTGCTCCTGGTGTCCTGTGACACCGGAGCGGGCAAGGCGGGCAAGGACTTCGCCGATGCGCTCGGCAAGAGCAGCGACTCCAAGCACGACGTCTACGCGCCGACGACCACGGCGTGGACCTCGGCTACCGCCAACACCCCCGACGGGACGTCGAGTCGTCCGCCCGCCACGGCGGATCTCAAGGTCGACGCCGAGAGCAGCAGCTCGCCGGGTCGGTTCGTGCGATACCCGCATCAATGACGTCTCGTTCCGCGATATCCCCGCATCCCGTCTGACCTGGATGAAGATCGGAGCACAGCACGGTGACCGACAACGAGCCCGCCGCAGCCCTGCAACACTGGGTGGTTCTTCCCGCCCCCGGCTGGCAGCACGTCGACGGTGAGTCACCGCCGCCGGAGGAGATCGTCGGAGCGTGGCCGCTCGACCGCCAGAGCGGCGGCTTCGGCATCTTCGAACCGAACCCCGGCTATGTGCCCAGCGGCCCGGAGATCCCCACCGACCCGGCCGACGCGGCGATCCGGCTCGCGCTCGGCGGTGACGAGTCGGCCATCGGGGAGATCGTGCCGTTGCTGTGGAACGCGGCCCTGGAGACGCCGGTGGCCGACGACGGCACCCCCCTGATCAGGACGTCGCCGGACGGCGTGCGCTGCGTGGTGGTCACCACCGCCGCGGTCAATCGATTCCGTGTCGAGGCCCCGCTCTGGCGACGGGTGACCGCCGGTGAACTCGTCGCACTCCTTCCCCCCGAGACCGACCTGCTCCTCAACCCGGACGGCCCCGCCGCGATGCGACTGGCCGCCGGCGCGTTCCGGGAGGGGGCGCCGGAGGGCGAGCAGCCGGCGGCCGTCGGTTCCGGTGATCTGGTCGATCTGGTGGACGGGCCGCGTGCCCGGGCCGTGCCACCGGAAGGACGGTTCCGCGAGTCCGGACCGGTGGACGTCGTCACCGGCGACGTGGTGCTCAGCCAGACCGATCTCGACCTGCCGGGCTGGCTGCCGATCCTGCTCACCCGCACCCATGTCTCGTCCTATCGGGCGGGCGGGCTCTTCGGCGGTTCCTGGGCGTCCACGCTGGACCAGCGCCTCGAACACCACGCGGACGGACTCCGGTACTTCTCGCCGGACGGCATGGTGTTGCACTACCCGGCGTTGGAGACGGGGGTGCCCGCCCTCCCGCTGGCGGGGCCGCGGCTGCCGCTGACCCTGACGGACAGCGGTGTCCACGTGCTGGGTAGTCGGGCGGAGGGCAGGCTGTCGTACTTCGCCGCGGTGCCCGGCGGCGGAGACCGCCTTCCACTGGTCTCCGTCGAGCACCAGAGCGGCCACCGCCTCACGATCGAGCACGATGCCCACGGCATGCCCGTCGGACTCCGGCACAGCGCGGGTCACCGGGTGTCGATCGACATCGCCGACGGTCGGGTCACCCGACTGCGGCTCCACGCGAGCGACGACGCCGAACCCGTGACGATCACCCGATACGGCTACGACGAGGCGGGAAACCTCACCCAGGTGATCGACTCCGCCGGACTGGCATACCGGTTCGGCTACGACGCCGAACAACGCATCATCGGCAGGCAGGACCGGGCCACGACCGGGTACCGCTACGAATACGACGCCGACGGCCGCTGCATCCGCGCCACCGGGACGGAGGACAGGGCCAGCGCCGTCTTCCATTACGACCGCCGACAGCGGTTCACCGCCGTCACCGACGCGGCGGGCGCGACCAGGGCCTACCAGTTCAACGACCTCGGCCAGGTCGTCGCCGTGACCGACGCGCTCGGCAACACCGCCCGCTTCGAGTGGAACCACCACGATCAGCTGGTCGCCGACATCGACCAGCTGGGCGGCGTCACTCGCCGGGAATGGAACGCGGACGGCGATCTCGTCGCCGTCCTGCACCCCGACGGCGGCCGGACCGAGACCGTCCATGACGCACTCGGCAGGCCGATCCGTCTCATTCGACCGGACGGGACGCGCCACCACTGGCGGTATGACGGCCTCGGCAGGCTCCTGTCCGAGACCGACGCCGCGGGCGTGACGACCACCTACGGCTACGACGAGGCCGAGAGGGTCACGACCGTCCGCGACGCGCTCGGCGGCCTCACCCTCCTGTTCCGCGACGCACGCGGCCTGCTGACCGCGCGGATCGACGAGCTGGGCAACCGGACGAGCTACGAACTCGACGCGCTGGGTCGGGTCGTCTCCGCCGCCGACGCCGCCGGGAACGTCACCCGCTACGGCTGGACCGTGGAGAACCGGCTCGCGTGGCGGACCGAGCCCGGCGGCCGCACCGAGCGTTGGCGGCACGACGGCGAGGGCAACTGCGTCGAGCACGTCGACGCCCTCGGTCAGGTTCACCGCGCCGAGTACGGGGCCTTCGGCCTGATGACGGCTCGGATCGCACCGGACGGCGCCCGTACCGGATACGACTACGACTCCGAACTGCGACTGGTCTCGGTGACCGGCCCGACAGGTCTGATGCGGACCTACGACTACGACGTCGCGGGCAATCTGGTGGCCGAGACGGACTCCGACGGGCGGACGCTGTACTACCGGCACGACGCCGCGGGCCGAATCGTCGCCAGGGCCAACGCGGTCGGCCAGACGATCACCTACGTCCGCGACCAGGCGGGCGAGGTCGTCGAGGAGACCGCGGACGAGGCCACCACGGTCTACACCCGGGATGCGGCAGGCCGGGTGATCGCCACCAGCGGTCCCGGCGTGCAGACCTCGGTCGAGTACGACGCCCTCGGCAGAGTGGTCTCGCAGACCTGCAACGGCGCGACGATCACCTTCGGCTACGACGCGCTCGGCCGCCGGGTGCGGCGAACCACCCCGGTCGGGCTGGAGAGCGTCTGGAGCTACGACGCGGCGGGCCGCCCGACAAGCCTGACGGTCGACGGGCACACGATCGCCCTGGACCACGGCGCGTCGGGCGAGCAGACCCACCGGGCCCTCGGCTCGAACGCCACGCTGACCCAGACCTGGGACGGCAGCCGGCGGCTGCGCTCCCAGGCCTTGACGACGGCGATCCTCGTCGACGGCGTACCCAGGGGCTCCTCGGTCTCACAGCGCCGCGCCTATCTGTATCGGGCGGACAGCGCGGTCGTCGCGGTGACCGATCAGCTCTCCGGGCCCCGCGAGTTCACTCTCGACGCCCGCGGCCGGGTCACGGCCGTCGAGGCCTCCGGCTGGACCGAGACCTACGCCTACGACCACCTCGGCAACATCACCCATACCGAGGTCGCCGAGACCGACGATCGACCGGACGTCGCCGTCACGACGCGAATCCCCTCGGCGGTCGGTCAGGGGCCTCGCACCTACACCGGCACGCTGATCGACAGCGCCGGAGGAGTCGTCTACCAGCATGACGCGCAAGGCCGGGTGGTGGCGCGGCAGGTGCCCCGAGACGGCGGGATCGTCGAGGAATGGCACTACAACTGGGACTCCTTCGATCGACTCACCGACGTGCTCACCCCGACCGACGAGCACTGGCGATACCGCTACGACACCGAGGGCAGGCGGATCCGCAAGGAGCGGCGCAGCGTGGGGCAGGACGGTCTGAAGGCAGGGACCGTCGTGGAACGGGTCGACTTCGTCTGGGACGGTGATCGGATCGTCGAGCAGATCCACACCGCACCGAACTCGGACGGCGAACTGGTCAGCCGGGTCACCGCCTGGGACTTCGAACCCGACGGCTTCCGCGTCCTGACTCAACTCGAACGCAGCACCGCCGTCGGGCCGGCCGCGGCCGAGCAGGACTGGGTGGGCGAACGGTTCCACCATGTCGTCACCGACCTGGTGGGATTCCCCGCCGAACTCGTCGCCGAGGACGGCAGCATCGTCTGGCACGCCCACCACACGCTGTGGGGTCGGTATCTCGGCGGGGACGCCACGCCGCCGACGCCGCTGCGGTTCCCGGGACAGCACCACGACGACGAGACCGGCCTGCATTACCACCGGCACCGCTACTACGACCCGACCACGGGCCGCTATCTGAGCAAGAGTCCACTCGGACTCGCACCGGCGGACAACCCCTACGACTACGTCGTCAACCCGGTGATCTCCAGCGCACCGTCGGGGCTGGGCGTCGATCGGCGGCATGACGTCGGCCCGGCGCCGTTCGGCCGCGGCGTGGCCCCTGGGCGGACGGACGGCGCAGCGCACGGCGCCCGGCGCGCGCCGAGCCTCGGATCGTGGGCCTGCCCGGGATCGCAGCATGCCTCGCAGGCCGGGCCGAACACGCGGATCGAAGCCGGTCGACCTGCGGCACGGCAGTCGGTCTGTCTGCCCGCCCCTCTCACGTCGGACCCGAGGTACGCGCGCTACCTGGGTGCGAATCCCGACGCCGCGGCGGCGAGCACGAGCTGACTCCCTGACGCCCGTCGTGCTGCTCTCATCCCGAGGACGATCGGGTGGGACGGGCTCTCGCCGTGCAGGACGGCTCGACACGAGCCGTCCTGCCGCAGGGCGACAGCCGGCGAGCGACACCTCGCCGACGACGCGGTCGACGGCACGCGACGGGCGCACGATCGGACTGCCCGCACGGGCACTCTGTGTGTGGACCGGGCACATCGCCTGTCGCCGCTCGAGTCCGATACGGCAGGATCGGCCACTGCCGGGTCCCGTCGGCGACGCGCCCCGGAGCCACCGGGTCGCCTGAGGCCTGGGACGTGTCGAAGGGAATCCGATGACGCGAACGCACGCGAGCCGCCGCGGGACGCCTGTGCCTGCCGCTACGGCGGCGGACGCCGCCCCGGACGCGGCTGCGACCGGTCCGGCCATGACGATCGTCGACGCTGACGCCCCGTCCGGGTTCTCGCCCGCGATCCGCGGGAACAGGCTGGGCGTGTCGGGCCACGGCAACATGCACCAAGGCAGTCCGTCTCACCCGGCCGCGCCGACGGCGAGTGAGACACATCGACGAGGAATGAGCACGACGCGGTGAATGATCACACGCCCCAGACGACTTCAGGCGATCGGCAGGACTGGGTGACGCTGATGTCGCCGGAGTGGCGAAGCCGAGACGACGCGACACCGCCGCCGCCCGAGGCGATCGTGGGTGCCTGGCCGCTGAGCGCGGACAAGGGTGTGGGACTGTTCGAGCCCAATCCGGGCTATGTGCCGGGCGGGCCCGAGGTTCCGACGGACCCGGTGGACGCGTCGATCCGGTCGGCGTTGACCGGTGACGTGACGGCGAGCGACCAGATCGTCCCGCTCTTGTGGAACGCGGTTCTGGAGACTCCGGTGGCGCGGGACGGGAGTCCGCTGGTGGCGTCGGCGCCCGATGGCGTGCCCTGTGTCGTCGTGGCCACAGCCGCGGTGAACCGGGCGCGGATCGAGGCGCCGTTGTGGCGCCGGGTGACGGCGGCGGAGCTGGTGGGCCTGCTGCCCTCCGAGACGGACGTCCTGATCAATCCAGGGGGCCCGGCGGCCATGCGGCTGCTCGCCGACGTCTTCCGAGACGGTCCGCCGTCGGACGCGCGGCCCGCGGGCCCGGAGATCGCCGAGCAACTCGGCATGTGAGGACCGCCGTCGTGCCGCGGTCGCCCTCGCCCGCGGCGGGCGAGGCGTCGATCTCCCCGTCGACGCCGACCGGCCGCGCTCGAACTCGGTGATCGAGCCGGGCCCGCCCCAACGCCGGTGCACCGGGGCGGTCTCGTGTCGCCGCGGTTTCCGCTCGCCGAATCGAATCCTCTCCACTGTCGGCACCTGATGAATCAGCGACCCGCCCTGCGCTGCTGCGGGATCCGAACGGGAATCAGGAGTACTTCCAGGACATCGGCGACACGGGCGACTTTCGGACGATGACCTCGCAGCCTGCGCCGTGGGCGGCCGACACCACCGCGAGTCCCTTCGTCGAGGCCGCCATCGGACCCGGCGGGACCGAGATGGACGTGGAGCTCAACGGTGTCGAGTACTACAAGCTCTTGAGCAGCGATCGTCCTTACCAGGATGCGATGAACGGCAACGACAACCCCTTGATCCTGGGTTCGTATGAGGTCGGAGGTGGCCGGGCGAGCCAGGACTTCGCGGACGCGCTGAAGGCGAGCGGCGACGACGAACCGACGTCTACGCACCCACCACGACGTTGTTCACGGGCCGACTGGTCGACAAGAACGATCCCACGCTGGGCGACGCGGTGTTCTCTCTCGACGATGCGGCCCCGGGCCGACCGGGAGTCTTCACGGAGCACAAGCACGCCTAGGGGCGCATGCGACGTCGACACGTCCGGGGTGGTCGCGCAGCCCGCTCGGCCGCCCAGTGCCTCACGAGCCGTGTCGACGTATCGGCCATCGACGGGCCGATGTGACGGAGTGGCGGCCGATGTACGCGGAGAGTGAATCTCCCCTTCCCGCTGACAAATTCGAAGAGTAGCCTTCGATTACGGGCGGTCATCGCACTGGTGTGGCGGCCCACCTAGTCCGGCGCACTTCGGAGGTCCCGGCCTTGACGTCATCCGAGTTCAGCCCGGCGCGGCGGAGGATGCGGAGGACCGACGGCGCGGCCGCCGCCCGTCGTCGACTCTCCGCGCATGCTCAGGCCCATGTCGTGGGGCGGTCGCGGTGAGCAATCCACTGGTGGCCGAGGTGGTGGACTCGACGACGCCCACGTCGGGTCTGTCGTTGGTGGAATCGGTGAACTCCACCAGCACCGCCATTCAGAACGGCGACTGGCTCGAAGCGGGCCTGGGCACCGCAGACCTCGTCATGACCGCCCTGGACCCCTTCGCCGCCATCATCTCCAACGGCGTCGGCTGGCTCCTCGAACACGTCGGACCCCTCTCCGACGCACTCGACTCCCTCGCAGGCAACCCCGACGAGATCCGCTCCCACGCCGAGACCTGGACCAACGTCGCAGGCGAAGTCAACTCCGTCTCCACCGAACTCGGCAACCTCATCAAGTCCGACATCACCACCTGGACCGGTGCCGCCGCCGACGCCTACCGGGAGCGCGCCGCCGACACCGCCAACCTCATCCTCGCCGCGGGCAACGCCGCCCAGGGAGCCGCCGACGGCATCCAGCTGGCGGGCGAGGTCGTCACCGCCGTCCGCGACGCCGTCCGCGACATCATCGCCGACGTCGTCGGCTCCATGGTCTCCTGGGCACTCCAGGTGTTGTTCACCCTCGGCATCGGACTCATCTGGGTCGTCCCCAAAGTCGTCGCCAAAGTCGCCCAGACCGCCGCCAAGATCGCCCAACTCATCACCAAGCTCACCTCGTCCATGTCCAGACTCACCCCACTACTCAAAAAACTCGGCGACGACTTCGCCAGCGCGGGCAACGGCCTCAAAGCCATCAAGACCAGCGACAACCACCACGCACGCAGCCTCGACGCACCCCCGACGATCAACCCCAGCGCCAGCCGAGGCGGCGGCGAGATGCCGCCGCCGATCCAGCCCGACCTCCACGGCGGCAGCGGGAGCCGGGGCGGCCCCGACATCTCCCCCGCCAACGCAGGCCCGGACGCACCCCGAGGCGGACCGGACATCGGACCCACCGGCAGCCGAGGCGGGCCGGACGTCGCTCCGGCTGGAACACAGGGCCCGGACAACCCCCGAGACCGAGCCATTCCGGTGAACGACAGGTTCTGCGAGTCCGATCCCGTCGACGTCGTCACCGGCGAGATGATCATCAGCCAGACCGATCTCGATCTGCCCGGAGTCCTTCCTCTCGTGCTGGAACGGATGCACGGATCCGCCTACCGGTCCGGCCGGCTGTTCGGCCCCTCCTGGGCGGCGACGCTCGACCAGCGTCTGGAGATCACGCCGACCGGCCCTCGGTACTTCTCCGCGGACGGCATGGTGCTGCACTTCCCACCGTCAGGGCCGGGTGAGGCAGTGTGGCCGATCACCGGGCCGAAACTGCTGCTCGCCCGCGACGCAAGCGGCACGTACGTCCTGTTCGATCCGACGAGCGGTAGGCGCTCCTACTTCGCGCCGCTGTCGGGGGCCGACTCCCGGCTGCCGCTGCGCGGCATCGTCGATCGGCAGGGTCACCAGATCGGAATCGACCACGATGCCGCAGGGGCACCGGTGCTGCTGCGCCATTCCGGGGGCTACCTGGTGGGGGTCAGGTCCGACCAGGGTCGGATCACGACTCTCACTCTGCTGGGGGCGGGACGAAGCCCCGACGTCCTCGTCGCGACCTTCCGCTACGACGCGGCAGGCGACCTGGTAGCGGTGTTCCACGGCGACGACTCGGCGAACGCGATGCGCTTCGAGTACGACGCCGAGCACCGGATCATCGGCTGGGTCGACCGCACCGGCGCCTGGTACCGCTACGAGTACGACGCGGCGGGACTCTGCGTCCGCACCACCGGGTCGCATGACTACGTCAACGGCTCGTTCCACTACGACCGTGCCCGGCTGACCACCACCGCCACCGACTCCCTCGGCGCGGTCAAGACCTTCCGATACACCCCGTCCGGACAGGTTGTCGCCGAGGTCGACGCGACCGGGGCGGTCACCCGCTACGACTGGGATCGGCACGACCGGCTCGTCGCCGTCACCGACGCGGCCAGCAGGATCACCCGTAACTCGTGGAACGCGGCGGGCGATCTGATCGCCGTCACGCATCCCGACGGCGGTCGGACCCACCGGGAGTACGACGCCCAGCACCGCCTGATTCGGGAGACCGGTCCGGACGGTGCCGCCTTCGCCTGGGAATACGACGAAGCCGGTTTCCTGACGGCCGAGATCGCGCCTGATGGGACCCGGACCACCCACTCCTTCGACGCTGAGACCCGTACCCGGTTGACGACGGACCCGATGGGCCGCACCACGCTGGTCACGGTGGACTCCTTCGGGCTTCCCGCGGCCGTCACCGACCCGGCGGGCAACACCATCCGCTGTCGCCGTGACCTGTTCTGCCGCGTCGTCGAGACCGTGGACGAACTCGGCCGGATCACCCGCTACGGCTGGACGGGCGATGGCCTGCCCGCATGGCGGACCGACCCGGACGGCGGCACCGAACGCTGGTCGTACGATGGCGAGGGCAACTGCGTCGAATACGTCGACGTGCTCGGCCGGGTCACCCGCACCGAGTTCGGCCCCTTCAACCTGCCCACCAGCCGCGTCGGACCCGACGGCCGTCGACTGACTTTCGACTACGACACCGAACTGCGACTGGCGGCCGTGACCGACCATGACGGCGCCCGGTGGACCTACGAGAGCGACGCCGCGGGCCGTCTCGTGTCCGAGACGGACTTCGACGGCCACACCGTCACCTACACGAGAGATGCGACCGGGCTGCTGCTCTCCCGCACCAACAGCGTCGGGCAGACCATCTCCTACGAACGAGACGCCACGGGCCGGATCGTCGCCGAGACCGCGGACGGTGTCACGACCAGGTACAGCCACGACGAGTCGGGACGGAGGGTCCGAGCGGTCAACGACCACGTCGACTTCCGGCTCGCCTACGACGACTCGGGCCGAGTCATCTCGCAGAGCTGGAACGGCGCCGCGGTGACCACCACCCACGACGCGACCGGGCGCAGGCTCACCCGGACGACTCCCTCTGGCGTGGAGAGCGTGTGGACCTACGACACGAACGGCCGTCCCGACTCGCTGACCACCGCTGGGCGAACGCTGCGTTTCGAATGGAGCCCGACAGGACGCGAGGTACGACGTGACCTCGGCGCAGGCGCGGCCCTCACACAGACCTGGGACGACGCGGACAGGCTGCGCAGCCAGGCACTCACCGTCAGCGGTGCCTCGGCCGTCGAGGTGGTGGCTCAACGACGGGCCTATGTCTACCGCAGTGGCGGCGAGGTGCTGGCGGTCACCGATCAGCTCGCCGGTCCGAAGGAGTTCGAACTCGATCCGTCCGGCCGGGTGACATCGGTACGCGGCACCTCACCACACGGAGCGGACTGGACGGAGCAGTACGCCTACGACGGCCGAGGCGCGATCGTCCGGGCCAGCCGTGACGCAGAGCACACCGCCGAGCAGGCGTCGCGGCTCCGCGAATACTCGGGAACGCTGATCACCCGGGCGGGCGACGAGACCTTCGAGTACGACGGGCACGGCCGGGTCATCGCCCGACGACGTCAGGTCGGCGAGGACTCCCGGGTCTGGACCTATTCCTGGGATTCCTACGACCGGCTGGTCGGCGTGCGCAGCCCCGACGGCGAGAGCTGGCGATACCGATACGACCCGATCGGACGACGCATCGCCAAGGAGCGACTGGCCGAGAACGGCGGGACCGAGCAGATCGTCGTGGAGCGTGTCGACTTCGTCTGGGACGGCGAGGTACTGGCCGAACAGGTACACACCCGGACCGTCGACGGGGAGAAGACGGCCACGGTGACCACCTGGGAGTGGGAGCTGTCCGGTCCACGTGCCCTCAGTCAACACGAGCACGCCCTCGGATCCGCCGACGCGGAGTCGACCACCGAACGCTTCCACGCGATCGTGGCCGATCTGGTCGGGACACCCTCGGAACTGGTTGATGAACACGGACGGGTGACTCGGCAGGCACCTGCCGATCTCTGGGGCCGCCAGGTGCTGCCCGCAGCCGAGTCGGTCACGCCGCTGCGGTTCCCCGGCCAGTACCACGACGGTGAGACGGGCCTGCACTACAACCGCTTCCGGTATTACGACCCGGCAACGGCCCGCTACCTCTCCGCCGACCCCTTGGGGCTGGACCCCGCACCCGACAACCACTCCTACGTCACCAATCCCATCCACGAGCTGGACCCGCTGGGACTACGGCGGTCGAGCGCCACCGCGGCTTCCGGCGGAGACGGCGGGAACGGCGGGAACGGCGGGAACGGAAAACGCCTCGGCGGCTGCGACAGCAGCGCGCCACCACCCAAGAGGTCCCGCCGCAATCAGAATCAGCCGCCGGAGATCCCCTACGACGACAGGGCGGGGGAGCCTGCACGACCAGGCGGCGGGGGATTCGCACTGCCCAACGGTCATCGAGACTCGGCCGTCCTCACCGGCTGGGATGGACGGCGTCACCGCGTGGAGCGTACCGACCAGGACCCCCCTGGCAGCGCCTCGCCTGGTGAGCGCGAGAACCAGAACTACGGCCGCTTCCGAGTGGATCACGAAGTGGATGAGTCGCAGCGATTCGATACACGCCCGCAGGACCCTTCCGCGCCACCGCCCCGGCATGGCACCACGGATTCCGGACTCCCGGCCAGCGCTTACGTCTCTCAGCAGGAGATCGACCGCTTCGCCGGCAGGAGAGACCAGTTCCCGAGCCAGAATCAGACCATGGGCGGATCCGCCTCGGATGCTGCACGGCATTCCGGTCCCACCTATGATTCCCCGTATCATTGGAACCATAAACAACCGGCGGCGAACGGCGGCATCGATCATCGGAACCCGCAACAGCCTGACAACATGGTAGCAGGCACGGCTGGCGCGAACTACCGACATCTCAACCTCGAAGATGCCGGAAGGAACGTCGGCGTGCCGATGAACGGCGTGTCGGTTTCGACGTACATCCCCGACCTCCCGATCAACGCCGGTACGAACTCGTACGCCGATGCGACCTACCGTTTTCATTCCGCTGCCAACCCGAATATGCGTTACGACTATAAAATCGACCTGCAAGACCCGCAGATGCCCCGCCAGGCCAACGCGGGCTACGCCGAAAGGCAGGCCTACGTCGACCAGGCCATGTTCACGATGAGCCATCTGAAGCAGGCGGGCGCAAACCTAGACGAATTCCATCCTGGAATGAATGACGCCGTGCCGAATTCCCCTGATCGCGCTTCCGATCCGAATTCCTATTCCGATTTCGATTCCGATTCCGATCGATCACGTAATTCACCGCGTCGGTAGCGGCCGGTGCAGTCTCCTGCGGCCTTCTTATGATCGCGGCGTGGTGTGAGCCGTCCGCGCACCGCATGTCTCGGCTCACGTCCTCCGTCTCCCGAGGAAGCCTCTTACCGTCGGGCTTCGCAGGTTCCCGGCGACTTCGATCGATTCCTCGCGCGAGCCGGCACCGACGGCGATGTGAGAGCAGGACGATCCACCGCATGTCCGGTGCACACGCCATACAGAAGATCCGAGAGACGTTCGCTCCACTCGGCGTGCCCGGCGCCCGCGGGCGCCGGGCACGCCGAGTGGGATGGATCAGCCGAAGAAGACCTCGGCCTCGGCGTAGCGCGAGGCGGGGACGGTCTTCAGCTCGGCGGTGGCCTCGGCGAGCTTGACGCGGACGATGTCGGTGCCGCGCAGGGCGACCATCACGCCGAAGTCCGAGTCGTGCACCGCGTCGATGGCGTGCAGGCCGAAGCGGGTGGCCAGCACCCGGTCGTAGGCCGTCGGGGTGCCGCCGCGCTGGACGTGGCCGAGGACGACCGCCCGCGACTCCTTGCCGGTCCGGGTGGCGATCTCCTCCGCCAGCCAGTTGCCGACGCCGCCGAGGCGGACGTGACCGAAGGCGTCCTTCTCACCGTGGCTGAGCACGGCCTCGCCGCCCTTGGGGACCGCGCCCTCGGCGACGACGATGATCGGGGCGTACTCCCGCTCGAAGCGGCGCTCGACCCAGCCGACGACCTGGTCGATGTCGAACTCCCGCTCCGGGGTCAGGATCACGTTCGCGCCGCCCGCCAGCCCGGAGTGCAGCGCGATCCATCCCGCGTGACGGCCCATGACCTCGACGACCAGCGCGCGGTGGTGGGACTCCGCCGTGGTCCGCAGCCGGTCGATGGCCTCGGTGGCGATGTGGACCGCCGTGTCGAAGCCGAAGGTGTAGTCGGTGGCGTTGAGGTCGTTGTCGATCGTCTTCGGGACGCCGACGACGCCGATGCCGTCGTCGGTGAGCCGCTTCGCCACGCCGAGGGTGTCCTCGCCGCCGATCGCGACCAGCGCGTCGACGCCCTGGTCGGCCAGCGTCGCGCGGATGGCGTCGACGCCGCCCTCGGTCTTGTACGGGTTGGTCCTGGAGGAGCCCAGGATGGTCCCGCCCCTGGTGAGGATGTCCTCCACCTGGTCGAGCCCCAGCGGCTTGGTCAGCCCCTCGATCGGGCCTCTCCAGCCGTTGCGGAACCCGACGAACTCGTGCCCGTAGACCTCGACGCCCTTGCGGACCACCGCTCGGATGACCGCGTTCAGACCCGGGCAGTCGCCGCCGCCGGTGAGCACACCGATGCGCATCTTCTCGTCTCGCCTCCTGTGTCGACCTCGCCGGTCGGACCGACCGGCCTCGCCGTGCCCGACCGTTCTCCGACCTGCGGGCAGCACCACGCCCGAGCGGCCGCGGCGAAGAACAGGGGCGCCGTGAGCCTGCCACGGACTGGATCGGTGCAGCAATGGGGGTGGACCATCCGACCCCACATCGACATGATCCGCCGACCGCTGGATCGGCGACCACCGGCCGTGGATCGGCCGGGCGTACGGCGCCGGCGCGGCGGCCGGCGCCCGAGTCGCGGTGCTGTGACGAGTCGCGGCGGGCCGAAGTCTCGGCGCGGCGGGCCGGGTGAAGGCGCGACGGCCCGTCGGTTCGCCGGGCGGGTGCTCGATTCGCCGCGCCCCGGCTCGGCGGGCGCGAGGGAAGGCGCGAGGCCGGGCACGTCTCGTCGCCGCCACCGTGTGAGGCGACGCACCGCCATCGGGCACGGGCGACGCGGCGCGGTCATCGACGACCGACACGGCGGCGGCGCCGACCGGCCGCCGCGCCGCCGGCCGGACAGCTCGACACCCCGACAGAACGGCGCCCCTAGTCCGACGAGGACTTCGAGGCGCCCGCCGCCTCGCGCTGCTCCCAGTGCCGCTGGATGACCCGCCAGCGGGCCAGATTGTGGCGGGCGTCGGCCAGCGCGTCGTGCGCGTCCAGCGGGGCGGGCGGCAGCGTGGGCCTGCCGACGTCCTCCCACCGCTGGCGCAGCTCGCGGGTGAAGCGGGGCAGCGGGCGCGGCAGCGCGGGCATGGCACCCCAGAGCTGGGCCAGCGCGACGTGGTCGTAGGCGGCGAACCACGCCCACAACTCGATCTCCTCGCCCGGCGCGCGCAGGTATTCGAGCAGGTTCCGGCGGATCGCGTCGCGGCTCTGCCAGGCCTGGTCGGCGGGCGGGGGCAGCTTGGGCAGCACGTTGCGCCGCACCCACGGCCCGGCCCGCTCCGGATCGAACTCGGTGGAGACCGCGTAGAACTCGCGGCCCTGCTCGTCGACTGCTCCGATCGAGACCAGCTCGATCGTCGTACCGTCCTCGATGAACTCGCAGTCGTAGAAGTAGCGCACCGAACCACCCTAAGGGGCAGCGCGCGACCACGATCCGGGCGCCGCTGCTTCCGCCGTGATCCGGGGCGAGTCGCACCCACGGCGCGGGACCACCGAGCTCCCGGTGATCCGCATGGTCTTCGACGTCCACGGCCGAGGACGTCTGCCGGGCGGCTCGACCACAGGCCGATCGGGTGACGGTCCGCTTCGGCTTGGCGAGCATCGCCGTGCGGCGGGCGATCTCACATGCCTGCCGTCGGCGACGTGAACTCGCCGCGACGGCGGAGGCGACGGCGGACGAAGTCGCCCGGCGGGCGTCGTCCACAGTCGAGTTCCTGAGTCGGCACGCGGGCTCGATCGCGCCGACCGTCGCAGGGCCGGGCGGAGTCGGTCCGCCCGCGCGGGCCTCGGAGCGACTGGTCGAGGCCCCCGGGGGAACCGACGAGAAACGAGAGCCGCGACCCATAAGGGGGTCACGGGCGAGGCCTCACGCCCGTTCTCGGGCCGAGCGGACCGGTGACGCCGCAACCCGTCCAGCGTCGACGGCGACAATCGACGCCGCCGTCCAGCTCCCCGCCCAGGCCGTCGTGCACCGGATTCCGGCGCGGCCGCCGCCAGGACGGCGGATCCGTTCAGCCCGCCTTGGACTCCGGGAGTCGGTCGCTCGTCGACCGGTTCTTCGGCGCGGCGGCCTCCGCCTCGCCGGACAGCTCCGCCTTGGCCTTGGTGGCGTAGATGTCGACGTACTCCTGACCGGACAGCTCCATCAGGGCGTACATGATCTCGTCGGTGATCGACCGCTCGACGAACCGGTCGCCCGCCAGGCCCTCGTAGCGCGAGAAGTCCAGCGGCTTCCCGACGACGATCTTGATCGGATACGGCCGCCACATCTTCGAGCCGATGGGGTTGGCCTTGTCCGTGCCGAAGACGACCACCGGGATCACCGGCACCTCGGCCTCCAGCGCCATGCGTGCCACGCCCGTCTTGCCCTTGTACAGCCTGCCGTCCGGGGAGCGGGTGCCCTCGGGGTAGATGCCGAGCAGCCTGCCCTCCTTGAGCAGCCGCACGGCCGTGTTCATGGTGGCCTGGGCCGCCGAACCACCGGAGCGGTCGATCGGCACCTGGCCGATCGAAGTGAAGAACAGCTTCTTCAGCCGCCCCTTCACCCCCTTGCCGGTGAAGTACTCCCGCTTGGCGAGGAAGGTCACCCGCCGGGGGATCTTCAACGGCATGAAGAAGGAGTCGGCCACCGCCACGTGGTTGCCTGCCAGGATCGCCCCGCCGCGCTGCGGAATGTTTTCGGCGCCTTCAATCCGAGGCCGAAAGAACAACCGCATTAGGGGTCCCAAGAAGATGTGCTTCATCAACCAGTAGACCACTGACCGTGCGCCTCCCTAACGACCACCGCCCGGCGGACCAGCCTGCGGGCATCGCCGACCAAGACTACGGACCACACCACCGGTCGCACAACGTGAGCGCCTGTGATAAAGCCGAGGCCGGGAGGGCCCGCAGGCAGGCTTTCCTCCCGCAGGTCCGGCAGGCGTGGCACGATGGCGCTGCCGCTTCTCTGCGGTGTCGATCACGGATGCGAGGGAGACGACGGTGCCCGTGATGGCCGGTGCCGAGCCGTTCAGTCACGACGCCTCCGGTGAGATCGGTGTCCTGCTCTGCCACGGCTTCACAGGGTCGCCGCAGAGCATGCGGCCGTGGGCGCGACATCTCGCCGAGGCCGGGTTCAGTGTGCGGTCGCCGCTGCTCCCCGGCCATGGGACGCACTGGCGTGAACTGAACCGGACTCGTTGGCAGGACTGGTACGACTGTGACGCCGATGCGTTCGACGACCTTCGTGCTCGTTGCGACTCGGTGTTCGTGTTCGGCCAGTCGATGGGCGGGACGCTCGCGTTGCGGCTGGCCCAGCAGCGGGGCGCTCAGGTCGCGGGCGTGATGCTGGTGAACCCGTCGGTGATGACGCTGCGCAAGGGCGTCACCGCGCTGCCGCTGCTGTCCCGCCTGTGGCCGTCGCTGCCCGGCATCGCGGGCGGCATCGCCAAGCCGGATGTGGCGGAGATCGCCTACGACCGCCTCCCGCTGCGTGCGATGGCGAGCCTGGCCGAACTGTGGCGACTGGTCCGCGCCGACCTGCCGGTGGTCACCACGCCCATGGTGCTGTGCACCTCGCCCGCCGACCCCGTGGTGGAGCCGGTGAACTCACAGATCATCGCCGACGGCGTGCGCAGCGAGGACCTGGTGCGGATCTCGTTGAACGACAGCTCTCATGTCGCGACGCTGGACCACGACGCGCCGCGGATCTTCGCGCACAGCGTCGAGTTCGCCAGACGAGTGGGCGCCGAGGAAGCCGGGAGCCGGTCATGACACGCGGAATGGGCAGCGCGGACGGGCCGGAGGACATCGACGCCGCGTTCGCCGAGATCGTGGCGGGCCTGAAGCGAGAGTCGGACGCGGTGCCGAGCTGGCCGCAGGACGAACAGGCCGACGCCGAGCGCGGCGGCCAGCGTGGCAGGCGAGCCGAGACGGAGGAGCGCGCCGCCCGCGAGAAGCAGGCCCAGCCGGAGGCCGAGCCGGAGCCGACGCCCGCGCCGGTCGAGCCGGTTCCGGACGAGGGTCATTTCGAGCCGCCGGAGCCGCCGCCGCTGCCCCGCCTGCGCCGCAGCACCATCGGCGCGCTGGTGATGTTCGCGGTGGGACTCGTGCTGCTGATCATTCCCGGTGTCATCGGCCTCACCCGGCAGGTCGGGCTGCCGCTGGGCCTGCTGGTCATCAGCGCGGGCGTGGGCTGGCTGGTGTACCGCATGCGGCAGGGACCGCCGCCGGACTCCGGCTGGCACGACGGAGCGCAGATCTAGGCCGAGCCGAGATGCGGCCCGGATGCGGCGATCGGGCCGTGCAGCGCTCCGGCTCGGGGTCGGGGACGTGGCGCGCCGAGCGGGAGCCGACCCGAGGCGGACCATCACGAGCTGGGCCTCGCCCCGGCTCGACGACGCCCAGTGGTGACGCCGCGGGCGCTCCCCCAGCGGCGTCCCGACCCAGCGGCGTCCCGACCCAGCGGCGTCTTCGCCAGGGCGGCGTCTTCGCCAGGGCGGCGGGCAGGCAGCCGAACCCGACGGGACACCCGAGATCGACGCTCGGAGGTCGGCCTCGCACGCGCGCAGGACGCCCGTGGAGGGCCGGCTGCCCCGGCAGGCGGGCTCGCCACCGGTCGCATCGCACCGCCGACGAGGCGGCAGGTCGAGTGGCGGCTCACGCGTCGGGTGCCCGGGGCACCGACACAGATCGAGCCTCCGCCGAGGGGAGCGCCGCGACGGTGTGCCCGGCGCATCGGGGCGGAGGCCTGTGCCGCGCGGCGACCGGGCACGGCGGTCAGCTCGTCTGCTCCACGTGCTCCCTGGCCAGTTGGGCGGCGCCGACGATCCCCGCGACGCCGCCCAGCTCCGCGACGCGGATTCGGGCGGCGGGCCGGAACCCGGCCCCGGTCGTCGCCTCGGCGTGTCGGTCTCGCGCGCGATCGAGGAACAGCTCCGCCGAGGCCGCCACTCCGCCGCCCAGCACGATGACCTCGGGGTCGTAGACGTCGGAGACCAGCGCCAGCCCGCTGCCCAGCCAGTGGGCGAACTCGGCCAGCGCGGCCAGCGCGATCTCGTCGCCCTTCCGGGCCGCCTCGGCGACCCGCTCCCCGGTGAGCCGCGCGGGGTCGGCCGCGAACACCCTCAGTGTGGAGTCGGTCTCGGGTCGCTCGGCGAGCAGCTCACGCGCCCTGCTCGCCAGCGCGGTGCCGCTGGTGTAGCGCTCCCAGCAGCCCGACTTCCCACACGGGCACCGTCGCCCCTCGGGGACGACGACGAGGTGTCCGAGTTCGGGCGCGACACCGAACGAGCCGCGGAACAGCAGTCCGTCGATCAACAGCGCGGCACCGATACCCGTGCCGACGGCCACGAGCACGGCGACACCCGCCCCACGAGCCGCGCCGAAGCGGTGCTCGGCCAGCGCCGCGGCGTTGACGTCGTGCTCCAGCACCACCGGCAGGCCGAGCCGTCGCGAGATCCGCTCGGCGACCGGCGCGTGCCGCCAGGCCAGGTGGGGCGCGAACCGCACCGACGCCCGGTCCTCGCTGACGAACCCGGCGACGGCCAGCCCGACCGCGGCCACCTCGTACTCGCCGACCAGGTCGGAGACGATGTTCACCACCGCGTCGTCGAGGCGCTGCTCCTCGGCAGGCGTCTCGGTGCGCTCGAGACGTAGCACCGTGCCGTGCTCGTCGACCACGCCCGCGCGAACGCTCGTCCCGCCGACGTCCAGGCCCACGGTCAGCACCGGTGGGCCCGCACGACTCCGATGCGCTGCACGCGCCCCGACTCCGACTCACTCGGACGGGACTCGCCCGAGCCCGAGTCGACCGCTCCTGATTCGCCCGACGCCGCCGCACGCGGTGCCGCGGCGGCCCGCGGCGCACCCGCGTCACCGGACCGGCTCGGCCGGGGGTGCTCCGGGGTGTCGCGGCCGGCTCCGGCGGACCGGTCGATCACGATGCGGCGGACTCTCGACGAGGCGGTGTCACCCGCGACCTCGGCGTCCGGGTGGTCCGGGTGGCCCGCGTTCTCCGGGTGGCCCGCGTCGTCCGGGTGAATCACGAGGTCGCGGCGAGCGGCGGAGTCGGCTCGCGCCGTGGCGGAGTCGGCTCGCGCCGTGGCGTCCGCGCCCGCGCGGGCGGTGCGATCCGCGCGATCACCGGCGCCGCGATCCACATCCGCACGGGCGTGACCGGCGTCGTCACCGGCGGTGGTGTCCCCGACAGGTCCGGCGGAGCGCGGCCCGGCGAGATCGACCCCGCCGGTGTCCGACCTCTCGCATCCGAGCCCGGCGGAGGCATGCCCGGCGGAGTCGGCCCCGTCCTCGGCGGACCCGGTGAAGCCCGTCGGGAAGCGCCCCGGACGGGACGGATCGCCCTCTCGGGCGGCAGGCCCGGGTGCGGCCTGCGCCGAGGTCTGCCCGTTCGACCCGGCATCGGCGGCAGATTCGTGCACCATGGCCCGCACGGCCGTGAGCACGCTCATCGCCTGTTCGGCCAGGCGGAGGCCGAGATCGGGACGTTCGCCGCGCAGCAGGCCGATCGCGGCGCACACCGGACACCACCCGCACTCGGTGGACGACCGTCGCGAGTCCTCCGTCGCGGCGCCGTCTCCGGGGTCCGGACGTCCGGGCCCCGCGTCGACTCCCGATCCGCCCGTCCGCGTCGTCCGGGGCTCACCGCCGTCCTCGGCGGCAGCCGACGTGCCGGCACCGGCGCCGGCGTCCCCGCCCGCCGTGTCCCCGCCCGTCGCGGCTCTGTCCGGCGCGTCACCAGCCGGCGCGTCCCCGTGCTCCGAGAACCCGGCCCCGGCGTCCCGCTCGGCCGCCGCCTCCGCCGCCCGGACGCGCAGCGAGGCCAACAGCGGCTGGGCGCGATCGTGGACCAGTTCCAGGGTGCGACGCAGCTCCGTCACGACCTCGCCGGCCGTGCCGCCGCCCCGCCGGGGTGAGCCCGCCTGCTCAGTCATCGTCGATCACCGCATCCACAGCGCCGGGTCCGGTCGGAAACGGACGGTCACGCCGTCGTCGTCGGCGCCTGCGCCCGTGACGACACAGCGTCGGAGCACCGAGGGCAGGGCGATGAGTCTGCGGCGGCCGTCCACGGTCACCACCAGCTCGTCTCCCGCTCTGGCCAGGTCCAGCCGGTCCTCGGCGGTCAGCGGCAGCGCGATGGTCAACACGTACTCGCCGTCGGCCGTGTCGGGTCGCCGCACCGACAGCAGCGGCCGGTCGGGTGCCCGGCGCAGCGGGTCCCGGTCGCCGTAGAGGTCGTCGGCGACGGCCAGCAGCGCGGGCGCGCCCACCGGCTCGCCCGCCCGGTGCCCGGCGGTCCACACGGGCACGGTCGTCTCCCGCTGCACCTGATCCAGCACGGCCTGCTGCTCGGCGCGTCGGATGCGCAGCCAGTCGGCCGCGACGCCGCGATCCTCCCCCGGATCGGGCACCAGCCGGTTGACCAGCAGGGCGTCCACCGCGATGCCCTGGAGGGTCAGGGCGGTGATCGTGCGGCGGGTCTCGGCTGCGACGACGCGCTCCGGCGTCAGCACCAGCCGGACCCCGGTCACCTCGCGATCGACCAGCAGCGTCCGCAGCCCTTCGAGCCTGCCCGCGAGGTCGCCGAGCCCGCTCGCGACCGCGTCCCACTTGTCGAGGCTCCCGCCCGCGAGGGTGCCGAGCAGACCGCGCACCGCGCGACGATGGGCGGGGAAGAGCCGTTCGAGATAGCCGGCCAACGCCTCCGGCAGGGCCAGCAGCCGCAGGGTCTCCGCGGTCGGCCCGCAGTCGACGATCACCGTCGCCCAGGGGCCCGCTCGCGCGATCCTGGCGACCTCGGTGAGGGCGAGCAGCTCCTCGATGCCGGGGAGCACCGTCAGCTCCTCGGCGTCCAGTTCGTCGAGGCCTGCGCCCGCCAGCAGGGTCCGCAGATGCTCACGCAGCGTCCGCCACGCCTGGTCGACGAGGCCTCTGGTCTCGATGTGCCCGGCGAACAGGCCGGGCTCGGCCTCCACCGGCTCGTCGCCGAGGGCGAGGCCCAGGGCGTCGCCCAGCGAATGCGCCGGGTCGGTCGAGACGATCAGGGTCTTCACGCCGTCCCGGGCCAGCCGGGCGGCGGTCGCGGCGGCGAGGGTGGTCTTGCCGACCCCGCCCTTGCCGGTGAACAGCAGCAGCCGCACGGTCTCGTCTATTCCGGTCGCGCCGGGTCGGAGTCGCCCTCGACCCGACGCTTCAGCTCCTTGAGGGCCGTGTCCATCACGACCTTCTCCGCCTTGCGCTTGAAGAGTCCGATCATCGGGATGGTGAGGTCGACCGACAGCGTGTAGGTCACCGTCGTCGGCCCCTCCGGCCCCTTCGGATCGAGCCGGTAGCTGCCGCGCTGCGCCTTCTGCATCTGGCCCTCCACGAGGGTCCAGCTCACCGAGAGCCCGTCGGACGCCCATTCGTAGGCCAGCGCGTACTTGTCCTTGAGAACGCCCGCGTCGAGGGAGAACCGCACCTGCCGGGCCCGACCGTCGTCGTCCTCGGCGAGGACCTCCGTGCTCTTGAGGTTGCCCGCCCACTCGGGGTAGGCCGCGAAATCCGCGATGACCCCCATGATGCGGGTGGCGGGTGCATCGATCACGAGGGACTGGGTGGACTCATCGGCCATGCCAGGCAGGCTACCGTGTCGGAACCCGCCGTCGGTGAGCGTGCTCGTGGCGTCTCACCACTGGAGCACGTACGGGACCCCGGTCTGCTGGAAGTGTCCTACGTTGACGCATTCCGTGCCGTCGACGCGCATCCGCCGGGCGAGCGGCTGGTGCACATGCCCGAACACCGACCAGCGCGGCCGGTGCTCCCGCAGCGCCCGCAGGATGCCGTCCGAGCCGAGTTCACCACGTCGGGCCACCACGTCGTAGCAGAGTTCCGGCACCGACGGCGGGATGTGGGTGCAGAGGATGTCGACCGGGCCCAGCCCCTCGATCGCGGCGTCGAACTCCGCCGTCGATCGCAGGTACGGCCGCCACGGCGAGCCGGGCCGGGGTCGGACGCCGGGTGGGTAGAGCGCACCGCCGACGAAGCCGACGCGCATCCCGTCGAGCTCCACGGCCTGACCGTCGAGCACCGTCACGTTCGGCCCGGCGAACTCCGACCACAGTTCGGGGTTGTCGACGTTCCCGGGCGTCGCGAACGTCGGGACGGTCATGGCGGCGAAGAGCCGCGCGTACTGCTCGCGGACGGCGGCGTCGACCTTGGCCTCGGCGTCGTCGAGCCCCGCCCACAACGAGCGGATGTAGGCGCCCGCCTCGCCGCTCGGCGAGCGGCGCAGCTCACCGAAGCGCGCCACCTGCTCGGCGCCGAAGAGGGCGCCGAAGATGCCGTTACCCGGCTCCAGGTAGTCGACGAAGTCGAGCAGGTCGCCGAGGACGACGAGCGCGTCGGCGCCCTCGCCCGCCTTGGCCAGACCCTCGACGTTGCCGTGCACGTCGGACACCACATGAACCCGCACTCGGCCGAACCTACCGGTCGCCGCGCCTCGTGGGGAGTCCGGCGGCCGGTGCGGGGCCGCGGACGGAGCGGGACACGGCGCCGGACGGGCGCGGCCGGGAGCACGCGCGAACGCCCAGCGGCTGCCCCCGTCGTGCGACGGTCGCCGCCCCGACCGGCGCGATCCGCCCCGTCAATCCGGCACGGGCGGGCCGCCCGGCACCCGGCCCGTCTCCAGCCGGTCCTTGAGCTCCAGCGCGGCCCGACGTCCCGCCACCCGCCACCGGCGAGCGAGCCTGCCCAGCGCCGCGCCGCCGACCGGGTGCCAGCTTCCGTCGGGGGCGAGCGGGTCGGCGCGGAGGTAGTAGTGCAGGACGGTCCCGTCGAGCACCGGCTCCAGCCAGATCTCCATGGTGCCGTGCAACGGTCCGGCGACCGTCCAGCAGCGACCCTTGACTCCTCGGTCGGCGTACACCCGAAGATCCAGCTCCGGCCAGTAGCGCGCGGCGAACGCGGGGGCGGCCACCTCGGCCGCGACGACGCGCGGCGGCACCGCGAGGAAGGTGTCGTCGGCGAGATCCAACACGTGCATGACCGTCGAGCCTGCCAAAGAAGGGCCGCCAGCCGACACCGGCCCTGTTCCCCCGGCGGGTGGTTGGTTAGGTTGCTGCCCGTGACAGTCTCACCAGGAGGTACCGGTGCGTGAGTTCAGTGTCCCCGCCTCCGCGACCGTCTCCCCCGAGGAGAACCTCACCGACATGGTGTGGGCCAACGCGGATCGCTTCGCGAACACGGTCAGCTTCCGTCGTCGGGTGGAGGGCAGCTGGATCGATGTGACGGCGGCCGACTTCGCCGCCCAGGTCATGGCGGTGGCGAAGGGTCTGATCGCCGCCGGTTTACAGCCGGGTGAGCGGATCGCGTTGATGTCGCGCACCCGCTACGAGTGGAGCCTGCTGGACTTCGCGATCTGGGCGGCAGGCCTGGTCAGTGTTCCGATCTACGAGACGTCCTCCCCCGACCAGGTCGAATGGGTGCTCGCCGATTCACAGGCCAAGGCGGTGATCGTGGAGGACGCCGATCATCGGAGCCGGGTCGGCGCCGTGGTCGACCTGCTGCCCGAGGTACGCCACGTCTGGCAGATCGAGGGGCCGGACGCGCGGACCGGCGCGGCGGGGGCGGTGGACGAGCTGACCGCGCTGGGCGGCGCGATCCCCAACACGCGGGTACGCGCCCGCAGCCGCGCCGTGCACGCCGACGACCTCGCGACGCTGATCTACACCTCCGGCACCACCGGCCGCGCCAAGGGCTGCGAGCTGACCCACCGGAACATCCTCGCCGAGGTCCGCGCCGACATCCACGCCTACCCGAGGCTGTTGGAGCCGGGCAACTCGGTGCTGATGTTCCTGCCGATGGCCCACGTCCTGGCCAGGGCCATCGCGATCTGCGCCGTGTACGCCAGGACCACGCTCGGCCACACCAGCCAGATCGCCGGCCTGGTCAGCGACCTGGGCACCTTCCGGCCGACGTTCGTGCTCACCGTGCCCCGTGTCTTCGAGAAGGTCCACGCGAAGGCCAGGGCCCAGGCGCAGGACAGCGGTCGGGGTCGGGTGTTCGACGCGGCGGAGGAGACCGCCATCGCCTACAGCAGGGCCCACGAGGGTGGCGGTCCTTCGCTGGGGCTGCGCCTGCGCCACGCGCTGTTCGACCGGCTGGTGTACCGGCGGCTGCGGGCGGCGCTCGGCGGGCGCTGCGTGGCCGCCGTCTCCGGCGGAGCGCCCCTGAGCGAGCGGCTGACGCACTTCTTCCGGGGGGTCGGCATTCCCGTCCTCGAGGGCTACGGGCTGACCGAGACGACCGCCG
The DNA here is from genome assembly GCF_002234535.1 of Actinoalloteichus hoggarensis. Taxonomy (NCBI): domain Bacteria; kingdom Bacillati; phylum Actinomycetota; class Actinomycetes; order Pseudonocardiales; family Pseudonocardiaceae; genus Actinoalloteichus; species Actinoalloteichus hoggarensis. Next base: position 5,374,971 of record NZ_CP022521.1, read on the forward strand.
CCGCGTGCGTGAACACCCTGGACGCCGCGCGGATCGGCACGGTGGGCAGGCCGGTGGCGGGCACGTCGGTGCGCATCGCCGACGACGGCGAGGTGCTGATCAAGGGCGAGATCGTCACCCGCGGGTACTGGAACGACGAGGAGGCCACCCGGCAGGCCATGTCCGACGGCTGGTTCCACACCGGCGACCTCGGCGAGCTCGACTCGGCGGGCTTCCTGAAGATCACCGGCCGCAAGAAGGAGATCATCGTGACGGCGGGCGGCAAGAACGTCGCGCCCGCCGCGTTGGAGGACCGGGTCCGCGCCCATCCGCTGGTCAGCCAGTGCATGCTGGTCGGCGACCGGCGGCCGTTCATCGGCGCGCTCATCACGCTGGACGTCGACGCGCTGGCGGGCTGGCGGGCCCGGCGAGGTCTCGGCGCGGCGAAGGCGGGCGAGGCAGGCAAGGATCCCGAGCTGCTCCGCGAGCTGCAGCGGGCCGTGGACACGGCCAACGAGTCGGTGTCCACGACGGAGTCGATCAAGCGGTTCCGGGTGTTGGACGAGGACTTCAGCGAGGAGAACGGCGACCTGACGCCCAGCATGAAGCTGCGGAGGAGCGTCATCGCGCGGAGCAGGGCCATGGACATCGAGTCGATCTACCGCACCTGATCGACCGGCGGTGGGAACCCCGGCTGGGAAGCCCACCAGCGCGGGCGTCGGCGGGGCGAGAGAGGCCGAGACGGCACCGTCCGGCGCGGCGACCGCCGACCCCGGCCCACGGCCTCCGCGGCTCTCGGCCGGCCCGTCCCGCGCCCGGCCGCCGCTCAGCCGTCGAGCAGCCGGGCCAGCCTGCCCGCGAGGTCGCTCCAGCGCCAGTGCCGGGAGACCCAGTCGCGGCCCGCTCGGCCGATCGCCGCGGCCCGCTCCGGGTCGGCGAGCAGCGCGCCGACCCGCTCGGCGACGGCGGCGACGTCGGTCCCGTCGACGACGAATCCGGTGACGCCGTCCGACACGGTCTCCGGGGCGCCGCCCGACCGGCCTGCCACCACGGGCAGCCCGGTGGCCGAGGCCTCCAGGAAGACGATGCCGAGTCCCTCGACGTCGAGCCCGCGGCCCCGGGTCCGGCAGGGCATCGCGAAGACGTCGCCCGCGGCGTAGTGCGCGGGCAGCTCCTCCCATGGCACCGACCCGGTCAGGACGACGTGTCCGGCGACCCCTCGGTCCAGGGCCAGGCGGCGCAGCCGATCGCCGTACGGCCCGCCGCCCACGATCAGCAGCGCCGCGTCGGGCACCTGCCTGCGGATCCGCGGCAGCGCCCGGATCAGCATGTCCTGGCCCTTGCGGGGCACCAGCCGGGACACGCAGACCACCACCGGGCGATCGCCGAGGCCGTGGCGACGCCGGATCTCGTCGCGGGCGGCCGGGTCGGGCCGGAAGGTCTGGGTGTCCACCCCGGAGGGCAGGTGCTCCAAGGCCGCGGCCGGTCCGAAGGCGGCGGAGAACCTCCCCCTGGTGTAGCGGCTGACGAAGGTCACGACGTCCGAGGACGTGCCGATCCGCCGCAGCGCCGACCGGGCGCCGGGCAGCATCGACCAGCCGACCTCGTGGCCGTGCGTGCTGGCCACCACGCGCCGCGCCCCGGCCTCGCGCAGCCACGGGCCCAGCAGCGCCAGCGGAGCCGCCGCGCCGAACCACACCGTGTCGCACCGTCTGGCGCGCAGGATGTCACGGGCGCGGGCGAGCACGTCGCCGGTCGGCAGCATCAGGCTCGTCGGATGCCGCACGACCTCGAATGGCTGCGCGGCGTCGAAGTCGACGTGGGAACCGGCCCGTCCCTCCCAGGAGGGCGCGTAGACGGTCAGCTCCTGCGCGGGCAGCCGGGTCGCGAAGGCGTGCAGGTAGGCCTGGATGCCACCCGGACGCGGCGGGAAGTCGTTGGTCACCAAGAGGGTCCGACGCACCGCACCGAGACTAATGCGCCGCCGCCGGATGTCCCGGACGGGGCGGCGGATCGGACGACGTGGCGGCGCCGACGAGTGGCGGGCCCGAGGGGTGCCGGACCCGACGGAATGCCCCATCCGACAGAATGCCGGACACGACGACGTGACGGACTCGACGACGTACGGCCGTGGACGGCCGCAGACGGCACCCGACGTACTCCGGCGCCCGTGAGACCGGCCGAAGTCGTCCCGACCGGGCAGGCCGGCATCGACGCGAGCAGACGGACGCAGGCACGGGCAGGCGGAGACGGGCACGCCGTCAGCCGAAGTCGTCCGCCACCGCGCGGCGCCACTGGGCGAGCAGCGCGGCCCGGCCAAGACCGAACTCCGACCGCAGCACCCGGTCGACCTCGTCGTCCGTCGCCTCGCCTCGGATCGCCAGCCGCCGGTACATGTCCACCACGGCGGCCTCGCCGTAGCGCGTGGCCAGGAAGTCGATCAGCGACCACGAGGTCTGATAGGCGAGGTCGAGCCGCCTGCCGCCCTCGTGGAACTCGCCGTCGGCGGGCAGCGGCGGCACCGAGGCCGAGCCGGACCCGCCACCGGGCTCCGCGGCAGGCCGCCGCAGATCGACGTCGGGAGCCCCCGACATCAGCTCGTGCAGTTCGGGCGCGATCTGCCGCGAGGACAGCCCGCTGTCCCGGTAGCCGACGTAGTCGGCGAAGCCCTCCAGCAGCCACATCGGCGCGCCGGGGGCGGTCCGGCTGCGGGCCGCGACGTGGGTGACCTCGTGCCGCAGCACGACACGCAGAGCCGTGTCGGAGAGTCGAGCGGCTGCCGTCGGGTTGACCACGACGCGCTGCCCGGTGGCGACGCCCGCGGTCGTGTCGACGGTGTCGGCGACCGCGAGCGCGGCGATGTCCGTCAGGGAGAAGGCGTGTCCGGCCTGGGCGTGGAACTCCTCGGCGGAGGAGGGCAGCAGCACGACGACCTGTCGAGACCAGTCGGTGCCCCAGACCTCGCCGACCGAGCGGACGGCGTCGTCCAGTTCGTCGGCCACCCGGCGGGTCAGCGCCGCGTTCTCCGGATGCCCGAGCACCAGACCGGAGCGGACGCGCAGCACCACGCTCGGGCCGAAGGACCAGGGCCCCCGCCAGGTGCGGCGGCCCTGCGGCTCCAGAACGGTGTCGGAGTTGACGTACCACTGTGTACCGCGTCGGACGAAGAGGAAGGCCATCGGCTTGCCGATGTCCGCCTCGTCGACCCCGGACAGGGCGTATCGCAGCTCCACCTCGGGTGCCGCGACCGCGTCGGCCCCGGCGGGGCGGACGTCGGCAGGCGGCATCGACGCCGAGGATCGGACGAGCCGATAGCTCCACTCGTCCAGCGGCACGTCGGCCAGGTTGCGGAACAGGTTCCGTTCGGAGCGGCGGAACTCCGGATTCGCGGCCGGGTCCACGGTGGACAGGAAGGCCTGTTCGTCTCGGTCGAGCACCGCCCTGGCCCGTCGATCCAGCAGCCGGGCGACGGCCTCGTCCTCGGCCGTCAGCCGTGTGGCGTCCTCGTCCGCGCCCGACGGGCCGCCTTCCAGCGAACGGGAGCGGAAGGGCAGCGGCGGGGGCTCGATCGCGGCCGTCGTCGAGTCGATCCCGTCGGCCTGGTTGCGGCCGTCGAGTCGGTGGTCATCGAGCCGATCGGCCCTCGGGAGCGTGATCAGGGCGAGCGCCGTCACCAGCACAGCGGTGATCGCGGCTGCCGCCCAGCTGCGGGACCGCGACATCCCCGACACGAGACAGGATCTTAGGGCCTGTCGCGGGCGGGCGCGCCCTTCCGCGTCCGATGAATCACTCGATGCCGCAGGCGGGCGGTGCTCTCCGCCCTGCGGGCGCGCGGGTCGACGCGGCGGGCGGCTCGTCGGCGCGGCGACGCTCGATGGAGGCGGCACCCGCGCTCTGCCCGGCACGCCACCCGTCGGGAGCGGCCTCGGCGGTCCGGTGTCCGCCACGCCGGTGCCGGGCTCAGCGGGGCGGGACTCGGCGGTCCGAGGCGGCCGAGACGCCGAGCGGCCCGGCTCACCGGAGTTCTCGGTGAGCCGGGCCGCTCGAGGGTGTCACGGGGTGCCTGATGGTTCCAGGCTCAGGCCACGCGCCGCATCGCGACGATCGGGCTGTTGGAGCCCCGGTCGATCGGAACGACCTTCACGTTCTGCCCGGTGGTCGGGGCGTGCACGACGTTGCCGTTGCCGACGTACATGCCGATGTGGTGCACCGACGGGTTTCCGTAGGCGATCAGGTCGCCGGGCGCCAGCTGGGCACGGGAGACCGCGGTTCCCGTGGACGCCTGGGCGGCGCTGTTCCGGGGCAGCGACACGCCGACCTGGTTGTAGGCCCACTGCATGAGCCCGGAGCAGTCGAAGGTGCCGGGGCCGGTGGCGCCGTACACGTAGGGCATGCCCACCCGCGTGAGCGCGGCCTGCACCGCGGCGGAGCCGGTGCCGGTGCCGGGCGGCACCTGGTAGTCGGTCTCGCCCGCGCCCCCGCCGGAGCCCTGGTCGTACTCGGCCTGCTCCTCCGCGGTGAGGTCGTCGATGTGCGCCTGGACCTTGGCGATCTGCTCGTCCATCTCGGTCCTGCGCTCGTCGATCTCGGCGCGCAGTTCCTCGGCCTCGACCGCCGCCTCGGCGGCCGCCTTCTCCGCCTCGGCCGCGGAGGCCTCGGCCTCCTCAGCCTGCCGGACCACCGCGGTCAGCCGATCGAGCGACTCGGCGTTCCCGGCGGCCAGCACGTCCAGGGCCGAGAGCTGGTCGAGGAAGGCCTGCGGGTCCTCGGCGACCAGTAGTGCGGAGAGCTTGTTGAATCGAGCGCCCTGGTACGAGGCGTTGGCGAGCTCGTCCACGTTGCCGCGGAACAGCTCCTCGTCTCCTCGTGCCTGCTCTGCCGACTCCTGGGACTGCTCGAAGGCGGCGGTGGCCTCTTCGAGCTCCGCCTCTCGGGCGGCCAGGTCGTCGTTGGCGCGGTGCCATTCCTCGGTCAGCAGCACGGCCTCATGATCGAGTTCCTCGAGCTGAGCCACCGCGTCTGACTTGTTGTCGGGAAGTTCCTGGGCCATCACCGGCGCGGGGACGAGGCTGACTGCCATAGCCACCACGGTCGCCGCCAGTGCCCCACGCATCGTTCTTCTCATTCGATGCGACGCCACGTCGCGAGCAACTCCTTCGTACTTCTCATACCGCCTACCGGGCCGACGATCAGCGGACGAAGTTCGTCGATCTTCGACCGACTTCGCCGGGTGTTCCGTTGATCGACTCCGGCTCGGCTCCCCGACAGGCCGATTCGGCGGTGACCTGCGGAGTCGCCCCCTGTGGACGACTGCCCGCCGCGAGGTCTCGGATAGGTTACGAGTAGTGAGCTACAGAGTCCACTGCTCAGAAGGAAAAGTTGTGAACGAGTGCACAAGGTCTCGAAAGGGCTAGTTTTGATCACGGTGTGTTCATCAATTCTGGATCACGCGACCTGCTGTTCCCGCTCCAGTGCGAACAAACAGTAAGCATCCGCCACCCGGAACACGGCGGTGTGCGATCGATCACGCGCCTCGCCCGCGATCGCCGTGATCGTGGATCAGATTCGGCCCAGCCGGGCCAGCAGGACCGCGGAGGCGACCGGATGCGCACCCCGCCGACGCACGGAGTCGGCCACCGCCCGATCCGAGGTCGCCACGACGACCGGCCTGCCCTCCGGCTCCGCCGCCACCAACGCCCGGATCACGTCGTCGGCCAGCACACCGGGATCACTGAACAGCACGCGGGTCCCTCGACTCACCACCGTCGGCACCGACACGACGTCCGCGCCGTCGAAGACCACCGTCACCTCGGCGCCGGTCCGCGCCGCCAGCGCACCGAGCTGCTGGGCGAGCCGCTCCCGCTGCGCCGCCAACGTCAGCTCGGGATACCCGGTCTTGGTCACGTTGTAGCCGTCCACGACCAGGTGCACGGCGGGCAGGGCGAGCAGCCGATCCAGCGCGGCGGAATCCGTCACCCGGGCGCCCATGCCCTGCGAGACGCTCGCCCCGCTCACCAGGTCCGCGGGCCGGGGGCCGCTGCCGCCGCCGATCCCCAGTTCACGCCGCAGACCGGTCACCGCCCCGCCGAGTGTGTCCACCAGCAACGCCAGCCGAACCTCGTCCGCCTGTCTGGCCTCGCGCGCCGACTGCCGCGCGATCTCCACATCGGCCAGCGCCCGCCGTGCCCTGGCCCGCTCGGCCTCCGCCCGGTCGCGTTCCCGGTCGCGCTGCTCGGTGAGCTCCCGCACCGCCTCCTCGGCGGCGGCCCGCGCCTGCTCCGCCTCCAGCAGCGCCGCCGCGGCGGCGTCCTTGGCCTGTCTCAGCCGCACGCCCTGCTCCCGCAGTCTGCGCCGCAGCCGGTCCAGCTCCGCCTCCGACTCCGTTCTGGCCAGCTCCACGGCGGCCCGCGCAGCGCCGTTCTCCGCGCGCAGCCGGTCCAGCTCCGCGGCCATCCGCTCCGCGCGGGTCACGGCGACGTCACGTTCGGACCGCAGCTGCGCGTCCTCGGCGCGACGCGCCACCACCCGCACCCAGCGAGCGGACCGCTCGTCGCCCGCCAGCAACGCGGCGACGGCCCGTGTGACCGGATCGTCGGACTCCAGGTCGATGGAGGCCGGGTGATGCTGCCCGGCCCACACGAGCACGGCGGATCGGAAGGCCGTGGAGGTCCGCAACTCCGCCAGCAGCGGCCCCCGGCCGAAACGAGCGCGCTTGCCCGGCGTGAACTTCGCGACCGGCCGCAGTGGACGGGGCACCTCCGCCGGGGTGAGACCGCCGAGCGCGGCGGCGGCCACCTCGGCCAGCCGAGCGCGAATCGGCTCGGGCAGCTGCTCCCAGTCGATCTCCTGCTCAGCCGCCGGGTGGTCGTGTGCCGTCTGGCCGTCTCCCGCCCGTTCAGGCGCCGTGTGTTCGGCCGCCGTGTGTTCGGCCCCCGCCGGTCCGGCCGTCTTTTCGTCCGCCAGCTGTTCGTGTGCCGGCTGTTCGTGTGCCGTCTGTTCAGCCGCCGCCGGTTCCCCGGTCACCCGTTCCCCGGCTGCCTCGCCCCCGGCCGGCTCTTCCCCGGCCGCCCGTACCTCGTCCGACGGCCGCGTCGACGCGAGCCCGTCGGCGGCGGCATCGACGGGCTGCCGGAACACCGGAGGTGCGGGGGGCTCCGGCGGCGCGGGGGGCGACACGGGTCCGGCGGACTCGGCGCGCGCGGGGAGTTCGGCGGCGTCGTCGTCGGCCGCCGCGTCGCCCCGTCGCGGGGACCCGGTGCCGGCACCCGGTTCGTCCGAACCGGCCGGTGAACTCAAACTCGGCATCCCGTCAGGTTAGAGCCTGCCCGGTGTCCCCGTTCTCCTGCTACGGCCCCGTCGGCGCGGCGACCTGCTGTGTTCCGCGATCACGGCCGGGCGCGGCACCGGCACGCCGGGAATCCGTGCCTCGGCACCGTCGACTCGGGAGTCGACACCGTCTGTCCCGTCCCCTCGACTCCCCTCCCTCGACTCCCCTCCCCTCGACTCCCGTGCCTCGGAGTCGCAGACCCGAACGCACTGCCCAGACTTGTCGAGACCCGTCGCGGACCACGCCCGCCGTCCACGGTCCGGCCGCCGAGTCCAGGGCACGCCGTCGGTGTCCGGCCCGCCGGTTAGCCTGCCCGCGATGACCGACCTGGCACGCCCTCCCGAGCTCCAGCTCACCTTCGACGAACTCGGCACACCGTTGCGTGCCGTCACGTTCGTCGTGGTGGACCTGGAGACCACCGGCGGCGGTCGGGGCGACGCCATCACCGAGATCGGCGCCGTGAAGGTTCGCGGCGGCGAGGTGCTCGGCGAGTTCGCCACCCTCGTCAATCCCGGCCGAGGCATCCCGCCGATGATCATGTCGCTGACCGGCATCACCGACGCGATGGTCACCGAGGCGCCCCGCATCGACTCCGTCCTGCCCGCGTTCCTGGAGTTCGCCGCGGGCTGCGTCCTGGTCGCCCACAACGCCCCCTTCGACGTCGGGTTCCTGCGCGCCGCCGCAGAACGCCTCGACCGCCCCTGGCCCCGGCCCACCGTCCTGTGCACGGTGAAGCTGGCCCGACGGGTCCTGCGCCGGGACGAGGCGCCCAACGTCAAGCTCGCCACCCTGGCCCGGCTGTTCGGCTCCCCCACGACCCCCAGCCACCGCGCGCTGACCGACGCCCGCGCCACCGTCGACGTGCTGCACGGACTGCTCGAACGAGTCGGCCCCGTCGGCGTCCAGTCCCTGGAGGAGCTGCTCGACTACCTGCCGCAGGTGAGCACCGCACAGCGACGCAAGCGCCAGCTCGCCGCCGACCTGCCGCACGCCCCCGGCGTCTACCTGTTCCGAGGCCCCCGCGAGGAGGTGCTGTACGTGGGCACCGCCGTGGACCTCCGACGTCGGGTCCGGCAGTACTTCACCGCGGGCGAGACGCGGGCGCGCGTCCGGGAGATGGTCGCCCTCGCCGAGCGCGTCGACGTGGTGGAGTGCGCCCACTCCCTGGAGGCGGAGGTCCGCGAGTTACGACTGCTCGCCGCCCACCGCCCCCGCTACAACCGCCGGTCCACCACCCCGCATCGCGCGTGGTGGATCGTGCTGACCGAGGAGCCCTTTCCTCGGCTCTCCGTGGTTCGACGGCCGCGAGACGGCGCCATGGGGCCGTTTCGCACCCGGCGTGCGGCCCAGGACGCACTGGAGACGCTGCACGAGGGCAGTTCGGTACGTCGCTGCGCCGAACGGATTCCGGCTCGCGACCAACGCGGCCGACCGTGTGCCCTCGCCGAGATCGGCCGCTGCGCCGCGCCCTGCGCGGGCAGGCAGAGCGTCGAGGACTACGCGCCGTCGGTGATCGAGGTCGCCGACCTCTTCAGCGGTGTCAGGACCGCCGTGCTCGAACGGCTCGACGGCAGACTCGGCGAACTCGCCGATCAGCAGCGCTTCGAGGACGCGGCCCGGCATCGCGACCGGCTGGCCACCCTCGTGCGCGCCCTGGACCGGGGCCAGCGGCTCGCCGCCCTGGCCGCCGTCGGCGAACTCGTGGCGGCCCGGCCCGACGGCGCGGGCGGCTGGCATCTCGCCGTGATCCGCCACGGCAGGCTCGCCTCCGCAGGCACCGCCCGACGCGGCGTCCCGCCGATGCCCGTGGTCGAGATGCTGCGGGCGAGCGCCGAGACCGTGCTGCCCGAACCCGGACCGCTACGCGGCGCGACGGCCGACGAGGTGATCGTGATCCGCCGCTGGCTCACGACCGGCGGCACCCGCCTGGTGGACTCCGACGTGCCGTGGGCGGAGCAGACGGGCGGCGCCGGCCGCTGGCAGCGGTGGGCGGCCAAGGCCGACGCGGGCCGGGCGGGCTACGCGGCCGCCGACTGACCACCGGACCGACGGTCGCCGGCCGCACCCCGCCCCGCGCCGCGCGCCGATCAGCCCCCCGCCGCTGGACTACCATCGCCACAGTTTCCGCAGGACTTCGGGAGGTTCTTTCGTGATCACCGCGTTCGTGCTCGTCAACGCCGTCGCCGACCGCATTCCTGAAGCCGCCCAGGAGATCGCCGACATCGAGGGCGTCGACGAGGTCTACTCCTGCTCCGGCGAGGTCGACCTCGTCGTCCTCGTCCGGGTCGCCGAACACGCCGACCTCGCGGCGTTGATCCCCGGCCGTATCGGCAAGGTCGACGGCGTGCTGAACACCGACACGCACATCGCGTTCCGCTCCTACTCGCGACGCGACGCCGAGGAGTCGTTCTCCATCGGCTCCGACGCGGACTGAGCCGCCGACGCCCGAACGGCCGACCCGCCGCACCACCGCCTGCCGGCTGGGGACGCCGTCGAGGAACCGGCCGCGTCGAACGGCCGCGCCCGGCCCGCCGAACCGACACAGCGGGCCGACGCCGGCCCGCCCGCACCGCGACACCGACCGCGACACGAGACAGGGCCCGGAACCAGTCGGTTCCGGGCCCTGTCCTCGCACGTTCGCGCCGCGTCAGCCGCGCGGCCGCCTCGGGGCGTCCCCGTCCTCGTCCGTCGGCTCGTCGCCTGCGTCCTTCGAAGTGGACTCCGCGGGGGCGGACTTGGCGGGCCCCAGCAGATGCCTGCCTTCGCGCTCGGCCTGCGTGATGGCCGCCGTCTCCTCGGCCGGGTCCGGCGTGAGGAGGCTGCCGCGCACCGGGCTGCCCGCCGCGCCGAGCTCGTTCATCCGCTTCGGCACCGCCGCGCCCTGGTAGTCCAGCGGCACCGGGTGGCCGTGCTCGTCGACCTCGCCGAGCGGCTGGTGGACCTCGATGAACTCGCCGTGCGGCAGTCGCTTGATGATGCCGGTCTCGATGCCGTGCTCCAGCACCTCGCGGTCCGCACGTTGCAGTCCGATGCAGATCCGATAGGTGATGTAGTAGGCGATCGGCGGGAAGAACAGCACGCCGAGTCTGCCGACCCAGGTCATCGCGTTCAGTGAGATGTCGAACTGCTCCGCGATGATGTCGTTGGCGCCGGTGAACATCAGGACGCCGAAGAAGGCCAGCGCCATCGCGCCGAGGCTGGTCCGCACCGGAACGTCGCGGGGCCGCTGCAACAGGTTGTGATGCGCGTCGTCCTTGGTGAACGCCTTCTCGATCCACGGATAGGCACCCGCGATCGTGAAGATCAACCCCATGCCCAGCACCGCGGGGAAGAAGGCCGCCGGTACCAGATAGTTGCCGAGATACAGCTCCCAGGACGGCCAGATCCGGGTCATGCCGTCCAGCCAGATCACATACCAGTCGGGCTGGGAGCCCGCGCTGATCTGCGAGGCGTTGTACGGGCCGATGTGCCAGATCGCGTTGATCTGGAAGATGCCGCCCATGATCGCCAGCACGCCCGCGACGACGGCGAAGAAGCCGCCTGCCTTGAGTGCGAACACCGGCATGATCCGAACGCCGACGACGTTGGTCTCCTTGCGACCGACGCCGGGGAACTGGGTGTGCTTCTGGTACCACACCAGGCCGAGGTGGACGGCGATCAGGCCGAGGATCAGGCCGGGCAGCAGCAGGATGTGCAGGGTGTAGAACCGGGGGATGATCTCCGTGCCCGGATACTCACCGCCGAAGATCGCCCAGTTGGCCCAGGTGCCGATCACGGGGATCGACATGGTGATGCCGGAGACGATCCGCAGGCCGGTGCCGGAGAGCAGGTCGTCGGGCAGCGAGTAGCCGGTCAGGCCCTCGAAGAAGCCCATGATGAACAGCAGGACGCCGATGACCCAGTTGACCTCACGCGGCTTGCGGAAGGCACCGGTGAAGAACACCCGCAGCATGTGGACCACGATCGCGGCCATGAACAGCAGCGCCGCCCAGTGGTGCACCTGACGGGCGAACAGACCGCCGCGGACCTCGAAGGAGATGTCCAGCGTCGAGGCGTAGGCCCGGGACATCTCGATGCCCCGCATGTTCTCCAGGCTGCCCTGGTATTCGACGTGCGCCATCGACGGGTCGAAGAACAACGCCAGGTACGTGCCCGTGAGCAGCAGCACGATGAAGCTGTACAACGCGATCTCGCCGAGCATGAAGGACCAGTGCGTCGGGAAGACCTTGTTGAGCTGCTTGCGGATGCCCCTGGACATGTGAAAGCGATCGTCGGCCCAGGTCGCCGCCGCTCCCGCCGCACGCACCCCGATGCTCTTGGGCTTCGTCGGCGTGGTGATCGAGCTCATGACTTACGCTCCCAGAAGCCAGGGCCCACGGCCTCGATGAAGTCGCTGCGCGCCACCAGGAAGCCGTCCTCGTCGATGTCGATCGGCAGCTGGGGCAGCGAGCGCGTGGCCGGGCCGAAGACGGGCTTGGCGTAGGTGTTCACCACGTCGAACTGCGACTGGTGGCACGGACAGAGCAGGCGGCCCGTCTGCTGCTCGAACAGCGAGGTCGGGCAGCCGAGGTGGGTGCAGATCTTCGAGTAGGCGTAGTAGTCGCCGTAGTTGAAGTCCTCCTGCCCCTTGCGCTTGACCGGCTGCGATCCGGGACGAAGCCGGATGAGCATCACGGGGTTGTCCGAGCGACGCAGCGCGTAGTACAGCGCGTCGTGATCGCCTCGCTCGGACTCGCGGAACGGGAAGACCGTCTCGAAGCCGCCGGGCTGGATGTCCTCGGGACGGACCAGCGAGACCTCGCCGGGGTCGCCGGTGTCGCGACGCAGGTAGACCTTCTCGTTGTCGCTGGTGTGCATCCAGCCGGTGTGCCACAGCGAGTCCGGCGTCTCACCCTCAGCCCACGGGTTCTTGACCAGTCCGCCCAGGGCGAAGACGCCGACGCCGAGACCGAACACGCCCGCGCCGAAGCCGGCGGAGCGCTTGATCATGGACCGCCGGGCGATGCCGCTGCGCTGCCCCGCGTCCGCGAGCAGCGCCGCGGTCGTCTTCTTGTCCAGTTCCGAGGAGCCGCCCTCGTGCCGCTGCTGAACGGCCTCCTCCTCCGGCACGAACTTCTTCGCGTAGGAGATGACGCCGACGCCGATCGCCAGCACCGACAGGCCGAGGGTGGCCCCGATCAGCGGCGTGTAGAGCGAGTAGACGAAGTGTCCCTCGGAGAAGGGTCCCTGATACTCGCTCGGCCAGAAGAGGTAGGCGCCGAGGAAGGCCAGGCCGGACAGGCCCGCGAGCAGGAACCAGCCCGCCACCTGACGCTCGGCACGCTTCTCGGCGCGCGTCCCCTTGACGGGGAAGCGGTCCTGATACTTGACGAGCTCGACGTCGTCGAGCTCGGTTCCGAGGCGAACGAGTTCGTCCCGGCTCAGCTCCGCGAGCTCGGCGTCGCTGGGGACGCCCTTGCCCGGCTCGCTCATTGCTTGGCTCCGATCCAGAGGGAGACGCCGACCAGCGCCGCAATCCCGACCACGAAGACGACGACACCCTCGACGGCGGGACCGAACCCGCCGAGTGACAGGCCGCCCGGGTTGTTGTTGCCGTCGGTGACGGACTTGACGAAGGCGATGATGTCCTCCTTCTCCGTCGGCGTCAGCTGCCGATCGGAGAACACCGGCATGTTCTGCGGGCCGGTGAGCATCGCGGTGTAGATCTCGTCCTCGGAGACCCCGTCGAGGTTCGGCGCGAACTTGCCGGAGGACAGTGCCCCGCCTCGACCGGTGAAGTTGTGGCAGGAGGCACAGTTCAGCCGGAACAGCTCACCACCGCGCGCGGGGTTGTCGCCGCGCAGCTCGGCTCCGCGTGCCTCCGGTGTCTCCGGGCCGCCGCCGTTGGCCTGGATGTAGGCCCCCAGCGCCTCGATCTCACCGGAGTCGTACACAGAGGGCTTGCGCAGCGCCTGGGCGTCCTGGCGCATCAACGGCATCCGGCCCGTGGAGACCTGGAAGTGCACGGCGGCCTCACCGGTGCCGATCAGGCTGGGACCGCGGTCCTGGACACCCTCGAGGTTGACGCCATGGCAGGTGATGCAGGCGTTGTTGTAAAGCTCCTCGCCCTGCCGTTCCAGTTCAGCCTGCTCGGTGGCCTGCGCGACGTGCGGCTTCGGCATGAAGGCGGTGTAGAGCGCGCCGGCTGCCGCCAGTGCCACACCCAGCGCCAGCACGCCCGAGATCCGCCGTCGCAGCTTGGAGCGGAAGGTGCTCCGCGGCTTGTCTGTGGTGGTCATGTGTGCTGCACAACCCTTGCTGTCGAGTTCCGGCTTCTAGTCGATCGGCGTCAGGGGACCAGGTAGATGACGGCGAACAGCCCGATCCACACGATGTCGACGAAGTGCCAGTAGTAGGACACGACGATCGCCGAGGTCGCCTGGGCAGGCGTGAACTTGCTCATCCTGGTGCGCATGAGCAGGAACACGAACGCGATGAGACCACCGATGACGTGCAAGCCGTGGAACCCGGTCGTCATGTAGAAGACGGTGCCGAAGGGCGAGGACGCGATCGTGGTGTCGTGCGCGGTCATCAGGGTGTAGTACTCACCTGCCTGGCCCGCGACGAAGATCGTGCCGAGCACCAGGGTGAGGAGATACCAGCGGCGAAGGCCGAAGACGTCGCCCCGCTCCGCGGCGAACACACCAAGCTGGCAGGTCCACGAGGACGCCACGAGGATGATCGTGAAGGGCAGCGCGTAGCCGAGGTTCAACTCGGACGGCTCCGGCGGCCACGGGCCGTCGTGCTGCGCCCTCACCGTGAAGTACATCGCGAAGAGGCCGGCGAAGAACATGAGTTCGCTCGACAACCACACGATCGTGCCGACGCTGACCATGTTCGGCCGGTTCAGCGAATGCACCCGCTGGGCGATGGGAGGCGATGCCGTTGTCACGCGACGCATTATTACTTGCGAGAACTCCGGATGTCGTGCCGGGTCCTCCTCGGGCGCGGCGATCGTCGTGAACGGGCAGGCGAAACCGAGGATGAGATGAGGCGAGGGTGCTGTTCGACGGCGTGCTCCGGTGGTGGGAACGACTCCGATCTCGACGGCGTGCCGCCCGGACTCCGCCGCCGGTCGTGACCGATCCCGGGCTGGTCGTGGTGGTCGAGGCCTTCGATCCCGCCGAGGCCGACTCGGCCGTGCTGGCCAGGTCCGAGCGCTGGGACCCCGACCGTCAGGCGGTGCTGCGCCACCATCTGCGACTGCCCGCCGCCTCGGTGGCGCGGGCGGCGGAGCTCCTCGCCGAGGAGGGCTGGCTTCTCCGCGAACCCGGCGGATCCTCCCGGGACGGGAGCCGTCCGGACACGGGCTCCGCCGAGGACGGGTCTCCGACGGAGGGCTCCCCGACCGACGGCTCCCCGACCGACGCGGTTCCGACCGACGACTCGCAGGCACCGGACTCCCCGACGCGGGACTCCCCGGCGGCGGGCCTCTCGGCCGAGGGTGCCCCGGCACACGACACCGCGGGCCAGGGTTCCGAGGACGGGGCTCCGCCCGGCATGCTCGCGCGCGTCGATGCCGCGGGTGCGGACCGCCGACCGGCCGCCGGGGCCGCGGCGAGTCCGTCGGTCGACGGGATGGTCCGGCTGGAGGCAGTGCGAGTGCAGTCCCTGGACGCGCTGCACTGCGCGCAGGCCCGATCACGGATGGCGGGACTGGCGCAACGCCTCGGCGGCGACGCGCTCGGATGGGACGCCCTGCAAGCCTGACCGGGCCAGCGGCTAGCATCAGGGCCAGTCAACGACCGATGTCGCCGGAGGGTTCTGCGCAGATGAGCACGAGCATCACGACCATCCTGGTGTTCAGCCACCGCGCCGAGGTCCGCGAGGCGATCATGACGGCCGTCGGACGCCGTCCCGCCGCCGACATCGGCCGGGTGCGCTACCTGGAGGCCGACGGGATCGCCGCCGTGCTGTCCATCGTCGACGAGGGACAGGCCGACCTGCTGATCCTCGACGGCGAGGCGCAGCCGACCGGCGGCATGGGCATCTCCCGCCAGCTCAAGAACGAGATCGCCGACTGCCCGCCCATCGTCGTGGCCGTCCGCCGCAGGGACGACCGCTGGCTCGCGACCTGGTCGCAGGCCGACGCGGTGCTCGTGCACCCGCTCGACCCGCTGGCCGCGGCCGAGACCGTGGCCGAGGTGCTGCGGTCCACTCGGCTTCCCGTCACGAACGGCTGAAACGGATCTCGCGGATGCAGGAGAGCGCAGGATCGACCTCCCACACCTGGCCTGCGCTGCTCACGCGGCTGGTCACCGGGCACGATCTGAGCACGGAGAACACCGCCTGGGCCATGGACCAGGTGATGACCGGCCAGGCGACTCCCGCCCAGATCGCCGGGTTCGCGGTGGCGCTGCGCGCCAAGGGCGAGACGCCGAGCGAGATCCGGGGCATGGCCGACGCCATGCTCGCCCACGCTCGACTCATCCATCTGGACATGCGGGCGATGGACATCGTCGGCACCGGCGGTGACCGCTCCAACAGCGTCAACATCTCGACCATGGCCACCCTGGTCGTGGCGGCGGCGGGCGTGCCGGTGGTCAAGCACGGCAACCGGGCGTCGTCGTCCAGCTGCGGCACGGCGGACGTGCTGGAGGCCCTGGGCGTCGTCATCGACCTGCCGCCGGAGGGCGTGCGGGCCTCGGTGACCGAACTGGGCATCGGCTTCTGCTTCGCGCCCGTCTTCCATCCGGCCTACGCACGCGCGGCGGGTCCCAGGCGCGAGATCGGCATCCGCACCGCCTTCAATCTGCTCGGCCCGTTGACCAACCCCGGCAGGCCGCACGGCGGTCTCATCGGCTGCGCCGACTCTCGGACCGCCCCGGTGATGGCGCGGGTGTTCGCCGACCGCGGCCAGTCGGTACTGGTGGTGCGCGGGGACGACGGCCTGGACGAGCTGACCACCACGACGACCTCCACGGCCTGGATGGTCCACGACGGTCGAGTCCGCCAGGTGACGGTGGACCCGACGGTGCTGGGCATCCCACTCTCGACCGCCGAGGACCTCCGAGGCGACGACGTCACGCACAACGCCGCCGTCGTCCGCGATCTGGTGACAGGCCGGACCGGCCCGATTCGCGATGCCGTGCTGCTCAACGCGGCGGGCGCGCTGGCCGCGCACCGGGGCTTCGACGGCGATCTCGACGACGTGCTGCGGGCGGGACTGGCCGAGGCCGCCAAGGCCGTCGACTCCGGCGCCGCCGCCGACCTGTTGGACCGATGGGCCGCTCGCTCCGTCCAGCTCCGCGACGAACTCGCCCGCTGAGCGGGTATCCGGCCGAGGCAGGCGGCGCAGGCTCGGCCGCGGACCGTTCCGGTCGCCACCGACCGCCGTGTCGGGTCGTCGACGTCGCCGGGCCGAGCCGCCGCCCCGACCTTCGTCTCGATCCTCCGTCTCGATCCGGTTCGCCCTCGACGTCGTCTCCAGGGCTCGCGGCCGTTCCGGGCCGGGCGCTTGACGGTGGCCGGGCGCTGTCTCGGGTCGGACGCTCGATCCGGCCGGACGCCGTCTCGGACGGGACGCTGTCGAGCCGGAGCCTTCCGCGGCGGGCGCTGTCGGGGCGTGCCTCGGTACGGCCTGCCCGCAGGGCGACGGACAGGTGGGGCGACCGCCGAGCCCTCGGCACGGCGCGCGGAGCTTCGGACGCGGCGCGCTGTCCGATGTCGACCGACACCGAGTCGTGGACCTCGTCGTGGGATCATCGCCGGTACTCGGCCGCCAACCGTCCCGTAGCGGGCGCTGAGCATGCCGAGGACGGGCCGACGGGCCCGTCTCGGCCCACGAGGGCGCGATCGCTCTCGACGGCGCTCACGATCGACTGAGGGCGCCGGCACGATACAGGCGAGTGCCGCGCGGCGGCCGGATCGCGATCCGTCGATCTCCGCGGCGCGGTCGCCGACGCCTCATGCGGGAGAACCGACGAGCCACGCCGTTCCGAGCCCCGCCATGCCGGCGCGCGGCGCGGCGGGCCGCCCCGGCGGACGGCACGCGCACGCGGCGGTGCGGACCCGGGCGCCGCAGCGGTGTTCATCCGGCTCGGCGGTGTGAACACGACTCGGCACCGCAGGCGAGGCCCGCGGTGCCGAGTGGCGAACAGCAGAGAAGTCAGTGCTTCTGCGGAGCGCGGTGGTACTCGAAGAGGAGCCCGCCGATGGTGAGGATCACGACCACCGTGGCACCGACCAGCATCCAGATGTGGAAGAACGCCAAGGACAGACCGACCAGGGCGCAGCCCGCCGCGAGGCCGAACGGCCAGTAGCTGCCGGGGCTGAAGAAGCCCAGTTCCCCCGCGCCGTCGCTGACCTCGGCCTCCGGGTCGTCCTCCGGACGCATCTCCATCCGCCGGGAGACGAATCGGAAGTAGGTGCCCACCAGCAGGGCGAGCCCGCCGGTGAGGACCAGGGCCGTGGTGCCGATCGGCTCCTGCGCCCAGAATCCGTAGACGATCGCGACGACGAAGGCGAACACCGCCGTGCCCTCGAAGATCCCCGCCTCGACCTTCATCGAGTCCTCACTCTCAGTACTTCTGCGTTCCGGCCCGGTCCTGCGGCGTTCTTAGTTCTGCTCGCGAGTGCTGGCCTCGCGGGCGGTGCGGTCCGTGTTGAACGGATGCGTCGTGACCGCCTCCGGCGCGCACAGCTCGCCGCAGTCCATCTCGGTCAGCGCCTGGGAGGCCGTGTAGAGGTCGCCGGTCTCCGGGTTCTCCCGCACGCGCAGATCCATGAACTCGTCGTACAGGTCGCCGGGCAGCGCGCGGACCTCGAAGTTCATCATCGAGTGATAGGTGCCGCACAGCTCGGCGCATCGACCGACGAACGCGCCCGGCTGGTCGATCACGTTCTGGAACACGTTGTCCTGGTTGTTCTTCTCCGGATGCGGGAACGTGTCGCGCTTGAAGTGGAACTCCGGGACGAAGAACGAGTGGATGACGTCGTTGGACCGCACCTCGTACTGGATGACCTGGTCCGTCGGGACCACCAGCAGGGGGATCTCGTCGCTGCTGCCCAGGGTGCTCACCGGGTCGCCGTCGGGCGTGATCTCGTCCAGGTGACGGAACTCCCAGTTCCACTGGAAGGCGACCACTTCGACGGTGACGTCGGGATCCTCCTCCTGCGCGAGCACGTAGTTCTGCGTCGTCGCGGTGAAGTAGAAGAGGACGGTCACCATCACCAGCGGGATGACGGTGTAGACCAGTTCCAACGGAACGTTGTACTGAGTCTGGCGGGGCATCTCGTCACCGCGCTTGCGGTGGAACACCACCGACCAGAGGATCAGGCCCCAGACCAGGACGCCGACGAGCAGCGCCGCGATCACCGACCATGTCCACAGGTTGCGCATCTGATCGGCCTGGGGGGTGGCTCCCTCCGGCCAGCCGAAGCGAAGCACATCGCTCGCGGAGCAGCCGGTGGTTGCCAGGGCTACCAGGCCGAACGATCCACCCAGCTTCGCCAGCCGCGTTGCCTTCTGGCCCACTGCTCGACGCCTCCTTGATCAGGCTCACCGCCTCGACGCCATCGCGGGGGACGCCATCGAGGTCGACACTTCAGCCGTGCCGCCGCATTCCGAGCGGAAGAGTAGCCCAGCAACTTGTGACCGGCCGCTTCGGGGTGAGTCGACAGCACATCCGCCGGACCGGGTCATACTGATCTGGAGCCGAGAAGCCAAGCAGGGACGGAAGGTGCTCGAGTAGCGTGTGTGGGCTATTGGGACTGGTCTGCCCGACCGAGAACGACGCCATGGCGGCTCGCGCCTCCGTCGGCAGAGCGCTGACCTGTCAGCGACACAGAGGGCCGGACGAGTCGGAGACGTGGCAGAAGGACGAGGCCGTCTTCGGCTTCAACCGCCTCTCGATCATCGACGTCGAGCACTCGCATCAGCCGTTGACCTGGGGTCCGCCGGAGGCTCCTGAGCGATACACCATCATCTTCAACGGCGAGATCTACAACTATCTCGAGCTGCGCGCGGAGCTGGCCCAGCGCCACGGCGCCCGCTTCACCACCGACGGCGACACCGAGTCGATCGTGGCGGCGTACCACTACCTCGGGCAGTCCATGATCCGCAAGCTGCGAGGAATGTTCGCGTTCCTGATCTGGGACTCCGAGAAGCAGCTGATCTTCGGCGGTCGGGACCCCTTCGGGATCAAGCCGCTCTACTACGCGACGGGTCCGCACGGCGCCGCGTTCTCCAGCGAGAAGAAGAGCCTGCTCGACCTGTCCGGGACGCTCGGTCAGCAGCCCGCCCTCAACCGCAGCGGCCTCCAGTACTACCTGACGCTCCAGTACGTGCCGGAGCCCGCCACGCTGCACCACGGCATTCGTCGCATCGAGTCGGGCACCTCCTTCACCGTCGAGCCCGGCGGCCAGCCGGTCATGCAGCGCTACTTCTCGCCCACCTTCACCCCGAGGCCGGTGAGCGGCCCCACCGAGCAGGCCCGGCTGTACCAGCAGATCACCGACGTGATGCGGGACTCGGTCGCCAAGCACATGCGGGCCGACGTCACCGTCGGATCGTTCCTCTCCGGCGGCATCGACTCCACGGCCATCGCGGCCCTGGCCAAGGAGCACAACCCCGACCTGATCACCTTCACCACCGGATTCGAACGCCAGGGCTACTCGGAGGTCGACGTCGCCGCCGAGTCCGCCGCGGCCCTCGGGGTCAAGCACGTGGTCCGCACCGTCTCCCCCGAAGAGATGATGGAGCACCTGCCGCTGATCGTCTGGTATCTCGACGACCCGGTGGCCGACCCGGCGCTGGTCCCCCTGTGGTTCATCGCCCGCGAGGCGCGGCAGCACGTCAAGGTGGTGCTCTCCGGCGAGGGCGCCGACGAGCTGTTCGGCGGCTACACGATCTACCGCGAGCCGCTGTCGCTGGCGCCGTTCGACCGGGTGCCCGGCGGACTGCGACGGATCATGGGCAAGGTCTCCACCCACATCCCGGAGGGCGTGCGCGGCAAGGACCTGCTCCGCCGAGGCTCGCTGTCGCTGGAGGAGCGCTACTACGGCAACGCCCGGATCTTCCGGGACGACCAGCTCCGCCGGGTGCTCAACACCTTCGACCCGGCCGTGTCGCACACCGACATCACCGCGCGCGCCTACCGCGAGTCGGAGGGCTGGGACCCGGTGACGCGGATGCAGTACGTGGACATGTTCACCTGGCTGCGAGGCGACATCCTCGCCAAGGCCGACAAGGTCACCATGGCCAACTCGCTGGAGCTGCGGGTGCCCTTCCTGGACGCCGAGGTGTTCAAGGTCGCCGCGCAGATCCCGCAGTCGGAGAAGATCACCAAGGAGACGACCAAGTTCGCACTGCGGCAGGCGTTGCGCGACGTCGTCCCCGCGCACGTCCTCAACCGGCGCAAGCTCGGCTTCCCGGTACCGCTGCGCCTGTGGCTCAAGGACGAGATGTACGGCTGGGCCCGCGACATCATCCAGCGGTCCGACACCGCCGCGCTGATCGACAAGAACGCCGCGCTGGTCCTGTTGGAGGAGCACAAGGCGGGCACCCTGGACCACAGCAGGCGGATCTGGGCGCTGCTGGTCTTCATGATCTGGCACGGGATCTTCATCGAGAACCGCATCAACCCGATCATCCCGGAGCCGCACTACCCGGTGAAGCTCTGAGCGACGGCGGGCCCGGCACCCGCCGCTGGGGTCGGCTCCGCCGACACCGGACCGCCCGACGGTCGCACGCGGAGGCGGGGCAGGCGTTCCCTGGTGACCACGGGTGCGCCTGCCCCGCCTTCGGCGTCGTTCAGCGCCGCACGAGCGGCGTCAGCTCCTCGGCTGCCGCCGAACCGTAGGCCGCCTCGGCACGGGCGAGGGCCGCGTCCGGGTCC
Organism: Actinoalloteichus hoggarensis; assembly: GCF_002234535.1. Taxonomy (NCBI): domain Bacteria; kingdom Bacillati; phylum Actinomycetota; class Actinomycetes; order Pseudonocardiales; family Pseudonocardiaceae; genus Actinoalloteichus; species Actinoalloteichus hoggarensis. Next base: position 5,396,154 of record NZ_CP022521.1, read on the forward strand.
AGCGTCCACTCCTGGGTGCCGACCGTCTCGAGGATGTGCACGGCGATCAGCGAGCCCAGCTGCGCCGCACGCTCCAGACCGAGCCCGGCGGAGCGGGCCGCGAGGAAACCGGCGCGGAAGCCGTCGCCGACGCCCGTCGGGTCGACCTTCGCCGTCTCGGGCACGGCCGCCACGTGCAGCGGCTCGATGTCCCGACCGACGATCTCCACGCCCTTCTCACCAAGGGTGGTGACCCGCATCTCCACCCTGGACAGGATCTCCTGCTCGCTCCAGCCGGACTTCTGCAGCAGCAGACCCCACTCGTAGTCGTTGGAGAACAGGTAGCGGGCGTCGTCGATCAGGTCCCGCACCTGCTCGCCGTCCATCCTGGCGAGCTGCTGCGAGGGGTCGGCCGCGAAGGGCAGGCCGCGCTGGCGGCACTCCCGCGTGTGCCGGACCATCGCCTCGGGATCGTTCGGGCTGATGAGCACCAGTTCCAGCCCGCCCGCACGCTCGGCGACGGGCGCGAGCTCGATGTTGCGGGCCTCGGCCATCGCTCCGGCGTAGAAGGAGGCGATCTGACACATGTCCTCGTCGGTGGTGCAGACGAAGCGGGCGGTGTGCGCCAGCTCCGAGACGTGCACCCCGGTGCAGTCCACGTCGTGCCGCTCCAACCACGAGCGGTAGTCGGCGAAGTCGGAGCCCACCGCGCCGACCAGCAGGGGCCGGGCACCCAGCACACCCATCCCGAAGGCGATGTTGGCGGCGATCCCGCCACGTCTGATGACCAGGTCGTCGACGAGGAAGCTTAACGAGACCCGGTCGAGCTGTTCCTTGATGAGCTGGTCGGCGAACCTCCCCGGAAAGTGCATCAGATGGTCTGTGGCGATGCTTCCCGTCACAGCAACAGGCACGTCCTGCACACCTCGCTCGTCTTGAAGAGCCCACCGGGCTGGTCACCTCGACGCATCGGGCCCGAAGGACACGTCGAAGCAGGACAACCCTGCCATGAGACGAGCTGATCGGTCTCGAAGTCCGAGCGAGGAAGACTACCGGCTGGTAAGGGTGCGGGCGGCGGCAGACCGACCTACCGTCGAGGTCATGGACCGTAGGAGGACCGACGCCACGAGGCCGGGTTCCACCGAGCCCGACTCACTGCCCCAGCTCATCCGGGACTGCCGGGCGCTGCCCGCCCGGTTCACCGCCGAGCGGACCCGGCGCGCCTCGGCCGCCCCACGACCCGCGAGCCTGCGCATCGACCGGGCATGCCGGGAGCAGCTGGGCGGACTCGACGACTACGGCACCTGAGGCAGGCGCACGCCGGGTCGGCCTGGCCCGGGCACCCACGGGTCCCGCCGGACCTCCTCCAGCCGTCGCGCCTTCTCCGATCGTCGGCGACCGTCGTTCGAGGGTGCGGGACGGGCGTCGGCGCGGCTCGGCCGTCGACAGGGCCTCCCGCGGGCGAGCGCCGCGGCGTCGTCGGCGTCGCCACGTCGTCGGCACGGTGCGGCCGACCCGCCGCGCCGGGGACTTCGGGTCCGGGGCGTCTGCGACGCGGCCTGCTTCGACCACGGACGCCGCCGGGCGATCCGCTCACCCGGCCGGGGACGCCGCGCGCATCACGCATGGCGTGCCCGGCCCGGAGCGCGGAAGGGCAGGCGGACCCCGGAGGAGACGCCTGCCGGTGCGGGTGACCGAGTGTCAGTGGAAGGAGTCGCCGCAGGCGCAGGAGCCGCCCGCGTTCGGGTTGTCGATGGTGAAGCCCTGCTTCTCGATGGTGTCCACGAAGTCGATCACGGTGTCCTGGATGTACGGGGCGCTCATGCGGTCGACGACGAGGCCGATGCCGTTGAAGTCCACCCGTGCGTCGCCGTCGAGGGAGCGCTCGTCGAAGAACAGCTGGTAGCGGAGTCCCGCACAGCCGCCCGGCTGCACCGCGATCCGCAGGTGCATGTCGTCGCGGCCCTCCTGGTCGAGCAGCGCCTTGGCCTTCGCCGCGGCGGCGTCGCTGAGCTTCACGCCGTGTGCCGGCGCGTCAGTCTGCACGTCGATCCCAATGTCCTGGCCGGTCATGGCTCTCCTCAAGTCCCAACTTGCCCGTACCGACTCGCCTAACGCGAGCAGGCAGCGGGATATTCCCGACTGCCCCGCCCGATGCGGTACGAGTCCGAGTCGACTCGCCCCGCGGCGTGCGGCGCACCCTCGACGGTAGTCGCTGTCAGCCGGTGCTCCACTGACGGGCGACGTCGGCGGCCAGCGCCGTGAGCGTGCCCGCCGGGTCGGCGAAGGCCGCGTCGACCGATCCGGCGTGCTCGGCCACCGCGTAGGAACGCTCCACCCCGGCGGCGGCGGCCTCCCGACGCCCGACCGAGACCTGGCCTGCCAGCACCAGGCACGGCAGACCGCGCTCCGCCGCGCCGCGGGCCACCGCCGTGACGAGCTTCCCGCGCAGCGACTGCCAGTCGAAGCTGCCCTCGCCGGTCACCGCCAGGTCCGCGGCGTTCAGCGCGTCGTCGAGCCCGGTGAGCCGCCGCACCAGCTCGGCGCCGGACTCGACGCTCGCGCCCAGCGCGAGCAGCCCCGCGCCGAGGCCGCCCGCGGCGCCCGCCGACGGCACGGCACGCACGTCCCGACCGGTCGCGGTCGCCAGGACGTCCGCCCAGACGGTCAGCGCCGCGTCCAGCGCGGCCACCGCCGCCGCGTCGGCGCCCTTCTGCGGGCCGAAGACGTGGGCGGCGCCGTGCTCGCCGAGCAGCGGGTGTTCGACGTCGGAGGCGGCGACCAGGATCAGATCGCCCAGCGCGGCCTCGCCTGCCAGGGCCGCGCAGTCCCGCAGCGCGGCGCCGCCGTCGGCGAGCACCCGACCCGCGACGTCGACCGGCACCGCGCCGAGCGCGGCCAGCATCCCGGCGCCGCCGTCGGTGCAGGCCGATCCGCCCAGCCCGATCACGACTCGACGGGCTCCGGCGTCACGGGCGGCCGCGATCAGTTCGCCGACGCCCCGGCTGGTGGCGCGCACCGCCGAGGCCGGGTCGCGGCCGGGGACGAGATGCAGTCCACAGGCCTGCGCGGCCTCCAGGTAGGCGGTGTCGCCGTCGTCGCCGGGGACCGTCAGCCACTCGGCGGTCACCGGCTCGCCGAGCGGACCGGTCACCTCGGATCGACGCACGGTGCCGCCGAGGGCGACGGCGAGCACCTCGACGAAGCCGGGCCCGCCGTCGGCCAGCGGCCGGATCGCAAGCTCGTCGCCGGGCGCGCCGCGTCGCCAGCCCGCCGCGATGGCTTCCGCCGCCTCGCGTGCCGTCAACGTGCCGCCGAAACAGTCAGGTGCCACCAGGATGCGCATGCCCACAGAGCCTAGCGAGCGGCGGGGCCTTCGCCTGCGACGTCACGGCGACTTTCCTCGGCCCGAACGGGCCGTTCCCCCGGCGTGTCGGGTGGGGGGCGGGCGGTGATCGGTGCGCGGGCGGGCCGTGGTCGGTGGCGGTCAGCGGCCGGTGGCGGCCGGCAGTCAGTGGCGGACAGCGGCCGGTCGCGGACAGCGGCCGCCCTGGGAGAGGTACGGCAGGCGGAGTGGTGGAACTGCGCCGCTCAAGGCCGGATGCGCGGGGTGGCCTGCCACTCCGACCCGCCGCACCGGATCGGCCCGACCGGGCCCGGCGCCTGCCGCGCCGCGAGCCCGTCGACCGTCGGCGCCGTCGGCCCCGCGCGCGTCGACGGGGCCGCGGGGCGGTCGGGGTCGAGGCGGGGCGGGCGGACTCGTGCCGCCGAGCCGCCGTCCCCCGCGTTCCCGCGGCATTCCTGCCGCATTCCTGCCGCGCCCACGAGGCGAGAGCGGCCTCCTTTACTCTGGTGGCGTGAGGTTCCTTCGCCGCAATACGAGTGACACCGTGTCGACCGACGCCGCCGAATCGGTGGCGACCGTGCAGGACACGGCGGCGGAGACACGCCCCAAGGGCTACACACCCGCCAAGGGCCGCCCCACGCCCTCCCGTCGGGAGGCCGAGGGCAAGCGGCGGGGCCCGGTGTCGGCCCCGAAGAATCAGCGCGAGGCCGTCCAGCGGATGCGGGGCACCAAGGAGGACCGGCGCAAGGCGGGCGCCGAACGGCGTGAGCGGATGATGTCCGGCGACGACCGGTACCTGCTGCCGCGTGACCGGGGCCCGGTGCGGGCCTACATCCGAGACCTGGTCGACTCCCGGCGCAACATCATGGGTCTGTTCATGCCCTTGGCGATCCTGGTGTTCGTCGCCATCCTGCTGCCCTCGGCGGCCGTCCAGCAGTACGCCAGCCTGGCGACCTCGCTGATGCTGATCACCATGATCTTCGAGGGCGTGATGCTCGGGCGGATGGTCACCAAGCGGGTCAGGGCGAGGTTCCCCGAGGCGCGGGACAAGGGCTTCGGCATCGGCTGGTACTGCTTCACGCGCGCCACGCAGATCCGCAAGCTGCGGGTGCCTCGGCCGAGGGTGACCTACACCGACGCGCCGAAGCTGTGGGCGGCCAAGCGCTGAGGCGACTGCGTCACATCGATCGTTACCCCGGCGAACGACCCTTAGGATCGTCCGTATGGAGTTCCGTCGTCTGGGCCGCAGCGGCCTGTCCATCAGTGAGATCTCGTACGGCAACTGGCTCACCCACGGCTCGCAGGTGGAGGAGGAGCGGGCGAAGGCGTGTGTGGAGGCCGCCATCGACGCGGGCATCACCACGTTCGACACCGCCGACGTCTACGCAGGCACCAAGGCCGAGTCGGTGCTGGGCCGCGCCCTCGCGGGCAAGCGCAGGCAGAGCCTGGAGATCTTCACCAAGGTCTACTGGCCGACCGGCCAGGGGCCGAACGACCGTGGCCTCGGCCGCAAGCACATCATCGAGTCCTGCAACGCATCGCTGGAGAGGCTTCAGACGGATTACGTCGACCTCTACCAGGCCCACCGGTTCGACAGGACCGTGCCGCTGGAGGAGACGTTCCTGGCCTTCTCCGACCTGGTCCGACAGGGCAAGGTGCTCTACATCGGCGTGTCCGAGTGGAATGCCGAGCAGATCGCCCGCGGTGCCGAGCTGGCCAGAGAGCTGAAGGTGCCGTTCATCTCGAACCAGCCGCAGTACTCGGCGCTGTGGCGGGTCATCGAGCCGCAGGTGGTGCCGACCTGTGAGCGCGAGGGCATCAGCCAGATCGTCTGGTCCCCGATCGCTCAGGGCGTCCTGACCGGCAAGTACCTGCCGGGCGAGCAGCCGCCCGCCGGATCGCGGGCCACCGACGAGGCGGGTGGCAAGATGATCTCCCGCTTCATGCGGGACGACGTGCTCGAGCGCGTGCAGCAGCTCAAGCCCGTGGCTGCCGATCTCGGGCTGTCCATGGCGGCGCTCGCGGTGGCCTGGGTGCTGCAGAACCAGAACGTGGCCTCGGCGATCATCGGCGCCTCCCGGCCCGAACAGGTCACGGAGAACGTCAAGGCGGCTGGCGTGACGCTGGACCAGGACGTCCTCGACAAGATCGACTCGATCCTCGGCGACGTCGTCGAGCGTGACCCGATGCTCACCGTCTCCCCCTGAGTGCCGGACCGGCCCGGACCTCGCCCGAACGGGCGGCGGTCCGGGCCTGCGCGCTTCGGCGTCGACTCGGGTCGACTCGGCGGCGGACGTGGCGGCCGATCGGCCTTCCGTCTTAGCCGATGCCTGCTCCGAACGTCCGGGCGGGCCCCTGGCCGCACCGATCGACCAGCCGGCTCAGTCCTCCGGGCTCAGGCTCATCGGCCCGTAGACGTCGGCTCCGTTGTGCACCAGGGTCACCTGCTCGACGCCCGCCTCGGCCAGTTCCGGCCACTGGTCCTCGAACCAGCGCTCCGCGGCGGTCTGCTCCGCGAAGCCGATCTGCGGTCCGGGAATCTCGCGACCGGCCCCGTCGTGATATCGCCAGTGATAGGCCATCGGAACTCCTCGTCGTCCTCGGGGTTCTGGCGTCGCCGCCCCATCGTGACCAGCCTGTCAGACCCGGCGGCCCGCCGACCCCGGAGACGTCCGATACTTCGCGGTGGCAACCGCACCGACGATCCGGCCGGGAAGTCGGGCGCGGTCGACCTGCCCGGTGACGCACGGCGACGACAGGCCGCGACGGCCGTACGCCGACCGAGGACGCCCGCGACGAAGGACTCAGATGACCCCCGTGCAGTCGAACACCGTGCGGTCGACCACCGGCCGCCGGAGCCTGATCCTCGGCGGCGCCCGTTCCGGGAAGTCGGCCCACGCCGAGGGACTGCTGCCCGCCGACGAGCCCGCCGTCTACCTGGCGACCGGCCGCCGTGACCCCGCCGACGCGGACTGGACCGCGCGGATCGCCGCCCACGAACGACGACGCCCCGAGTCCTGGCGAACCGTGGAGGTGACCGCGGCCGCCGAGCTGCCCACCCGACTCGCCGAGCTGCGCGCGGGCTCGGACGCGGCGCTGATCGATGATCTGGCGACCTGGCTGACGGGCCTGTTCGACGACCACGACGTCTGGTCCGGCTCGCAGGCGGGCTGGATGCAGGCCCGCGCCCGACTGGACGGACTGGTGGCCGCCGTCGCGGAACACGATCGACGGCTGGTGATCGTCTCCGCGGAGGTCGGCCTGGGTGTCGTCCCCGCCACCCGCTCTGGCAGGCTCTTCCGCGACGAACTCGGCGCGCTCAACGCACGGCTGGCCGACGTCTGCGACGAGGTGTGTCTGCTCGTCGCCGGACTGCCGCTGCGGCTGCGGTGACGGGCCCGACGAAAGGCAGGACGTGAGCACGGTAGACGCCGACGGATCGAAGGCAGCGTTCCCCGCGATCACGCCGCCGGACGAGCAGGCCCGCAGGCAGGCGGTGGCCCGGCACGCGCAGCTCACCAAGCCCGCCGGTTCCCTCGGCAGGCTGGAGGAGCTGGGCGTGTGGATCGCGTCCTGCCAGGGCCTCTGCCCGCCCCGGCCGTTCAGCAGGCCCAGGGTGGTCGTGTTCGCGGGCGATCACGGTGTCGCCGCCGAGGGCGTCTCCGCCTATCCGAGCGAGGTCACCGGCCAGATGGTCGCGAACTTCCTCACCGGCGGGGCCGCGGTCAACGTGGCGGCGACCAACGCGGGCGCCACCGTCCGGGTCGTCGACATCGCGGTGGCGGGCGACACTCCGGAGCTGATCGCGTCACACAAGGTCCGGCGCGGCTCGGGCGCGGTGAACCGGGAGGACGCGCTGACCGAGGCGGAGACGGCCGCGGCGCTCGCGGCGGGCCGGGCGATCGCCGACGAGGAGATCGACGGCGGAGCCGATCTGCTGATCGCCGGGGACATGGGCATCGGCAACACCACCCCGGCCTCGATCCTCATCGCCGCCCTCACCGACACCGAGCCGGTGGCCGTCGTCGGGCGCGGCACCGGCATCGACGACGCGGGCTGGATGCGCAAGACCGTGGTGATCCGTGACGCCCTGCGTCGAGCCCGGCCGGTCGCGAGTGACCCGTCGGCGCTGCTGCGGGTCGCGGGCGGCGCCGATCTGGCGGCGATCGCCGGCTTCCTCGCCCAGGCCGCCGTGCGTCGGACGCCGGTGCTGCTGGACGGCCTGATCGTCGGCGCGGCGGCGTTGATCGCCGAGGAGCTGGCACCGGGTGCGCGCCACTGGTGGGTGGCCGCCCACCGCTCGGCGGAGCCGGGGCACGCACTGGTTTTGAACCAGCTCGACCTCGATCCGCTGTTGGACCTGGGCCTGCGGCTCGGCGAGGGCTCCGGTGCGTTGGCGGCGCTGCCGTTGCTGACCCTCGCCACTCGCGTGCTGACCGAGATGGCCACCTTCGACGAGGCCGGGGTGACCGGCACGGCCTGAGCGAGGATGGCGGGCGGTCACGGTGTTCGGCGAACCCGACGCCGGCGTCGGTCCACGGCGTCGTCGTCGCGGCGCGCCGATCCGGATCCGGTGCGCGGGCCCTGGCCGGGCACGCGACTCGCCGAGCCGACCTCGCTGTGTCCGCCGATGCTCGCCAGGCGGTCGGAGCGCGTCGGGCCTGCTCACAAGACGACGGCCCACCGAGTCATGAGCGCCGGACAGGACGGCGCCGCGACACTCCGACGGCCGGGGCACGGACGGCCGGGGCACGGAGAGACGGGGCACGGAGAGACGGCAGAACGGGGAGCGGCGACATGGGCGGTGGACTGCGGCTGGCGCTGAGCTGGCTCACCGTGCTGCCGGTGCCGACCACGGTCGTCGACGCCCGCACCGCCCGACACGCGATCACGCTGGCGCCGCTGGTGGGCGGCCTGCTCGGGCTGCTGGGCGCGGGCGTGCTGCTCGGACTCGCCGCCGTCGGGGTGCCGTCGGCGGCCGTCGGACTGCTCGTGGTGGGCTTCCTCGCCCTGGCCACGCGCGGCATGCACCTGGACGGCCTGGCCGACACGGCCGACGGACTCGGGTGCTACGGGCCGCGGGAGCGCGCGCTGGCGGTGATGCGCGACGGCGGCGCGGGCCCGTTCGCCGTCGTCACCCTCGTCGTCGCCCTGGGGGTGCAGGCGGCGGCCCTGGCGGCGCTGGCCGAGGCGGGCGCCTGGCACGTCCTCCCCGTGGCGCTCGCGGCGGGCCGAGCGGCCTTCGTCTGGTGTGCGCGACGCGGAGTGCCCGCCGCGCGGCCGGACGGGCTCGGCGCGCTGGTCGCGGGCGGACAACGCCGATCGGTCGCGCTGGGCTGGTGGGCGGTGATCCTGATCGCGGCGGCCGCGACGGCGCCGCAGAGCCCCTGGGCGCCCGCGATCGGGGTGGCCGCCGCCTTCGGCGCGGTGGCCGTCCTCTCTCGACACACCACTCGACGTTTCGGCGGGATGACCGGCGACGTCCTCGGCGCGGCCTGCGAGACGGCGGTGACCATCGTCCTGGTCGCCGCTGCCGCCGCGCACTGAGCGGACCGCCCGGCTCGGCGGCGAGCGACGACCTCGCCGAGTCCCCGAGTCCCCGCAGCCTGCGGACCGGGACGCGGAAGACCCGGCAGTCGTACCGGTCCTAGACGTCCGCCGCGACGCCGGACCCCGGCGCCTGTCCGCCGCAACGCCGAACCGCCCCGACGTCCGAGTAGACGCCGCCCGCCGGATCACGCCCGTCTATCCCCGCCGCCCGCCGAACCGCGCCGACAAACCGGATCGCGCCGGCCCGCCGAATCGCCCCGACGACCGGATCACCCCGACGACCGGAGCGGTTCAGCCGAGGCCGTGCATCCAGCCGTGGTCGTCGGGAGCCGTGCCCCGCTGGATCGCGACCAGGGCGTCCCGCAGCCGTTGAGTCACCTCGCCGGTCGTGCCGTCGCCGATGACGAAGCCGCCGCCCTCGTACTTGGCGCCGCCGACCGGAGTGATCACCGCCGCCGTGCCGCAGGCGAACACCTCGGTGATCTCGCCCGCGGCGACGTCGGCCTCCCACTCCTCGACCGAGATCCGACGCTCCTCGGTCCGGTAGCCGAGGTCGCGGGCCAGCCGCAGCAGCGAGTCCCTGGTGATGCCCGGCAACAGCGTCCCGGTGAGCTCCGGGGTCACGATGGTCGCGTCCGCCCCGGAACCCCGGACGAAGCAGAGGTTCATGCCGCCCATCTCCTCGACCCAGCGGCGCTCCACCGCGTCGAGCCACACCACCTGATCGCAGCCCTGTTCGGCGGCCTGGGCCTGGGCGAGCAGGGAGGCCGCGTAGTTGCCTGCGAACTTGGCGGCCCCGGTCCCGCCGGGGGCGGCGCGGACGAACTCGGTGCTCAGCCACACGGTGACCGGGCTGAGCCCGCCCGCGAAATAGGCGCCCGCCGGCGAGGCGATCAGCAGGTAGACGTAGTCGACCGCGGGTCGGACGCCGAGGCCGACCTCCGTGGCGAACAGGAACGGTCGGAGGTACAGCGACTCCTCGGCGTGCTCGGGCACCCAGCGTCGATCCACCGCGACCAGTTCCCGCAACGAGCCCAGGAACAGCTCGTCGGGCAGCTCCGGCATCGCCAGCCTGCGGGCGGAGGCCCGGAAGCGGGCCGCGTTGTCCGCCGGCCGGAAGCTCGCCACGGTGCCGTCCGGCTGTCGGTATGCCTTGAGGCCTTCGAAGATGGCCTGGCCGTAGTGCAGGACCATCGCCGCCGGGTCGATCTCGAAGGGCGCGTACGGCAGCACTCCCGCCTCGTGCCAGCCGCGATCCGCGCTCCAGTCGACGCGCACCATGTGGTCGGTGAAGTGCCGACCGAAGCCGGGGTTCGCGAGTACCTCGGCGATGCGTTCCGGCGTGGCGGGGCTCGGATTCAGGGTCCGGGAGAAAGGCAACACCGAGGTCATGCTGGCAGCCTAATACTCCGTCCGTGCTCCGAGCATCGCCTCCCCAAATGTTGGACGTCCGACATCTTTCCGCGCCGATCGGCCGGGCCCGCGGGCGGCTCGGCCACGAACGGACCGACGCAGGCCGGCCCCGGACGCGCCGGGAGAAGCCGGATCGCCCCCGGGGTCGACGAGACGCGTCATCGCACGTGGGACTCCACGAACGGCGGGGCGACGACCTCGCACGGCAGCGGCCTGCCCCGGACGTCGACGACGACCTCCGCTCCGAGTTCCACCCCCGCCGCGGTGTCCAGCAGCGCCAGGGCGATGCCGGTCTTGAGCGTCGGCGAGAACGTGCCGGAGGTCGTCCGACCGACGGCGGCGCCGTCGCCGTCGCGCACCGTCATGTCGGCACGCGGCACTCCTCTGCCCAGCGCACGCAGCCCGCGCAGCCGCCGAGCGGGCCCCGTCTTCTTCTCGGCGAACAGCGCGTCCCGGCCCCAGAACACGTCCTTCTTCCAGCCGACGGCCCAGCTCGCGGAGCCCTGCAGCGGGCTGATCTCCGTCGAGAGCTCGTGGCCGTGCAGGGCGTATCCCATCTCGGTGCGCAGGGTGTCCCTGGCCCCCAGCCCGCAGACCCGCCCGCCGACGGCGGCGACCTCGACGGACAGCGCCTCCCACAACGCGGGCGTGTCGGACCAGGTCGGCACCAGTTCATAGCCGTGCTCCCCGGTGTACCCGGTACGGCAGACGCGCACCGTCGTGTCGCGCCACCGGGCGTCGACGAACGCCATGTAGTCCAGGTCCGCGGGGAGTCCCAACGCACGGAGCACGTCCGCCGAGCGCGGGCCCTGCACCGCGAGGACGCCGAAGTGCTCGTGCTGCCCGGTCACGGTGACACCGTCCGGGGCGGCCCGACTCAGCAGGCGCACGACCTCCGCCGTGTTGGCGGCGTTCGGCACCAGGAACACCTCGTCGTCGCCGACGAGGTAGGCGATGAGGTCGTCCACGACCCCGCCGTCCTCCGTGCAGCACAGCGTGTACTGGGCCCGGCCCGCCGAGATCCGGCGCAGGTCGTTGCTGAGACACGTGTTGACGAACTCCGCGGCGCCGGGCCCGGCGACGGTGGCCTTGCCCAGGTGGGAGACGTCGAAGATGCCCACGGAGTCCCGGACGGCGCCGTGCTCGGCGACGACCCCGCCGCCGCCGTACTGGATCGGCATCTCCCAGCCCCCGAACGGGGCGAAGACGGCGTTGCGCGACTCGTGGGCCCGGTGCAGCGGACCACGGCGCGATTCTGGCTTCGATGACTCGTCGCTCTGGCTCACGATCGCGGAGGCTACCGCCACCGTCTCGCGGAGAGGGCGAGCGCGCAGCCGCCCGCGGCCAGGATGACGGCGGTGCCTGCCAGCGCCGCCACCGGCAGGCTCATCGCGAGGATCACCGAGGCGAACATCCCCGTGCAGCCGCGCCGCGCCGAGGCGAGGTCCTGTTCGCCCGCGACCAGCCTGGCCGCGGCGTTCAGGAAGGCGTAATGAATGAGCAGCAGGCAGCAGCCCAGGGCCAGGGCGGCCGCCGGGTCGAACAGCAGGACGACGGCACCGGCGGCGAGACCGATGACGAGTTCGACCGCCCAGGTCGGCTCCGCCGATCCGAAACGGCTCGGCGAAGAAGGCCATCGCACGTCGCCCTCCGCGATCGCCACCCGCATCGCGTCCCGTGCCGAGGACAGCGCGGCGATCACCGGCGGCAGCAGCGCGGCCAGGACGGCGAGTCCGACGAGCGTGGCCAGGGGCGCCGCGTCGGCGGCGACGACGAGGTCGAGCAGCGGCGTCGGCGAGAGCCCGAACCGGTGGGGTCCCAGTTGATGCCATCCCGCGAAGGCCACCACCAGCACCAGGCCTGTCGAGACGAACAGAGCGACGATCATCGGCGCGGTCGCGGCGCGGCCGACGCGGTCGCCGCGGGTGGTGAATCGTTCGAAACCGCAGAAGGCGAGGAAGGTCATGGCCGCCGCCTCCGCCACTCCGCTGATGTCGACGGCCGGCGCGGGCGCCGCGGGTGACGGCGCGGGTTCCAGGGCGACGGCGGCGGCCACCACGATCGCCAGCACACCGATGACGAAGATCGGCAGCAGCCCGAGTCCCCGAGGCCTGGGCAGCCGCGCGATCAGCAGTGTCGTCGCCACCGCGATCACCAGCGGCCCCGCCCATGATCGCCCGCTCCAGAGATGGTCGGCGAGGACGCCCGCGATGCCCGCGGCCAGGATCAGCTGGCCGCTCAGGAAGGCGACGCCGCTGAGCCGCGCGGGCCACACGCCGAGCTGTTCGCGCAGATCGAGGTGGGTCCCGTCCCGGTGCGCCCTGCGGTCATCGGTCTTCGGGGCCTCGGCGTGGGAGTCCGTGCCCGCGGCGTCGACGTGGGAGTCGTGGCCGTGGCCACGCGCCGCGGCCACGACCGCGGAGGACGACACGGTGCACCAGGCGGCGAGGAGCGCGACCGCCACGGCCGGCGGCAGCCAGGGACCCGCCGCCGCGACACCCAGGGCCGGGACGAGGAAGACGCCGACGCCGAGCAGACAGCCGAGGGCGACGACTGCGGAGCCGAGCGACCGCAGCGGCGACGAGAGTCGATCATGCGTCAACGGTCGCGTCACCTCTACACCGTTCCAGAGATCACTCTCGGCGGGTAGCCGCCCGATCGTGGCAGCCAGCCCTACCCAACGTAGTCGGCACGGTCGCGCGACGGACGCCGTGTCCCGCCGGCACGGCGCGGTGGGACCCGTCCGGCCCTCGCAGGCGTCGGCCGGTGTCACCCCGTGTCGCGCGGGGGACTTGTCGCTCGGATGCCGGACCGCTCAGCGGTCGTCGCTCGGAGGCCGGTGTCACTCGGAGGGCTCGACCGCCGCCGGGCACCGTCCACCCCGCCGCCCTGACCGGCGCGCCGTCCGCCGCGGCGCCGTCCACGTCGAAGACGTCGCTCGGCGCCCACGCCCTCCCGCCGGGCACCGCGCGCGGCGGCCTGTGCGGCGACGATCAGGGAAATCGATGCCCGGGGAGCTGGAACACCCAGCTCATCGGGGTTCTACCATGCGCACCAGGAGCACGGCCCCGCTCACGAGACGTGTGCCGGGGCGAAGAGAAACGTCGCGAAGGAGCCTCACGTGAGCAGCCCCACGCTTGCCGTCACCGACAGCGATCCTGTCGGCCTGACGGCGGACGCCCTGATCATCGGCACCGTGCAGGGCACGGACGGCGTCACGCCCGCACCGGGATCGGACTCGATCGACGCGGCGTTCCCCGGTGGTCTCGCCGCGCTGCTGACGGTGGTGGGTGCGACCGGCCGCGCCGACGAGGTCGTCAAGATCCCGACGCAGGGCCGGATCACCGCGCCGCTGCTCATCGCGGTGGGCCTCGGCAAGGCGGAGCAGGACGGCGGGCTGACCGCCGAGCAGGTCCGTCGGGCCTCCGGCGCGGCGGCCAGGGCACTGGGCGACGACGTCGCGCAGGTGGCGAGCACCCTGTCGACGATCGACCTGGCCGCCGCCGCGCAGGGCACCGCCCTGGGCGCCTACCGCTTCGACCAGTACAAGTCGTCCGACGAGGGCCGGGCGCTGAACTCGGTCACCTTCGTCCGGACGTCGGAGCAGACCGGCGACGGCACCGCGACCCTGACGGCCGCGGCCGCCATCGCGAAGGCCGTCAACTCCGCCCGCGACCTGGTGAACACCCCGCCCAACGACCTCTTCCCCGAGTCCTTCGCCCAGCGCACCGCCGACCTGCTGCGGGGCACCGACGTGGACTTCGAGGTGCTCGACGAGAAGGACCTGGCCAAGGACGGCTACGGCGGCATCCTCGGCGTGGGCGCGGGCTCGTCGCGGCCGCCTCGCCTGCTCCGCCTGCGGTACAAGGGCCCCAAGGCCGCCAAGAAGGTGGCCCTGGTCGGCAAGGGCGTCACCTTCGACAGCGGCGGCATCTCGCTCAAGCCCGCCGCCGACATGCACCACATGACCAGCGACATGGCGGGCGCCGCCGCCGTCGTCGCCGTCGTGGTCCTCGCCGCCGAACTGGGCTATCCGCTGGAGATCACCGCGACGGTGCCGCTGGTGGAGAACCTGCCCTCGGGCACCGCCTACCGGCCCGGCGACGTGCTCACCATGTTCGGCGGCAAGACCGTCGAGGTCCTCAACACCGACGCGGAGGGCAGGCTGATCCTGGCCGACGCGATCACCCGCGCGGCCGAGGACGAGCCCGACTACCTCATCGAGACCTCCACCCTGACCGGGGCGCAGGTCGTCGCGCTGGGAAAGCGGACGGCCGGGATCATGGGCTCCGACGCCTTCCGCGACCGCGTCGCGACGCTGGCCAGGGCCACCGGCGAGGGCGGCTGGGCGATGCCGCTGCCCGAGGAGCTGCGGGGCGACCTCGACTCCAAGCTGGCCGATCTCGCCAACATCACCGGTCATCGCTGGGGCGGGATGCTCGCCGCCGGGATCTTCCTGCGGGAGTTCGTGGCCGAGGGCCTGGAGTGGGTGCACATCGACATCGCCGGGCCGTCCTACAACGACAAGGGCGCCTGGGGCTACACCCCCAAGGGCGGCACGGGAGTCCCGGTTCGCACCATCGCCGCCGTGCTCGCCGACATCGCCGAGCAGGGCTGACACCCGCGCGCGGTCTCCGCTGACCGCGGGCGACCCCGACGCCGACGCCCCGGTGAGCCTCCCCCGCTCACCGGGGCGTCCTCGCGTCCGGCCGCGTCGAGGGTGCGTCCGACGGCGGCGGGGTCGTCGCTCGGGCAAGCCTGACGAACCGACCGGCGACACGCCGTTCCGGCCCGGCTCGCCGACCGCCGGTCCCGCGCCGCGCGGGGCGACGTACGAAGCCGGACCTCCGGAGCATCGTCTCGGCGGCATCGCCTCCGACACGGCGCGGCCGAGGCGGCCCGGGTTCAGAAGTCCAGACCGGGAGAACCGCGGGTCGGCCACGTCCACCCGCGATCCGGCCAGCGCGCCGACCAGACAGGCTGAGACGCCGACAACCGGGCCGCGGCGTCACCCGACGCGGTCCCGCCCGCTCAAGCCCCGCGATCCGGCCGCCCTCGGCGACCGCGCCGACCTCGCGGCACCGGCTCAGTCCTCCAGGCGGCGACGCTGCTCCTGTTTCCGTGCCGACCGCTGCCGAGCCTGGAAGTCGCGCATCCGCTGCGGGTAGCCGACGAGTCCGACGTCGTACACGGGCATGGCCAGCTTCTTGGCCAGTTGTTTCGCCGCCTCCGGCCCGGCGATCCGACGTCGGGTCCACTCGCCGTCGTGAGCGACGAAGACGATCGTGGTCTCCGTGACCGTGGTCTTCGGTTCCACGAAGGCCTCCACCCCGCGTCGAGCGGCCGCCCACTGCTCCAGATGACTCGTGTCGTCCTTGGTTGCGGTGCGGGTCGTTCCAGGACGTTGACTCCTGCGAAACCTACTGAAAAGGCCCACAACGGACACCTCCTTCGTTATCACCTCGATCCTGCCGGCCGGAGGTGTCACCACGGTGACGTCCGGGCCGATCAATCCAAGCCCGTCTCATGATTCACTCGGGCCCGCCGCCGCGAGAGCGCATCAAGCGGGTCCGATGCCGCCCCGGATCACCGGACGACGACGCCGAGCCGGGGCGAGACCGAGAACGGCCCCGCCACCGTGTCCCGACGAGAGACGACGGGGGCTCGCGGGCACCGGGCGCCCACGCGGGCGGCGGCCGGCCTTCGGCACCACCCACGCGGCCCGCCTTCGGCACCACCCACGCGGCCCGCCCGACACCCGCCCACGCGGCCCGCCGCGGTAGCCCCACGACAAGGGCGGGCGAGGCCGCGTCGCCGACACGCCCGGCGTGGTGACAAGATGGCGTCGGGTACCAGCGACGACCGGCGCTGCATCCGATATCTACGCGACCACCCTGTCGATGCGTCTCGCAAGGAGATCCCGTGGCTGACACCTCCGCCGACATCGTGATCCTCGGTGGCGGCTCCGGCGGTTACGCGTGCGCGCTGCGCGCGGCTGAGCTGGGCCTGTCCGTCGTCCTGATCGAGAAGGACAAGCTGGGCGGCACCTGCCTGCACCGAGGCTGCATCCCGACCAAGGCCCTGCTGCACGCCGCGGAGATCGCCGACACCGCCAGGGAGGGCGACGCCTTCGGCGTCAAGACCTCGCTGGAGGGCATCGACATGTCCGGCGTCAACGCCTACCGCGACGGCGTGGTGAGCAGGCTCTACAAGGGCCTGCAGGGCATGATCAAGGCGAAGAAGATCACCGTCGTCGAGGGCGAGGGCACCTTCGTCGGCCCCGACTCCGTCGAGGTCGACGGCACCCGGTACACCGGCGCCAACGTCGTGCTGGCCACCGGCTCGCACGCCAGAAGCCTGCCCGGCCTCGATCTCGGTGGGCGCGTCATCACCAGCGACGACGCGCTGCGGCTCGACTACGTCCCCGACCGGGTCGTCGTGCTCGGCGGCGGAGTCATCGGCGTGGAGTTCGCCAGCGTGTGGCGTTCCTTCGGCGCGGAGGTCACGATCGTCGAGGCGCTTCCGCGACTGGTCCCGGCCGAGGACGAGTACCTGTCCAAGCAGCTCGAACGCGCGTTCCGCAAGCGGGGCATCGCGTTCAAGACCGGGGTCCGCTTCAGCGGCGTCACCCAGGACGACTCCGGGGTCTCGGTGAGCCTGGAGTCCGGGGAGCAGCTCGACGCCGACCTGCTGCTCGTCGCCGTCGGCCGGGGACCCAACACCTCGGGTGTCGGCTACGAGGAGGCGGGCGTGGCGATGGAGCGGGGCTTCGTCCAGACCGACGACCTCCAGCGGACCAACCTGCCGAACGTCTACGCGGTCGGCGACATCGTGCCCGGTCTGCAGCTGGCACATCGGGGCTTCCAGCAGGGAATCCTCGTCGCCGAGCAGATCGCGGGCCTGGAGCCGACGCCCATCGACGAGACCGGCATCCCGCGCGTCACCTACTGCGAGCCGGAGGTCGCCTCCGTCGGCCTGACCGAGGCCGCGGCGAAGGAGAAGTACGGCGAGGTGCAGACCCTCGTGTACGACCTCGGCGGCAACGGCAAGAGCCAGATCCTCAAGACGTCGGGCGCGGTGAAGCTGGTCAAGGCGGGCGCCAAGGGCGAGAGCGGGCCGGTCGTCGGCGTCCACCTCGTCGGAGCCCGCGTCGGCGAGCTGATCGGCGAGGCGCAGCTGATCTACAACTGGGAGGCACACGCCGAGGACGTGGCTCCCCTGATCCACGCACACCCCACCCAGAACGAAGCCCTCGGCGAGGCGCACCTCGCCCTGGCCGGCAAACCCCTGCACGCCCACGCCTGATGCCGGCGCGAGGAACATCCCCAACGAGCGACTAGTTCGAGGAGTCAGCGAAACATGGCCTTCTCCGTCCAGATGCCCGCACTCGGCGAGAGCGTCACCGAGGGCACCGTCACCCGGTGGCTCAAGCAGGAAGGCGACCGCGTCGAGGTCGACGAGCCGCTGCTGGAGGTGTCCACCGACAAGGTCGACACCGAGATCCCGTCCCCGGCGGCAGGCATCCTGCAGCGCATCGTCGCCCCGGAGGACGAGACCGTCGACGTCGGCGCCGAGCTGGCCGTCATCGACGACGGCTCCGGCGGCGCCGCACCGGCCGCCGCCCCGGAGCCCGCCGCGCAGGAGCCCGCGCCCTCGGCTCCGGAGCCGCAGGAGCCCGCCGCGCCGCAGGCCCCGGCCGAGCAGGCCGCGCCCGCCGCGCCGCAGAGCGGCGGCGAGGGCACGTCCGTGCCGATGCCCGCACTCGGCGAGAGCGTCACCGAGGGCACCGTGACGCGCTGGTTGAAGCAGGTCGGCGACTCCATCGCCGTCGACGAGCCGCTGCTGGAGGTGTCCACCGACAAGGTCGACACCGAGATCCCGTCGCCCGTCGCAGGCACGCTGCTGGAGATCTCCGTCCAGGAGGACGAGACCGTCGAGGTCGGCGCGCAGCTGGCCGTCGTCGGCGCGGCAGGCGCGGCAGGCGCGGCGGCACCGGCGGCCAAGGCCGCCGAGCCCGAGCAGGCCGCACCGGCACCGGCACCGGCGCCCGAGCCCGCACCGGAGCCCGCGGCACCGCCGAAGCCCGCGGAGCAGCCCCCGGCCGCCCCGCAGGACGAGGCCAGGCAGACGGCACCGGCGCCCACGCCTCCCGCGTCCACTTCGTCCGCCGCTCCGGCGACCGAGAACGGCACCCCGTACGTGACGCCGCTGGTGCGCAAGCTCGCCACCGAGCACGGCATCGACCTGGCGACGCTGACCGGCACCGGCGTCGGCGGACGCATCCGCAAGCAGGACGTCCTCGCCGCCGTGGAGGCGGCCAAGACGCCTGCGCCCGCCGCTCAGGCGCCGCAGCAGGCGCAGGCGGCACCGACGGCACCGGCGGGGCAGCCCAGTGCCGAGGCCGTCGCGCTGCGCGGCAAGACCGAGAAGATGAGCAGGCTCCGCCAGGTCATCGCACAGCGGATGGTCGAGTCGCTGCAGGTGTCGGCGCAGCTCACCACGGTCGTCGAGGTCGACGTCACCAAGATCGCCCGCCTGCGCGACCGGGCCAAGAAGGCGTTCCAGGAGCGAGAGGGCGTCAAGCTCTCCTTCCTGCCGTTCTTCGCCAAGGCCACCGTCGAGGCGCTCAAGCAGCACCCGAAGCTCAACGCCTCGGTGAACGAGCAGTCCAAGGAGATCACCTACCACGGCGCGGAGCACCTGGTCGTGGCGGTGGACACCGAGCGGGGACTCCTCGTGCCGGTCATCCACAACGCGGGTGATCTGAACCTCGGCGGGCTGGCCCGCAAGATCACCGACCTCGCGGAGCGCACCAGGGCGAACAAGATCACCCCGGACGAGCTCACCGGCGGCACGTTCAGCCTGACCAACACGGGCAGCCGGGGCGCCCTGTTCGACACGCCGATCGTCTTCCAGCCGCAGGTGGGCATCCTGGGCGTCGGCAGCGTCGTGAAGCGTCCCGTGGTGGTCAGCGACGAGGCAGGCGGCGACACCATCGCGATCCGCTCGATGGTCTACCTGGCCCTGTCCTATGACCACCGGCTCGTCGACGGCGCGGACGCGGCCCGCTTCCTCGCCACGATGAAGCAGCGCCTGGAGGAAGGCGCCTTCGAGGCCGACCTGGGTCTCTGATCCACCGCCGCACCACGCGGCACCGATTCGATGCGGTCGGGCCCGACGAACCACGCCGGTTCGTCGGGCCCGATCTCGTTCTCGGGCCCCGCAGGCCGCCGACGCTCGATTCTCGTCATCGGTCGGGCCACACCGCCTGAGGTCCGCGATCGGCGGGGTCACCCGGGCGGGCCGTCCGCCCTTCGGTCGCCGCCGTCTCTCGACGACGATCCGTCCGTCGGCGACCGACCGCTCATCGGCCGCCGACCCGCACGAGCGGAGCCGTCGGCGGCCCGGCCGCAGGCGCGCGGGCACGACAGGGCCGTCGTTCGGCGGGCGTTCCGGCAGCGGGCGTTCCGACGAGGAGTCCGCTGGGAGACGGTCGGACCGCGACGACAGGGACGAACCGACGGCGCTTGTTCTCGGCGCGGGCGGTCGGCGCCCTCCCCGACGGGTGCCCTCCCCGACGGCGTTCACCCGGCGGCATCGACCCCGGAGGCAGCCTCGCCACGGTCGACCCGGCTCGGCCGATTCTCCGAGGTCGACGCGCCGAGAACAGCCGATCGGGAACAGGCGCGCGAACGCGCCGAGTGTCGGTCCGACCGCGCACGGCAGCCGAGGCGATGGGGAGAGAACTCGCATTTCGGGTGCCGATCGGCGACGATCACGCCATGCGCATCGTGATCGCGGGTTCCTCGGGACTGATCGGCACCGCCTGTGTCGCACTGCTGCGACGGCGCGGACACGAGGTCGTCCGACTGGTCCGTCGGGCTCCGGCCGCGCCGGACGAGCGCCGGTGGGATCCGCCGTCCGGCGTCATCGAGTCGGGTGCGCTCGACGGCGCCGACGCGGTGATCAACCTCTGCGGCGCGGGCATCCTGGACCGCCGATGGAACGACGGGCGCAAGCAGATCATCCGCGACAGCAGGCTCGTCCCCAGCGAGGTGCTCGCGGGCGCCGTCGCGGACGCGGGTATTCCGGTGCTGGTCAACGGGTCGGCCGTCGGCTACTACGGCGACACCGGCGATCGCGCGGTCGACGAGGGCGCGCCGCCCGGCTCCGGGTTCGTCGCCGGGCTGTGCGTGGACTGGGAGGACGCCGCCGCCGGGGCCACCGCCTCGGGTGGCAGGCTCGTCCTCGCCCGCAGCGGCATCGTGCTGGCGCGCTCCGGCGGTCTGCTGGGCAGGCTGCGACCGCTCTTCTCGGCCATGTTCGGCGGCAGGCTGGGCAGCGGCAGGCAGTACATGTCCTGGATCTCCCTGGAGGACCACGTCGCCGCACTGTGCTCTCTGATCGAGGACGACTCGGTCTCCGGTCCCGTCAACCTCACCGCGCCCGCCCCGGTGACCAACGACGACTTCACCAGGGCGCTGGCGACCGCCGTGGGCAGGCCCGCGCCCTGGGTGGTGCCGGGTTTCGCGCTGCGGGCGGTCGTCGGCGGAGCGGCCGACGAGATGATCCTCACCGGACAACGCGCCGTACCCCGCGTGCTGACCAGTCGGGGCTTCCGGTTCGCCCATCCGACGGTCGACTCCTGCCTGCCCGCCACCGTCGGCGGATGAGGGGCCGGACCACGGGCGTAGGGTCGTGGTCGTGCCTCAGACGAACGCCTCCGCGCGCGGTGCGTCCTGCCGGGCGAGCACGGAACCCGTGCTCGTGGAGCGAATCGACCGCATCGACTACCTGCGGGCCTGGGATCGGCAGCGCGAGATCGCCGCCGCCCGCGCCGACGGGCAGGGCCCGGACACGCTGCTGCTGTTGGAACATCCCTCCGTCTACACGGCGGGCAAGCGAACCCAGCCGGAGGACCGCCCCTCGGACGGCACCCCGGTCGTCGACGTCGACCGGGGCGGGAAGATCACCTGGCACGGCCCCGGCCAGCTCGTCGGCTATCCGTTGATCGCGCTGCGGGACCCGGTCGACGTCGTCGACTACGTGCGTCGGTTGGAACAGGCCCTCATCGACGTGTGCGATCGGTTCGGCGTGCACACCGGTCGGGTGGAGGGCCGCAGCGGCGTCTGGGTGCCCGCCGACGATCGCGGGCCGGAGCGCAAGATCGCGGCGATCGGCATCCGAGTGCAGCGCGGCGTCACCATGCACGGCTTCGAGATCAACTGTGACGCCGACCTGTCGGCCTTCGATCGGATCGTGCCGTGCGGCATCCGCGACGCCGGGGTGACCTCGCTGACCCAGGAGCTGGATCGGCGGGTCACCGTGGCCGAGGTGCTGCCGTCGGCCGAGAAGGCGATCCTGGACGCGATCGAGGGCGTCCTGCCGCTGAGCGAACGCGACGCGAGGGCAGGCCGGGCCGAGCCAGTGCTCGATCCGGCCACCTTCGCCCTGGAGCCCGGCCTGCTTCCTCGGGGTTGAGTCGACTCGCCCGCTCGTTCACGCGACCGGGCCCGCACGACCAGCGACATCGCGGTGGCACCGCCGGCGGCGGAGGTCGCCGAGCTGCCGGGACGCTGACCGCCCGCCGGCCCGGCAGGCGACCGGAACCCGCGACCCCGGCGGGCGGACGGCCGTGCGACCAGGTCCGACGTCGGATGCCGCCGTCCGAGTAGCCCGCGGCACGAACGCGACACGGTCGCCGGGCAGCCGAGAGCACGATCGGCGGCATCGTCTCCGCGCACCGCGGGGGCCGCCGGTCGTGGTCCGGCGGCACAACGCCCGCCGGCGGCCACGCCGGTTGGACCACCACCGCGGCGCGGCCGGACGGCGGCGCGGCTCAGCCCAGCTGCGGGACGACCTCGGCGGCGACCAGCTCGATGTGCTCCAGGTCGGTCACGTCCAGCACCTGGAGGTACATCCGGTCGATCCCGCCGCGCTCCCGCCAGCGGCCGAGCTTGTCCACCACCTCGGCGGGCGAGCCCGCCAGGCCGTTCTCCCGCAGCTCGGCGGGCTTCCGATCGATCGCCTCGGCGCGGCGGGCGACCTCGGCGTCATCCCGCCCGACGCACAACACCTGAGCCGCCGACCAGCGGAGCTCCGCCGGATCGCGTCCCACGTCGACGGCCGCCGCCCGGACCCGGTCGAACTGGGCGATCGCCGTGTCGACGTCGACGAACGGCAGGTTGAACTCGTCGGCGAACCTGGCAGCCAGTCGCGGCGTCCGCTTCCTGCCGCTGCCGCCGATCACCACCGGCGGGCCCGGCCGCTGCACCGGCTTGGGCAGCCCCGGCGAGTCGACCAGTTGGTAGTGCTCGCCGTCGTAGGAGAACGTCCCGCCCTCCTCCGTCGCCCAGAGCCCGGTGATGACCTCCAACTGCTCGGTGAACACGTCGAAGCGTTCGCCGACCGGCGGGAACGGGATGCCGTAGGCCGAGTGCTCGCGGGCATACCAGCCGGTGCCGAGTCCGAACTCCACCCGGCCGCCGGACATCTGGTCGACCTGGGCCACGGCGACGGCCAGCGGGCCGGGCAGCCGGAACGTGGCCGCGGTGACCAGTGTGCCCAGTCGGATCGTGCTGGTCTCTCGCGCCAGCGCGCCCAGGGTCACCCAGGCGTCGGTGGGTCCGGGCAGGCCGTTGCCGTCGCCCATCACCAGGTAGTGGTCGGAGCGGAAGAAGGCGTCGTAGCCGGTGGTCTCGGCATGCCGGGCGAGCCGAAGCAGATCGTCGTAGGAGGCGCCCTGCTGCGGCTCGGTGAAGATACGGAGAGTGAGGCTGTCAGTCACGCAGCCCAGGCTACGGCTCGCGTCGTCCGAACGTCCGGCACGCCGTGCGGGCCCGATCGGGGTCGGTGTCACTCACCCCCGTCCGGGGGAGTATTGATGTCGACATGGCGAAGTGGACCATCACGGATATTCCAGATCAGTCAGGCCGGGTCGCACTCATCACCGGCGCGAACTCCGGAATCGGCCGCGCCACCGCGTTCGCGCTCGCGGCACGCAATGCCACGGTGCTGGTAGCGGTGCGATCGGTCGATCGAGGCGCGGAGGTCGTGGAGAAGATCACGTCGGTCGGGGGCCGAGCCGAAGTGCTCGAACTCGACCTCACCGACCTCGCGTCGGTCCGGCGGGCGGCGTCCGAGGTCGAGCAACGCGCTCCCGAGGGTCTCGACCTGCTGATCAACAATGCCGGGGTGATGGCCACGCCCCTCAAGCGCACGGTGGAGGGCTTCGAGCTTCAGTTCGCCACCAACCACCTCGGGCATGCCGCCCTCACCTGGCTGTTGATGCCCCGGCTCCGTCTGCGGGCAGGCTCCCGGGTCGTCACCGTGTCCAGCTTCACGCACAAGGGACGCGGGCTTGACCTGGACGATCCGAACTTCGACCAGCGCAGATACAACTCCGGAATGGCCTACAGCCAGTCGAAGCTGGCGAATCTGCTGTTCATGTTCGAGCTCGACCGCAGGCTGCGCGCCGAGGGCGCCGACGTCCTGAGCGTCGCAGCCCATCCCGGCCTGGTCGACACCGAGCTGGCGACCAACTCGGCCAGGATGCGGGCCTCCGGCTTCATGGAGAAGGCGGCGGGTCTCTTCAGCAGGACGACGGGACAGTCCGCCGACCAGGGCGCCCTCCCGCTGCTCTACGCGGCCACCATGGCCGAGGTCCGGGGCGGGGACTACTTCGGTCCCGACGGCGTCGGCGAACTGCGGGGCGGACCCAAGCGGGTGGCGACCTCCGCCGAGGCGCAGAGCATCTCCGATGCCCGCAGGCTCTGGGAGGTCACCGCCAAGCTGACCTCGGTGACGCCTGATCCCGCCTGACACCGGGGGTGCGCTGGGACGACGGCGGCCGCCGGTTCGCCGCCGAGTCCCGGCGCCCCCCACCGGCCTGATGCGGCCCCCTATGCCCCCGTCACCACGGGAAACTGCGGCGTAGGCTGGGCCGCGTGACGGTCGTACCGGAGGGACGGAAGCTGCTGCGTCTGGAAGTTCGCAACAGCCAGACGCCCATAGAGAAGAAGCCATCCTGGATCAAGACCCGCGCGCGCATGGGCCCCGAGTACCGCGAGCTCAAGAGCCTGGTGCGCAGTGGAGGCCTGCACACGGTCTGTGAAGAGGCGGGCTGTCCCAACATCTACGAGTGCTGGGAGGACCGCGAGGCCACGTTCCTCATCGGCGGCGGCCAGTGCACCCGTCGCTGCGACTTCTGTCAGATCGACACCGGCAGGCCCGATCCGTTCGATCGCACCGAGCCGCTGAAGGTGGCCGAGTCGGTCAAGACCATGGGCCTGCGGTACTCCACGGTCACCGGCGTGGCCCGCGACGACCTGGACGACGGCGGCGCGTGGCTGTACGCCGAGACCGTCCGGGAGATCCACCGTGTCAGCCCCGGAACCGGCGTCGAGCTGCTGATCCCGGACTTCAACGCCGACCCCGACCAGCTCGCCGAGGTCTTCGGCAGCAGGCCGGAGGTGCTGGCGCACAACCTGGAGACCGTGCCGAGCGTCTTCCGGCGCATCCGCCCCGGCTTCCGCTACGAGCGGTCGCTGGAGGTCATCACCGCGGCACGGAAGGCGGGCCTGGTCACCAAGTCGAACCTGATCCTCGGAATGGGCGAGGAGCCCGCCGAGGTCGTGGCCACCATGCGCGATCTCCACGAGGCCGGCTGCGAGATCCTGACCATCACCCAGTACCTGCGGCCGAGTCCCCGACACCACCCGGTGGAACGCTGGGTGAAGCCGGAGGAGTTCGTCTCCCATCAGCAGGCGGCGGAGGAGATCGGCTTCGCGGGCGTCATGGCGGGTCCGCTGGTCCGCTCGTCGTACCGCGCCGGCAGGCTGTTCGCCAGGACGAAGGCGCACCGGGGCGAGGCGCTTCCCGACAATCTGCTGCACCTGGCCGACGAGAAGCCCGCGGCCCAGGAGGCCGCCGCCCTGCTGGCCCGTTGACGACCGCGTGGCGGGGCCGACTCGCATGATCGACGCGCGTGGGCGGCGGGCCGCGCTCACCCTTCGTGACCGTCTGTGGACGGTTCACGGCGGTGAGCGGCCCGGCCGCCCACCGGTCACGACGTCGGCCGTATCCTAGGGTCATGGCCCCTAAGCTGGATAAAGCTGCCGCCAAGGAAGCGGCGAAGCAGCGACGCCAGGCCTCCCGCGAGCGTCGCAAGCAGATCTTCGAGGCGTTCAAGATGCAGCGCCGCGAGGACCGCGGCCTCATTCCGTGGATGGTCGGCGCGCTCCTCGTGGTCGCCGGGGCGATCTTCGGCCTCGGTTTCATCTGGGGACTCCAGTGGGTCTTCCTGCCGGTCGGCATCGCCTTCGGCCTGTTGGCCGCCGTCGTCATCTTCGGTCGCCGCGTGCAGCGCAACGTGTATCGCAAGGCGGACGGACAGCCGGGAGCGGCGGGCTGGGCGTTGGAGAACCTGCGTGGCCGCTGGCGCGTGACCAACGCCGTCGCGGGCACGGCCCATCTCGACGCCGTCCACCGCGTGATCGGCAGGCCGGGCATCATCCTCGTCGGGGAGGGCGCGCCGCACCGGGTGCGGAGCCTTCTCGGGCAGGAGAAGAAGCGCATCGCCCGTGTCGTCGGCGACACTCCGATCTATGACCTGATCGTCGGCAACGATGAGAAGCAGGTCCCGCTCTCCAAGCTTCAGACCCATCTGGCGAAGCTGCCCCGCAACATCACGGTGGCCCAGATGGACGTCCTGGAGACCCGGCTGGCCGCGCTGGCCAGCAAGGGAGTGCCGCTGCCGAAGGGGCCGATGCCGCAGGGCTCGAAGATGCGCAGCATGCAGCGCACGGTCCGCCGCCGCTGAGCGGCGCAGACGACACCACCGCTGAGCGGCGCAGACGACACAGGCCGCCGAGCAGCACAGACGACACAGGCCGCCGAGCAGCACAGAGGACACAGGCCGCCGAACGGCGCAGGACGCTCTCGCCGCTCGGCGAGCAGAAGGCCCGATGCGTCGAGCGACCTGGCCGGCCCGAGCCGCGGCAGGCCCAGTCCGCCGAGCACTCCGAACCACGCAGACCGCGGAGCGACGAAGGCAGCAACGAGTCGCCGAGCGACGAACGGGCCAGCGGACGTCGAGCCGCCCGGGCACGCCGGGGCGCTCATCCAGCCAGGGTGTGACCTCGTCAGACCGCAGACCGCACCGACCGAACGGGCCGCCGAGATGGCGGCCCGTTCGTCGTCCCCGGCAGGGAGGCTGCGAGTCACAGCCGTCCCTGACACCACAGTCATCCCTGGCACCACGGCCGTCCCTGGCGCCGCCGGCCCGACAGCCGCCCCAGACCGCAGCCCGTCTCGCGCAGCGGGGGTACCGAGACCCAGGGTGGCGCGGGGCCCGCGGGACCGGAGCGACGGGCGTACGACACGCGCCGCCGGAACGGCGGGGAACCGGTGTGCCGTCGGAACGGGGGGCGCCGCGGCGGGTGCGAACCGCCGCACGGTGACCCGGTCGCCTCCCGCCCGACCCGGTCGCCGCGGGGTGCCGAGGAGATCGACGTCGAAGTAAGACGGCGTCGCGGTGGGGCGGACGGCATCGCGGCGCCCGGACCTGCGGGAGAGGGCATCGTGCCGCCGACCAGCTGCGGGAGCACGGCCGAGTCCGGCCGGATGGCCCGGCCTCCCATGACCCGGAGCCGAGCCGGCGAGCCGACCCGACGACCCCGATCCCTTGCGAACCGGCGAACCGATGTCCCACCAGCCCGCCCCGACACCCGGCGGAGGCCCGCGGGGTCCGCAAGGGCTCAGCGGGAGCGGACCACCACGGTGCCCGCGGCCTTGTCGTGCAGTCCTCGGGAGTCGGCGTCCCAGATCAACGCGGGGAGAAGGAAGAAGAGCAGCGCGGTGCGGCCCAGCGCTCGGAGCGGGCCGACGGCAGGCACGTCGCCGATCCGCGCCACCCGAATGCCGAGCAACGCCATCCCGGGCGTGAAGCCCACGGTGGCCACCGGCAGAATGGTCAACAACGCCCACACGAGCAGGCTCCAGTGCCGGGGCAGCTCGGGTGCGGTGAACAACCCGGCGATCAGGGCCGACGCGAGCAGGTCGATCAGCAGCGCGACGGCCCGGCTCCCCTTGCTCGCGACCGAGTCCGGCCCGTGTTCGGGCAGTCCGAGGCGTTGCCCGCGCCAGTCCTGACGTATCGGCTCCGGTCGCTCCCCCGGCGGCAGTGCCGCGGAGGGTCCGGTCAGCCAGGATCCGGTCAGCCTGTTCACCACTCCAGAGTAAACGGCCTGGTCCAGGCGATCACGGCGGGTCGTGACGCCCGGCGAACCCGCAGGCCAGTTAACGTGGTCGAAACATCCGGTTGACGAGTGGGCAATACCAGCCACCTAGCTTCGCCGTGAGCCGGTGGCATTAGGCCGGTGACAGGGCACCGCCACGGCGACCGGGCAGACCGCGCACTGCCCGCGTGCCGGGCCCCGCCCGTGGTCTCGATCTGACGAAGGAGCCGTTCAGGGTGTTCAGCAATGCCGATGAGGTCCTCCGGTTCATCGCCGACGAGGACGTGAAGTTCGTCGATATCCGGTTCTGCGATCTGCCGGGGATCATGCAGCACTTCACCATCCCGGCCGCGACGCTCGACGCCGACGCCTTCACCGAGGGCTTCGCCTTCGACGGGTCTTCCGTCCGCGGTTTCCAGTCCATCCACGAGTCGGACATGCTGCTGCTGCCCGACCCCTACACCGCGCGACTGGACCTGTTCCGGGCCGAGAAGACGCTGAACATCAACTTCTTCGTGCATGACCCGTTGACTCTCGAGCCCTACAGCCGTGACCCGCGCAACGTCGCCCGCAAGGCCGAGGAGTACCTGGCGTCCTCCGGCATCGCCGACCAGGCGTTCTTCGGCGCGGAGGCCGAGTTCTACCTGTTCGACTCCGTCCGTTTCGACACCACCGCCAACGCCTCGTTCTACGAGATCGACTCCGAGGCGGGCTGGTGGAACAGCGGCGAGGACGAGCCGGGCGGCAACAAGGGCTACAAGGTCCGTTACAAGGGCGGCTACTTCCCCGTCGCGCCGACCGACCACTTCGGCGACCTGCGCGACCGCATCACGTTGAACCTGATCGAGTCGGGATTCACCGTCGAGCGAGCGCACCACGAGGTGGGCACCGCCGGGCAGTCCGAGATCAACTACAGATTCAACACGCTGCTGCACTCGGCGGACGACCTCCAGCTGTTCAAGTACATCGTCAAGAACACCGCCTGGCAGGCGGGCCGGACCGCGACCTTCATGCCCAAGCCGCTGTTCGGCGACAACGGCTCCGGCATGCACACCCATCAGTCACTCTGGAACGCGGGCAAGCCGCTGTTCTACGACGAGTCCGGCTACGGCGGCCTGTCCGACACCGCCCGGTACTACATCGGCGGTCTGCTGCACCACGCGCCGAGCCTGCTGGCGTTCACCAACCCCACGGTGAACTCCTACCACCGGCTGGTGCCCGGCTACGAGGCCCCGGTCAACCTCGTCTACTCGCAGCGCAACCGCTCCGCGTGCATCAGGATTCCGATCACCGGCAGCAACCCGAAGGCCAAGCGGGTCGAGTTCCGCTGCCCCGACGCCTCCGGCAACCCGTACCTGTCGTTCGCCGCGCAGATGATGGCGGGCCTGGACGGGATCAAGAACAAGATCGAGCCGGTCGCGCCCATGGACAAGGACCTCTACGAGCTTCCGCCGGAGGAGGCCAAGGGCGTCCCGCAGGTGCCCAGCACACTGCCCGCCGTCATCGACAAGCTGGAGAGCGACCACGACTACCTGCTCGAGGGCGGCGTGTTCACTCCCGACCTGATCGAGACGTGGATCAAGCTCAAGAGAGAGAACGAGATCGACCCCATCCGGCTGCGCCCGCACCCGCACGAGTTCGAGCTGTACTTCGACGTGTGATCGGACTCGCCCGCTGACCAGGCATGTCCTGGCCCGACCCGGCCGGACGAGCACGTCAGGAGAGCGGCGGCACGAGGCATCCCCTCGGCCGCCGCTCTCGGCGTCTCGGAGAGGACGATCCGACGGAGTGCCGCCCACGACCGCTGGCCAGTGTCGGCCCCACGCAGGCGACGAGACACTGCTCTCGTCCAGACGTCGGCGAGCGCCGGCGGCCCGTGCCGACGCCGCGGCGTCGGCACGACGGGTCATTCGTGAGACGTCTCCGCGGACTCGCCGGAGTGAGACTCGCCGACGCCGCTACGCACATCACACTGCTGGACTTCGTGTCCCACCGGCGACGGCCCGGAACGTCCTGACCTCATCGGCCGGCCGTCCCAGGCCGGGTCGAGTGCGCCTCGGCGAGGAGCCCGAGCGAGACGATGAATCGGCAGCCCGCGCATCCACGCAGCGCAGCGCGCTCCGGACGCAGTGCGGGCTGCGCCCCGGGCCGGCTCCGTAACGCCGGCTCCACCCGACACCGTTTCTCGGCGGAACGGCGCGCCGAGAACCGCCGCCGACACACTGCGGATCCGACATGTGGAGTATCGGTTGGTCCCGCGGTAGTCCGGCGTGCGATCAGCCGTCCGGCAGATCGTGGCGGTGTTGCGACCCTCACCGGCTCCGAAGAGCCGGTGCCACCCTGGTTTGCCAGGGATGTTGCCCATTCGAGCAGGTTCAGGTTACCGGTTCGCGACCAACACGCCCGGGAATCGCTTCGGACAGGATCGGCGTGTCGCTCGACGCCCCTGCTCCCAGGCGCCGGCCGGCGAGAAACCTCGTTCGTGTCCGACACGGCCGCACGATCATGTCGGCCGGGAGACACCGACCGGGCCGCCACGCAGGCCGTGCCCGCCGCGCCGGCAGGAGCGCGCTGCGGGACGCAGGCACACCACCGGCCCGTTACGCCGGAATTCTGCTGTTAGCTGAACCCTGCGTAATCCCATGACTCACCCTAGTGAGGAAGATCGTTCTGCGCCGGATCTCGATAGGCTGACGGGTATCTGATCGTCACCATCCTGTGGAGAATTCGTGACCAGCCGAGAGCGGGTTCGCGCGGTCGTCGACGCGCGATGGTTCAACAGGTTCATCATCGGGGTCATCGTCGTCAACACGATCGGCCTAGGCCTGGAGACCTCGCCGGATCTGATGGCCTCGCACGGCACGCTGATCCACACCGTCGACATGACCGCGATCGGGATCTTCATCGTCGAGCTGGCCGCCAAGTTCTACGCCTACCGGCTGCGCTTCTTCCGCGACCCGTGGAACTGGTTCGACACGGTGGTGGTCGGGGTGGCGCTGGTCCCCGCGGGCGAGACGTTCGCGGTGCTGCGGGCCCTGCGGATCATGCGGGCGCTCCGGCTGATCTCGCAGGTTCCCAGCATGCGACGGGTCGTGACCGCCCTGCTGAGCGCCATCCCCGGCCTGCTGTCGATCCTGGGTCTGCTGCTCCTCGTGCTGTACACGAGCGCCGTCGTGGGCGTCCAGCTCTTCCGGGACGCGGCGCCGGATCTGTTCGGCGACCTGACGACCTCCCTGTTCACCCTGTTCGCGGTGATGACGATGGAGGGCTGGCAGGGCATCGCGGAAGAGGTGATGGCCGTCTACCCGGCGGCCTGGGTCTTCTTCATCGGCTACATCGTGGTCACCGCATTCATCGTGCTGAACCTGCTGATCGCGGTGCTGGTCAGCACGATGGAGAACCAGTTGTCCGCCGAACGCTGGGAGGAGGACCAGAGCATCGAAGCCGTGCAGCACGCGCGCGTGATGGAGGAGTTGCGGATGCTGCACGACAGGCTCGACGAGGTACAGGCCGCCCTCCCCCGGCAGACCGGCTCCCCCGACGACCTCGATCGTGCCGAGCCTGCGGGAGACCAGGCCGAGACCACGCGACACGCGGTGCCGCCGGACACCGCCCTGCCGCCTACGGAGAAACCCGACCGGCTGCCGGAGCCCGCGACCTGATCCGACCACGAACGACGAGGCCGCGCTCGGCTGGAGCGGCGAAGCGCTTCGAGGCCGAGCAGCATCCCCGCCACCACGGGATCGATCCCCACCTTCCGTGAAGTCATCGATCCCGTGGGTGACCCTGGTTAGTCTGACCACAGGCCGATCGTCACCACCCGTGGAGCGTTCGTGACTCTTCGAGACCGTGTCCGTGCCGTCGTCGACTCCTCGTGGTTCACCAGATTCATCGTCGGCGTCATCGTCGTCAACGCGATCGGCCTCGGCCTGGAGACCTCCCCGAATCTGATGGCGGGGTACGGAACGCTGATCCACACCATCGACCTGATCGCGATCGGCATCTTCGTCGTCGAGCTGGTCGTCAAGCTCTACGCCTACCGGCTCGACTTCTTCCGCGATCCGTGGAACTGGTTCGACATCGTGGTGGTCGGCGTCGCCCTGGTCCCCACCGCCGAGGGATTCGCCGTGCTGCGCGCGCTGCGCATCATGCGGGCCTTACGACTGATCTCCCAGGTCCCCAGCATGCGCCGCGTCGTCGGCGCGTTGTTGAGTGCGATCCCCGGGCTGCTGTCGATCCTCGGACTGCTACTGCTGGTGCTCTACACCGGCGCCGTCGTCGGGGTCCAGCTCTTCCGCGACGCCGCGCCCCAGGATTTCGGCAGCGTCAGCAGCTCGCTGTTCACCATGTTCGAGGTGATGACCCTGGAAGGTTGGCAGGACATCGCCGATCCGGTGATGGACGTCTATCCGGCAGCCTGGGTCTTCTTCATCGGCTACATCGTGGTGACCTCGTTCATCGTGCTGAACCTGCTGTTGGCGGTGCTCGTCGGCACGATGGAGGTGCAGCTCTCCGCGGAGCGCTGGAAGGAGGACCAGGACCTCGAGGCCGCGCAGCACGACATGGTGATGGCCGAGCTTCGCGTCCTCCGCGCGGAACTGGCCGAGCTTCGCGGCATGCGGCTCGACACCGCCGCGGGCTCGACACCGGCGGCCCTCGCACCGGCGGGCCCGGTGCCGGAAGGCATCGCACCGGCGGGCCCGACGCCGAACGGCGACGGCCGACCGAGGGCGGTGCCGCCGACGCGGAGGAACCGGCGGCGCCGAGCGATGCGGCGCAGGCGCTGACCGGGTCGAACCCGGCCGTGGACCGGCCGCTTCACTCCCCGTAGAAGACGCGATCCACGACCGCCCGCGCCCGCCGAGTGATCCGGCGATACTCGTCGACGAACTCGCCCGGCTCACCCGACGCGGCGTCCAGACCCATCACCCTGGCCACCGAGACCAGCTCGTGGCCAGCACCGGGAATCTGATCGGACGGCTTGCCCCGGACCAGGGTCGTCGCGTTGCGCGCCCTGGCCGCCATCAGCCAGCCCGCGCGCAGCAGCTCGGCGTCCGACTCCACCAGCAGCCCCGCCTCGACGGCGGCATCCACCGCGCCCAGGGTGGAGGTCGTGCGCAGCGCCGGAACCTCGTGGGCGTGCGCCAGCTGTAGCAGCTGCACGGTCCACTCGACGTCGGCGAGGCCGCCCCGACCAAGCTTCGTGTTGGTCGTCGGATCGGCGCCGCGCGGCAGCCGCTCCGCCTCCACCCGCGCCTTGATCCGCCGGATCTCCCGCTGATCGTTCTCGGGAAGACCGCCCTCGGGATACCGGAGCGGATCGATCATCTCGATGAACCGCCTGCCGAGATCGGCGTCGCCCGCGATCGGCCGGGCGCGCAGCAACGCCTGTGCTTCCCAGGGCTGCGCCCACTGCCGGTAATAGGTCCGGTAGGACTCCAACGTCCGCACCAGCGGCCCGCTGCGGCCCTCCGGACGCAGCTCGGTGTCGACCTGGAGCGGCGGGTCGACACTCGGCTTGTTCAACAGCCTGGTCAGCAGCTCGGCCACCGAGGTCGCGTAGCGAATCGCGGCGGCGTCGGCCGTGGTCGCCGCATCGGCGTCGGCGTCGTCCACGATCGGTTCACAGACCACCAGCACGTCGGCGTCGGAGCCGTAGCCCAGTTCGTCACCGCCGAGCCTGCCCATCCCGATCAACGCGATCCGCGCCGGTGGCCGACGCGGCGTCGTCCCGTCGGTCGAGCGCAGCACCGACCGGATCGCCGCGCCCAGCGAGGCGTCGAGCACCGCCGCCCACACCCGCGACAGCGCCCGACACACGTCCGGCAGGTCCATCAGTCCGAGCAGATCCGCACAGGCCACCCGCAGCAGCTCGTGCCTGCGCAGCGACCGCGCGGCGATCACCGCCTGCGTCGGGTCCTCATGGCGGGCGACGGCGCTGGCCAGCGAGAGCGCCACCTGTTCCGGATCTCGATCGATCAGCCCCGAGGTGTCCCCGAGGAGCCGGAGCACCTCCGGCGCGCGCACCAGCAGATCCGGCACCAGACGAGAGCTGCCCAGCAGCAGCGCGAGCCGCTCCGCCACCGCGGCCTGATCACGCAGCACCCGCAGGTACCACGGCGTGTCGGTCAACGCCTCCGACACCTGTCGGTAGGCCAGCAGTGCGTGATCGGGGTCCGGGGTGTCCGCGAACAGGTCGAGCAGCATCGGCAGCAACGCCTGCTGAATGTGCGCGCGTCGGGACACCCCCGAGGTCAGAGCGCGGATGTGGCGCAGCGCCCCCTCCGGGGAGGTGAAGCCCAGGGCGGCCAGCCGGTCGGTGGCCGACTTCGCCGTGAGCCGCAGTGCCTCCGCCGGGACGCCCGCCACCGCCTCCAGCAGCGGCCGGTAGAACAGCTTCTCGTGCAGGCGCCGCACCCGGCCGCCATGTCTGCGGAACTCGTCGAGCAGGATGCGGCCCGCGTCCCGTCTGCCGTCGCTCCGCAACCCGGCTGACCTGGCCAGTCTGCGCAGGCCCGCGACGTCGTCGGGAGCGGGGAACACATGGGTCCGCAGCATCCGCTGCAACTGAAGCCGATGCTCCAGCACCCGCAGGAAGCGGTAGGACTCCCCCAGCTCGGCGGCATCGGCGCGGCCCACGTATCCGCCGCTGCCCAGCTCCGCCAGAGCCTCGATCGTCGCCACGGGCCGGAGCAGCTCATCGGACCGGCCGTGGACCAACTGCAGGAGCTGCACCGCGAACTCGACGTCCCGCAGCCCGCCCCGCCCCAGCTTCAACTCCCGCTCGGCCAGCTCCTGCGGCACGTGGTCCTCCACCCGACGCCGCATGGCCTGCACGTCGGCGACGAACCCGTCCCGCTCGGCGGCCGACCAGACGAACGGCTGCACCAGCGCCACGTACTCCGCGCCGAGGTCCAGGTCGCCTGCCACCTCGCGGGCCTTCAACAGCGCCTGGAACTCCCACGTCCTGGCCCAGCGCCGGTAGTAGGCGAGGTAGCCGTCGACCGTACGGACCAGCGCACCGGCCCGGCCCTCCGGCCGAAGGGCGGCGTCGACCTGGAAGCAGGCCTCCCCGGCGATCCGCATCACGGCGGCGGCCAACGCGGTGGCCTGCCGCAGGTGGGCATCCTCGTCGAGCACTTCCGCGGGCAGCGGATCGGAGGCCGCCTCGACGTCCACCGTGCCGGTGTCCGGGGTGGCAGCGGCAGGCGGCGCGGCCACGAACACCACGTCGACGTCGCTGACGTAGTTCAGCTCCCCCGCGCCGCACTTGCCCATCGCCACCACGGCGAGTCGCCCCCGGGGCAGACCTGGTGTGCTCGGCGGCATGACCTCGGCGGCGGCGACGGCCAACGCGGCACGCAAGGCGGCGACGGCCAGATCGGACAGTTGCGCGGCGACCTCTTCGTACCGGTCGACCGGCGCGGGCAGCGTCCCCTGGCTCAGATCCACCACCGCGATGTCGGAGAGCAGGTCGCGATAGGCGGTACGCAGCTCGGCCACCGCCTCCCGCCCCCGCGACTCGGCCCGGAAGCCGCCCGGGACCTCGTCGGGGACGGCCCGCACCGCGGTCAGCAGCTCGGTGGTCAGCGCCTCGACGTCCTTGTGCTCAGCCCCGGCGTCCACGAGTCGCCGCCACCGCCGCGGCCGCAGAATGAGATGGTCGGACAGGGCTGAGCTGGCCCCGAGCAGACCGAAGAGCCGCTGCGAGACGCGCGGATCGGAGCGCAGGGCCTCGTCCAGCTCCGGCCACTCGTCGCCGAGCGCCTCTCGAAGCCGTTCGAGGCCCCGCAGCGCGAGATCCGGATCGGCGCCGGCCGACAAGGCCTGGAGAGCGGCGGCGGCGCCCTCGCCGATCCGCGAGTTCACCCACCAGCCGAGCGCACGCAGGGTCTCCGCGGCCCGGGGGTCGGTGAGTCCGAACCTCCCCGGGGAGATGCTGCTACGGGCGACGTCGGCCATCGAGACTCCCTTCCCGCGCCCTCAACGGGGCTCGTGCGACGAATCCGTCGTGTCGGACGGGCGTGCTCGCGGACACCGCCACCGCCGCGCCCGGTACGTTCCCGCATCGGCGACGCCCGACCCGCGCCGCGACCCCGCAGCCGTCCTCGTCCGGCGCGCCCCGCGGCTCCGCCGGTCGCGGGAGACCCGATGCCGGCGACGCCGATCACAGCAGGGGCAGTCTGCGCCTGCCCGGGGACCCGGGGACCAGCCCGGCCTGCTGACCCGCCATGGTGGCGAACCGCGCCATGATCGGCTGCCACGTCTGCGCGATCTCCTCGTGTGCCTCCTCCAGCCTGCCCGGCTCCCACTGAGTCGCGGGCAGTGCGGCGGCGAAATCCTCGGAGTCGGCCAGCCAGGCCCGCACGACCTCCGGCGACGTCTCGATGTGGAATTGGAAGCCGTAGGCCAGGTCGCCGACGCGGAACGCCTGATTCTCGTACTTGGGCGAGGCCGCCAGACGTTGCGCACCCGGCGGCAGCTCCGTGATCACGTCCCCGTGCGCCTGCATGACCAGAGGGGTGAGCGGCAGGTCCTCCAGCAGTGCGTCCTGCTCGGCGGCATCACGCTTGGCCACCAGCCGCGCCCCCACCTCGGGGCCGTCCTCGCCCGGTTCCACCATGCCGCCGCTGACGGAGGCGAGCAGCTGCGCGCCGAGGCAGATGCCCAGCGTCGGGAGCCGACGCCGGACGCCCTCGGTCAACCGGGCCCGCACCTCGACCAGCCAGGGGTGCTCGCCGAGGCTCTCGGCGCTCATCGGGCCACCCAACACGATCAGCGCGTGGAAGTCGTCCAGCGTCGGGATCGCCTCGCGATCCGCCCGCACCACCTGGAGGTCCGCACCCGCGTCGGTCAGCCAGTCGGCCAGGACTCCCGGCGAATCGCTCTCGGCGGGTTGGAGGATCAGAATTCGTGCCTTCGCCACACCCCTGATGCTAGAGCCTGCTCCATTCGCCGACCGTCACGTCCCGACAACGACGCTCCCGCGCCGACACCGCTTCAGAAGAGCACCGAGATGAACTCCTACGAAGTGGCCGGGTCAGCGACACTCGCCGACAGGCGGCACCGGAGACGGCAGGCCGCTTCACCGGCTTTCGTGACGTGCCCCAGGGCCGTGAGCGGCGTCGCAGACGGCCGGCTCGGAGACCGGGGAACGCCGGCACCGTGCTCCTGTTCCCGAGACCAACAGCCCCGGAAAAGAGAAAAGGACGGTACGGACATCCGGGAGCAATTCTGCTCGACCGTGATGTCCGTACCGTCCTCATCAAGTAAAGGTCGGCGGCGTCCTACTCTCCCACACCCCCACGGGTGCAGTACCATCGGCGCTGGAGGGCTTAGCTTCCGGGTTCGGAATGGGACCGGGCGTTTCCCCACCGCTATGACCACCGACACACCTGCGAAGAAACACCATCCCCACCCACCAACACACCCGAACCCACCCCCCAAAAAAAAGGGAATGGCCCAGACATGTTCCGGACAGGAACAATTGTTCCTTCAGAACCACACAGTGGACGCGTAGCACCTTCATAGCAAGTCCTCGGCCTATTAGTACCCGTCAACTCCACCTGTTACCAGGCTTCCATCTCGGGCCTATCAACCCAGTGGTCTGCTGGGGGCCTTAACCCACAAAGGGGTGGGACACCTCATCTAGGAACAGGCTTCCCGCTTAGATGCTTTCAGCGGTTATCCCTCCCGAACGTAGCCAACCAGCCATGCACCTGGCGGTACAACTGGCACACCAGAGGTTCGTCCATCCCGGTCCTCTCGTACTAGGGACAGCCTTCCGCAAGTATCCTACGCGCGCGGCGGATAGGGACCGAACTGTCTCACGACGTTCTAAACCCAGCTCGCGTGCCGCTTTAATGGGCGAACAGCCCAACCCTTGGGACCTACTCCAGCCCCAGGATGCGACGAGCCGACATCGAGGTGCCAAACCATGCCGTCGATATGGACTCTTGGGCAAGATCAGCCTGTTATCCCCGGGGTACCTTTTATCCGTTGAGCGACACCGCTTCCACCAGCCAGTGCCGGATCACTAGTCCCGACTTTCGTCCCTGCTCGACCCGTCAGTCTCACAGTCAAGCTCCCTTGTGCACTTACACTCAACACCTGATTGCCAACCAGGCTGAGGGAACCTTTGGGCGCCTCCGTTACCCTTTGGGAGGCAACCGCCCCAGTTAAACTACCCACCAGGCACTGTCCCTGAACCCGATCAGGGTCCGAGGTTAGACATCCAGTACGACCAGAGTGGTATTTCAACGACGACTCCGCAGCCACTGGCGTGACCACATCACAGTCTCCCACCTATCCTACACAAGCCGAACCGAACACCAATACCAAGCTATAGTAAAGGTCCCGGGGTCTTTCCGTCCTGCCGCGCGTAACGAGCATCTTTACTCGTAATGCAATTTCGCCGGGCCTGTGGTTGAGACAGCGGAGAAGTCGTTACGCCATTCGTGCAGGTCGGAACTTACCCGACAAGGAATTTCGCTACCTTAGGATGGTTATAGTTACCACCGCCGTTTACTGGCGCTTAAGTTCTCACCTTCGCCCCGAAGAGCTAAGCGGTCCCCTTAACGTTCCAGCACCGGGCAGGCGTCAGTCCGTATACATCGTCTTACGACTTCGCACGGACCTGTGTTTTTAATAAACAGTCGCTTCTCCCTGGTCTCTGCGGCCACACAACGCTAGCCCGAAAAGGGCTTCACGCCACACGGCCCCCCTTCTCCCGAAGTTACGGGGGCATTTTGCCGAGTTCCTTAACCACAGTTCACCCGATCGCCTCGGTATACTCTACCTGACCACCTGTGTCGGTTTGGGGTACGGGCCGCGAAGATACTCGCTAGAGGCTTTTCTCGGCAGCATGGGATCACTCTACTTCGCCTCATTCGGCTACGCATCACGTCTCACCCTTCACGCCCCAACGGATTTACCTATCAGAGCAGGCTACACGCTTACACCAGTACTACCACTCACTGGCGGAGCTACCCTCCTGCGTCACCCCATCACTTGACTACTACCAGCTCAGGTCCCGCGCAGACCACCACCACCCCCGAAAGGGCAACAATGATCCGGGCGGTTAGTATCACCAGCCTCGCCATGGGCGCATCCACACGGGTACGGGAATATCAACCCGTTGTCCATCGACTACGCCTGTCGGCCTCGCCTTAGGTCCCGACTTACCCTGGGCGGAATAACCTGGCCCAGGAACCCTTGGTCATACGGCGGCAGAGTTTCTCACTCTGCTTTCGCTACTCATGCCTGCATTCTCACTCGCACACCGTCCACGACTCGTTCACACGGCCGCTTCACCCGATGCAC